>CANGFJ010000074.1 GCA_947453065.1 Pseudomonadota bacterium
ATGCGGTCCAGGTCCGGGCGCTCTTCCCGATCGACCTTGATGTTGATGAACAGCGCGTTCATCACTGCTGCGGTGGGTTCGTGCTCGAAGGACTCGTGTGCCATGACATGGCACCAGTGGCAGGCCGAATAGCCGATCGACAGCAGGATCGGCTTGCCTGTCGCACGTGCAGCAGACAGCGCCTCCGGTCCCCAGGGATACCAGTCCACCGGGTTGTTGGCGTGCTGCTCGAGGTAGGGGCTGGTTTGCCCGGCCAGCGCATTGGTCATGGGGATACCGGTCTTGCAGTAGAATGCGCGCCACTATACGTAATCAGCGATACACCCACGATGACCGGATCTCCTGCTTCCTCGCTGCCTGTCCTGCGACTCAAGCGCAACGAGGACAAGCGCCTGCGCGCTGGTCACTTGTGGGTCTTCTCGAATGAGGTCGACAACGAAGCCCTGCCGCTGACCAGCTTCGTGCCGGGCGCCCTGGCCCGCGTGCACAACAGCCGTGACCAGTTCGTGGGCTATGCCTGCGTCAATCCGCATGCGCTGATCTGCGCGCGCCTGCTCAGCCGCGATGAGTTCGCGCCCGTGAACCACGCGCTGTTCGTCAAGCGCCTGCGCACGGCGCTGGCCCTGCGGCAGCGGATCTACAGCGGCGACTGCTACCGGCTCGTATTTGGCGAGTCCGACGGCCTGCCGGGCCTGGTGATCGACCGCTACGGCGATGTGCTGGTGGGCCAGATCGCGACCCTGGGCATGGACACGTTGCGCCCGATGCTCGAGGCCGCCATCCAGGAAGTGCTCGCGCCCCGCGTGCTGGTCTGGAAGAACGACAGCTCCGCCCGTGACCTTGAAAAGCTGCCGCGCCAGGTCGATGTGGCCATCGGCGAAATGCCCGATCACCTCGATGTGGTGGAAGCCGGGCTGCAGCTGCAGGCACCGCTCGCCGAGGGCCAGAAGACCGGCTGGTTCTACGACCAGGCGGCCAACCGCGAGCGCCTGCGCCGCTACCTGCCGCAGGGCGCGCGCGTGCTGGACGTCTGCAGCTATGTGGGCGGCTGGGCGCTCACGGCGCTGCGCCAGGGCGCAGGCAGTGCGGCCTGCGTGGACTCGTCGCAGCCGGCCCTGGACTGGGCGCTGAAGAATGCGGCGGCCAACGGCCTGGAACTGGCCACGCACCGCGGCGATGCCTTTGACGTGCTGGCGCAGCTGCACGAGCAGGGCGAACGCTATGACGTCGTCATCGTCGACCCGCCGGCCTTTATCAAGCGCAAGAAAGACCAGCCGCAGGGCGAGGCGGCCTATCGCCGCCTGAACCAGCTGGCCATGCGCCTGCTGGGCGACGACGGCATCCTGGTGAGCTGCTCCTGCTCCTTCCACTTGTCGCAGGATGCGCTGCCCACGCTCATCCAGGCCGCAGCCACCACGCTGGGCCGCACCGCGCAGATCCTGGAGTTCGGCGGCCAGTCGCCCGACCACCCGATGCACCCGGCGATTCCCGAGACGCGGTACCTCAAGACCGTGTTCTGCCGGGTAACCCGCTAGAATCCCGTCATGCTGCGCTACCCACAGATCGATCCCGTCGCCCTGCACCTGGGGCCCGTGCAGGTGCACTGGTACGGGATCATGTATGTCATCGGGTTCGCGACGGCCTGGTGGCTGGCGCGGCGACGTGCGGCGCAGCCCGGCAGCACCTGGAACGGCGATGACGTCGACGACCTGGTGTTCTGGGCGATGCTGGGCGTGATCCTGGGTGGCCGCATTGGTTATGTGCTGTTCTATGGCACCGCCTACTGGCAGCTGGATCCGTGGTATCCGGTCAAGATCTGGCAGGGCGGCATGTCCTTCCATGGCGCGCTCATCGGGGTCATCACGAGCCTTGCGCTGTTTGCCTGGCGTCGGTCGCGCAATGCGCTGGACGTGCTGGATTTCACGGCACCGCTGCCGGGCCTGGGCATCCTGGCCGGCCGCATTGGCAACTTCATCAACGGCGAGCTCTGGGGTGCCCCCACGGAGTCGGCCTGGGGTTTCCTGGTGCCCGGTGCGGCCGGCGAGCCGCCACTTGTGCGGCATGCCTCGCAACTCTACGAGGGCGCGCTCGAAGGCCTGCTGCTGTTCGTGCTGCTGTGGTGGTTCTCGTCACGGCCGCGCTCGCGCGGCGCGGTGATTGGCCTGGGCCTGGCCTGGTATGGCGTCGTGCGTTTCCTCATCGAGTTCGTGCGCGAGCCCGATGCGCAGCTGGGCTATCTGGCCGGTGGCTGGCTGACCATGGGGCAGGTGCTGACGCTGCCAATGCTGGCGGCGGGCCTTGTCCTGATGGCGCTGGCCGCGCTGCGGCCGCAGGCCTCGGGTAACCGGACGGCGACTCGGTGAAGGCCTACCTTGAGCTGCTGCGGGCCGTGCGCGAGCGCGGTGTCCGCAAGGCCGATCGCACGGGTACCGGCACCTTGTCGCTGTTTGCCTGGCAGGCGCGCTTTGACCTGGCCGAAGGCTTTCCGCTCGTCACCACCAAGAAGGTCCACCTGCCGTCGGTGGTGCATGAGTTGCTGTGGTTCCTGCGCGGCGACACCAACACGCGCTACCTGCGCGAGCACGGCGTGACGATCTGGGACGAATGGGCCGACGCCGAGGGCGAGCTGGGTCCCGTGTATGGCAAGCAGTGGCGTGCCTGGCAGGCTGGCGACGGCCGCCTCATCGACCAGATGACCACGCTGATCGACACCCTGCGCAGTAACCCCGACTCCCGCCGCATGGTGGTGAGCGCCTGGAACGTGGGCGAGCTCGAGCGCATGGCGCTACTGCCCTGCCATGTGCTGTTCCAGTTCTATGTCGCCGGTGGCCGGCTCTCCTGCCAGCTCTACCAGCGCAGCGCCGATGTGTTCCTGGGCGTGCCGTTCAACATCGCCTCCTACGCGCTGCTCACCCACATGGTGGCGCAGCAGTGCGACCTGGAACCCGGCGAATTCATCTGGACGGGGGGCGATTGCCACCTGTACCTCAATCATCTCGAGCAGGCGGACCTGCAGTTGTCACGTGAACCCTTGCCGGCACCCCGGCTGCAGATCACGCGTCGGCCGCAGACAGTGTTTGACTATCAAGCAGAGGACTTTCAGTTCATGAATTATCAATCTCACGCGGCGATCCGGGCCTCGGTGGCAGTCTGACCATGGCAACCGCAAGCAAGAAGGCCAAAGTGGTCAAGACCGCGCCGGATCCGTACCAGCCGAACCCGTGGTACGCGGTGCGCAATTCCAAGGTGCATGGCAAGGGCTGCTTTGCCCGCCAGTTCATCCCGAAGGGCACGCGCATCAGCGAATACGTGGGTGACCGCGTGACCTGGGCCGAAGCCGACGCCCGTTACGAAGGCTATGACGTGAACGACAACCACACCTTCCTGTTCATCGTCGACCGCAAGACGGTGATCGACGGCGGCGTGGGTGGCAACGAGGCGCGCTTCATCAATCACTCCTGTGATGAGAACTGCGAGTCCACGGTCGAGAAGAGCCGCGTGTACATCGACGCCATCAAGGACATCCAGAAGGGCGAAGAGCTGGGCTACGACTACCAGATCGGCCGCGACAAGAACGATCCGCCGAACGTCGACGAGATCTATGCCTGTCGCTGTGGCTCGCCCAAGTGCCGCGGCACGATGCTCTTCCCGGCCAAGCGCCCGAAGCCCAAGAAGAAGAAGCGCGCTGCGGGCAAGACCGCTGCCGCCAAGCGTGGCAAGAAGGTCGCCAAGAAGGCGGCGAAGAAAGTAGCCAAGAAGGCTGCCAAGAAGGCCGCCGGCAAGAAGGCTGCGAAAAAGGCCGCCAAAAAGGTCGCTAAAAAGGCCGCGAAGAAAGTAGCCAAGCGCGCCAAGAAGACGGCGCGCCGCTAGGCCGGCAGGGAACTCAAACCGATGTCAGCCCAGTCAGGTGGCGCCAGCAAACCCATTACCGCTACGGCCGTGGTGGGTGCGCTGGGCATTGTGTATGGGGACATCGGGACGAGCCCGCTGTACGCGCTGACTACGGCTCTGGGCGCGGCGTCGGAGGGCGGGGAACTTGAGCCCGCCACCGTGCTCGGGGTCCTGTCGATGGTGTTCTGGAGCTTGCTGGTCCTCGTCACGCTCAAGTACGTGGTGCTCATCCTGCGGGCCGACAACCAGGGCGAGGGCGGCATCCTGTCGCTGTTTGCCCTGGTGCAGCGGCAGATGACCTCTGTGGGTAGCTGGAGTCGTCATCTGGTGGTCCTCGCCGTGATGGGTGCTGCGCTGTACTACTGCGATGCCCTGATTACGCCGGCCATCTCGGTCATGAGTGCCGTGGAAGGCCTGTCCTTGCTCGACGAAGGCATGAGCGAGTCGATCGTGCCGGTCACGCTCGTGGTGCTGGTGCTGTTGTTCTCGATCCAGCGCTATGGGACGGCCAAGGTGGGCAGCCTCTTCGGGCCCATCATGGTGATCTGGTTCCTGACACTGGGCGTCACGGGCGGCTTCGCGCTGTGGGCCAACCCGTCAGTACTGCAGGCCCTGAATCCTCTCTGGGCCGTGCGCATGCTGGTGGCTCATCCTGGCGTGGCCTTTGCGGTCATCGGCAGCGTCTTCCTGACGCTCACCGGCGGCGAGGGCCTGTATGCCGACATGGGACATTTCGGCCGAGGGCCAGTGCGCGTGGCCTGGTTTGGTATGGTCTGGCCGGCCTTGTTGCTCAATTATTTTGGCCAGGGTGCCTATCTGCTGGCGCACCCCGGCAAACCTTCGCAGCTGTTGTTTGCGTTGGTGCCCGAGTCAACGCTGCCGGCGATGGTCATCCTGGCTACTGCCGCGACGGTGATCGCCTCGCAGGCCGTCATTACCAGTGCCTTTTCGATGACCCGTCAGGCCGTGCAGCTGGACTTCCTGCCTCGCGTGCGCGTGCTACAGACCTCTGAAACGGAAGAAGGTCAGATTTATGTGCCGATCGTCAACAGTGTGTTGATGGTTGCGGTGGCCCTGTTTGTCATTGCCTTCGGCTCATCGGCTGCCCTGGCCGGTGCCTATGGTGCGGCCGTGGCAGGTACGATGAGTATCACGACAATTCTGGGTTGTTTCCTTGCCGCTACGGCCTGGAAATGGCCGCGCTGGCGCTTGGTGCTGGTGTTCCTGCCGCTGTCGCTGATCGACATGACGTTTCTGGCAGCCAATCTCGCCAAGATTGCCGAAGGCGCCTGGGTGCCGATCCTGCTGTCCTCGTTCCTGTTTGTCGTGTTCATGATCTGGCGAAATGGCCGGGTGCAGCTGCGCAAGGCCCTGGCGGCCGAGGCCATTCCCCTCGATAAGCTGGGGGCGCTGATCCAGGATGCGCGTCGCGTGCCGGGCACGGCCGTGTTCCTGACCAGCTCTACCAAGTACGTTCCCACCGCGCTGCTGCGCAACCTCGAGCACAACCACATCGTGCACGAGCAGGTGGTCATCCTGAACCTGGAGATCGCGCGAACGCCGCGGCAGGATCCGGCCGACCGCGTGCGCATCGAACACCTGCTGCCGGATGTCACCATCCTGCGGGCGCGCTTCGGCTATATGGAAACGCCCGATGTCAGCGAGGCGCTGAAACAGGCGCGTGGCCGCGGGCTCAAGCTCTTTGTCGATGACTGCTCGTTCTTTGTCGGCTGGCATCTGGTGGTGCCGCGCACCCGGGGCGGCTACCGGGGCGTGCGCGGCCGCATCTTTGCGTGGCTGCAGCGGCGCAGCACGCAGGCCTCGGAGTTCTTCCGCATGCCTGAGCGGCGCGTTATCTCGCTGGTCACCCAGGTGGAGATTTAGCCGCTCATGCTGCTGACCGCGGTGGTCGCTGCGACCGAGAACAACGTCATTGGCCGTGACAACGGCATGCCCTGGCATTTGCCGGCCGACCTGCAGCATTTCAAGTCGGTGACCCTGGGCAGTCCGGTGCTGATGGGTCGCAAGACCTTCGAGGCCATTGGCAGGCCGCTGCCGGGTCGTCGCAACCTGGTGCTTACCCGTTCGGCCGCGTTCAGCGTACCGGGCATCGAAGTCGTGCATTCGCTCGAGGAGGCTTTTGCGCTGGCGGGCGATGTGCCGGAACTGATGATCATTGGCGGGGCAGCGCTCTATGAGCTGGCGCTGCCGCGCACGCAACGCGTGCACCTTACTCGCCTGCACATGACCCTGGATGGCGACGCGCATTTCCCGGCCTTGCCTGAGTCGCAGTGGCGCGAGGTGTCGCGCAGCACGCGTCGTGCGGCCGACGAGCGCAACGCCTGCGACATGACCTTCCTGGTGCTGGAGCGCCGCTAGTGCGGGGGCAGCGCGGCGATACGCTGCGCAGCCAGGGTCCAGTCGATTTCTGCCAGCGTCGGCAGCGCGCCATCCGCCCCGATGGGCGTCAGCTCATCCAGCAGTTGCTGCTGCCGCTGGCCGCGCGACAGCGCCGCGCTGTAGCGGATCTCGTCGTGGAACATCACCATCGAATAGCGCGGAATGAACTGCGTCGGGAAGCGCCGCTCCAGTTCCAGTGACAGCTGTTTTTGCAGCTGGAAGCGCGGGTCACGCACTGCCTCGCGCATCTCGGTGTAATTCTCCAGCGCCATCTGCGCGATGGCATCGGCATCGGGCTTGCGCAGCGCGCTGAAGCGCTCAAACGCATCGCCCTGGGCGTCGTCTTCCAGCAAGCCTGCCAACACGCGGCAATCCTCGAAGGCGCAGTTCATGCCCTGGCCGTGAAAGGGCACGATGGCGTGGGCCGCATCGCCCAGCAGCAGCATGCGTTCGCCCAGGTTCCAGGGCTCCGCATACACGGTGCCCAGACGGCCCTGTGGGTGGGCGGCAAACTCGGCGTCCAGGGCCGGAATCAACGGCACGGCATCGGCAAACTCACGCTCGAAGAACGCCCGCACTGTGGCCGTGTCGCGCAGCGACGCAAAGCTCACCGCGCCCTCGCGTGGCAGGAACAGCGTGGCGGTGAAGCTGCTGTCGGCGTTGGGCAGCGCGATGAGCATGAAGCCGCCACGCGGCCAGATGTGCAGGGCTTCCAGGGCCAAGACGGGCCGGCCGTCGCGCGCCGGAAGGGTGAGTTCCTTGTAGTCGTGATCGAGCAGGTCTTCGTGGAAGGCCAGCTGCCCATCGTCGCGTAACGCATGGCGCAGCACGGAGCCTGCGCCATCGGCACCGATCCAGCGCGCTGCGGTGCCGGCGTATTCCTTGCCGCTGGGTTCATCGCGCAGCAGGGGTTCACCGGCCGCGTCCAGGCCCAGGCAGCGCTGTTCAAAACGCAGCGTGATGCCGGGCTCTTCGGCAGCGGCCTCGACCAGACAGCGCGTGAGGTCGCTGCGCGAGATGGAGAAAATCGCCTCGCGCTCGTCCTGCCCGTAGGCACTGAACTGCTGCGTCCCATCGGGTGCATGCAGCATGCGACCGCGCATCGGCACCAGCAGCTCCCGCAGCCGCGGAAGCACGCCGGCTGCTTCCAGGGCCCGCAGCCCGCGGGCCGCCATGGCCAGGTTGATAGAGCGACCCGCCTCGGCCCGCGCCGTGCGCGGATCGGGCCTGCGCTCGTAGACGCAGACCTGCTCGCCCCGGCGGGCCAGCAGGATCGCCATGAGCAGGCCAGCCGGTCCGCCGCCCAGGATGCCGGTGCCGTTCATGGCGCGGCCAGCGCCACGTCGAGGCCGGCGACCAGACGCGCGGCATCTTCGAAGCGGTTGTAGAGCGGCACGGGCGCGACGCGCACGATGTCGGGCTCGCGCCAGTCGGCGACGATGCCCTGGGCCTCCAGGCTGGCGATGACCTTGCGGCCCTTTTCGCGACCGGCTCGAACGCGCAGCGACAGCTGGCAGCCACGCGCCTCGGGACGCCCCGGGGTCACGACTTCCAGGGCCTGCGCGTAGCGCTCGCGCAGCGCCGCCTCCAGGAAGGCCGTGAGGGCACGTGACTTGGCCTGCAGCCCGGGCAGCCCCGCCTCTGCAAACAGCTGTAATGACGCCAGCAGCGGCGTGGCAGAGAGGATTGGTGGGTTGCTGACCTGCCAGCCGCCGGCGCCGGGGGCGGGGACGAAGCCGGGCTCCATGCGGAAGCGCGATGCCGGATCGTGGCCCCACCAGCCGGCCAGTCGCGGCAGCGTCGAGCGTGCGTGGCGGTCGTGGACGAAGGCCCCGGCGAGCGCGCCGGGACCGCCGTTGAGGTACTTGTAGCCACACCACACGGCGAAGTCGGCGCCATCGTCATGCAAGGCCAGGGGCAGGTTGCCCATGCCATGGGCCAGGTCAAAGCCGCAGTGCGCGCCGGCCCGGTGCGCGGCAGCCGTGATGCGGCCCAGGTCAAAGGCCTGGCCCGTGCGGTACTGCACGCCGGGCCACAGCACCAGCGCCACCTCGTCGCCGCGTGCGGCCAGCAGCTCGGTGAGCTGGGATTCGTCGATGAGGTCCTGACCCCGGGGCGGGGCGAGCTCGGTCAGCGCCTGCGCGGGGTCGAGCCCGTGCCACTGGATCTGCGACACCACGGCATGGCGGTCCGAGGAGAACGCGCCTTCTTCCACGACGATGGCGATGCGCTTGCCCTGCGGGCGATAGAAGCTCGCCATCATCAGGTGCAGGTTCACTGTCAGCGAGTTCATCGCGACCACTTCGTCGCGGCGCGCACCGGCCAGCTGCGCGAGCCCGTCCTGCAGCAGTTCGGCATAGCCGATCCACGGGCGGCGGGCGCGGTGATGGCCTTCCACGCCCAGGTTGGCCCAGTCATCCAGCTCTTCTTCGATGAGGCGGCGCGCATCCAGCGGCGCAAGGCCCAGCGAGTGGCCGCAGAGGTAAGTCAGCGGCTCGCCCTGGGCATCGCGCGGCAGGGCGAAGCGCGCGCGCAACGGGGCCAGCGGATCGGCCGCATCCAGAAGCCGGGCCTGTGTGAGGAGCGGATCGAGGCTCATGGCGTCACCAGCGGAAAGAGGATCGGACGCGAGGGCACGGCATCCCCCGCGAAGGCGGGCAGCTGCAGCTGCAGGGCATAGGCGCCATCGGCGAGCGTGTCGGGCATGAAGGCGAATTCCGTGATCGTGCACTGGGCACGCGTAGCGTCCGCCAGGTCGGTGCTGTGCGCCGGCAGGCCAAAGAACAAGCGATGGCCCGTGAGCCGGCCTTCATCCTGCGAGCGGTCGAGCGAGGGCAGGTCTAGCACCAGGTGCTCGATGCCGCGGCCAACCAGCTCTGTCACGGCCTGGCGCGACAGGTAGGCGGGGTTTTCGCCCGAGTAGTCGTGACAGCGCTTGCTCGCCATATTGGGCAGCGTGCGGATCAGCAGCGCGCGCGGCGCAAAGGGCAGGGTGGCGGGCCAGGCGGCGCGCAGCGCGGCGGCTGTGACGAGCCGGTCACCGGGCTGGGGCAGCGGCAAGCTGTCTTCGCCATCGGGCGCGGCCACTTCCGGCGTCAGGCTCAGCAGCAGCGCGGGCAGTGGCGCGGTGGGCACGAAGCGGTGCAGGGGCTGGCTGCGCGTGGTCAGGTGTCCGGCGCTCTCGGTGTGCGTACCGTTGCAGTGGGGCACCAGCGTAATACTGTGGCAGTTGCAGCTGGCGCCGCGACGCACGTCGCCGTCGAAGGTCCCTACGACATACGGGCGGGCCGTGGCTGCGGGCGCGGCGAAGTGGCGCGGTTGCGGGCCGTCGAAGTCCAGCTCGATGGCCAGGCTGGTGCCGGCCCCGAAATCGATGCAGACCTCCTGGCCCGAGGCCGGGTCCAGGCACAGGCGCGCCAGCGGGCCGGCCTGGGCTGTCACGCGCTGCGGCCGCCCGGGACCGGGTCAACCGTGCCGCAGTGCTTGCAAGTGCGGTGGTCGACGTTGCCGTAGTACTGCTGGAACACCGGCGGGAACTGGGTTTCGATGTTCGTCAGCGCGAAGAACGCTTCGTGCAGCAGGTGGTCACACTGCCTGCAGTACCACTGCAGGCCGTCCTGCTCGCCTGGCCTGCGCTGGCGTTCGATGACCAGGCCCACCGTATTGGCCTGGCGCTGGGGCGAATGCGGCACGTTGGGCGGCAGCAGGAAGATCTCGCCCTCGCGGATGGGCAGGTCGATGACGCGCCCGCCCTGCACCGTGCGCAGGACCATGTCGCCTTCGAGCTGGTAGAAGAACTCCTCGCCCGGGTCGACGTGGAAGTCGCTGCGCGAGTTGGGGCCACCCACCACCATGATGATGAATTCGCTGTCCCGGAAGACCTGCTTGTTGCCCACGGGGGGCTTGAGCAGGTGCCGGTGCTCATCGATCCAGCGTTTGAAATTGAAGGGCGCAGTCAACGCGTTGCCAGCAATCGGGGCGGTGTTTTGCATGCGCCATTGTAGTACGAGGGGCCGGTTCGCTGCCGTTTCCGCCGCCTGCTGCGTTCGCGTATGGTAGCGCCCATGCAACGCCTGACCCGACTGCTGCCGCTGCTGCTCGCTCCGCTGCTTCTGGGGGGCTGCGCGCCGATGCGCTCCCACTTGCCTTGGCAGGCGGCTGTGCCGCCCGCGCCGGTACCGGTGCGCGAACTGGAGGTGACCTTGCCGGCCGCCGCGCCCATCTCCATCGTGCTTCAGTTCTGGGAGCGCAACACGCTGGTGGTCGACCTGCAGGCCGTGGCCAGCACCGGTGAGCTGCGCTTGAGGCCCCAGCCTGGTGCCGCCTGGCCTGTGCGCCTGGCGCTACGCGCTGCGCCGGGTCATTTTGAGGCGCTTGAGGTCAGCGGTGCGCAACGCGTGGTGTTCCCGGTGGGGTCCGGCCGCAGCGACCTGCCCGTGACGTTGACCGTGGCGCCATCGGTCTATCAGGGGACAACCCCGGAATTGCTGCTGCGCTGGGGCACGGCTGCTTCGTTTTAAACAATTGTCTGTGACTGCGGAAGGAAATCTGATGCGACTGCTGCTGACCTTGACGCTGGCTGGTGTGGTGATTCCGGTGGTGCAGGCCCAGGAAGCGGTCGACTCGCTCAATGAGGTGGTGGTGACGGCCACGCGTCGCGCCGAGCCCCTGCAGAAGTTCGCCGGCAGTTTGTCGCGTATCGATACGGCCGGCATTGCCGAGGTTGGTGCGACCCATCACGCTGAAATCATGAACCGCGCCCCGGGTGTGCTGTTCCAGCGCAACAGCGGTCAGGAGAGCCTCACGGCAATCCGTTCGCCGGTGCTCACGGGTCCGGGCTCCTGTGGCTCGTTCCTGTTCCTGGAGAACAGCATTCCGGTGCGGCCCGTGGGCTTCTGCAACGTCAACGAGCTGTTCGAGGTCGACACCGAGCAGGCCTCGTCGATCGAAATTGGCCGCGGTCCAGGCAGCGCCTTGTATGGCTCCAGCGCCATGCACGGGTCGGTGAACGTGCTGCAGCCCGCGCCACGCGATCTGCCGGCACTGGGCCTGCGCCTGGAGCAGGGGCCTGCGGACTATTACCGTGCGCGCGTGGCGACCAGTGCCCTGGGCGATGCGACCGACGTCGGCCTGAGTCTGCTTAACGAATACGACGGCGGCTGGCGCGACCACGCGACCACCAAGCAGCAGAAGCTGGTGGGTTCGGTGGAACACCGCATGGGTGCGGCCACTGCGTCGCTGACGCTGGCGGCCAGCAACCTCGACCAGGAGACGGCCGGCTTCATCACCGGCTTCGAGGCCTATCGCAATCCGGCGGTGGCGCGCAGCAACGCCAACCCCGAGGCCTATCGCGCGGCCCATTCCGTGCGCCTGATGGGTCATGTGGAATTGCCGATGTCTGCCGACACCACGGTGGACTTGCGCCCCTACCTGCGCAGTTCGCGCATGAACTTCCTGCAGCATTTTCTCATCGGCAAGCCGCTGGAAACCAACGGCCAGGATTCCGGCGGACTGATCCTGTCGATGGACCACGGCTGGCAGGGCGGCGGTCATGTGGTCGTGGGGTCTGACATCGAGGTGGGTCGTGGCACCCTCATCGAATACCAGCGCACGGTTGCGACCGATGGCGCGCCTGCGGCCAATGCGATCCGTCCGCAGGGCTATCACTATGACTACACCGTGGGCAGCCTGGTGCGTGCGCTGTATGCCCAGGTCGAGCAGCCTTTCCTGGGTCGATTCAAGGCCACGGCCGGTGCGCGGGCCGAGTGGGTGAACTACAGCTACGACAACCAGATGATCGCCGGCAACACGCGCGACAACGGCACGACCTGCGGGGCCAGTGGCTGCCTGTATAGCCGGCCTGCGGATCGCCAGGATGGCTTTGCCAACCTCACGCCGAAGTTTTCGCTCAGCTACGAACTGTTGCCCTCGCAGTTGCTGTACACCAACGCGTCGCGGGGCTATCGCGCGCCGGACACCAGCGAGCTGTATCGCCTGCAGCGCCAGCAGAACATTGCCGACCTGCGGCCCGAGCGCGCCGACAGCCTGGAGCTGGGCCTGCGTGGCTCGGCCTGGGGCCTGCGATACGCGCTGGCCGGCTTCACGATGGTCAAGGACAACGTCATCTTCCGTGACTCCGTGGGCTTCAATATCAGTGGCGGCCGCACGCGGCATC
>CANGFJ010000075.1 GCA_947453065.1 Pseudomonadota bacterium
GCACACATCGAGCAGTTGCTGCGCGACCTGGCCACCGTGCCCCTGATCGAGACGCCCGCTGCCATTGCCATCACGGCCGTGCACGAAGAAGCCCCGGAGCGATTCCAGGAGCGGGTGCGACGGGCACAGAATTACATCCGTGCGGGTGATATCTATCAGGCGAACCTGTCGCGGCCCTGGCAGGTAGACCTGGCGCAAGGCACGACGGTGGGCGCGTTGTATGGCCGCCTGCGGCAGGCCAACCCAGCGCCCTTCGCGGCGCTGGTGCAGTTCCGCGACCTGACTCTGCTGTCATCGTCCCCGGAGCGGCTGCTGCGCATCCGCGCCGGCCGTATCGATACGCGCCCCATCGCCGGCACCCACCCGCGCGGCGCTACGCCAGAAGAAGACCAGCAACTGGCCGCGGCCCTGCTGGCCCACCCCAAGGAACGAGCCGAGCACATCATGCTCATCGACCTGGAGCGCAACGACCTGGGCCGCGTGTGCCAGGCCGGCAGCGTCCACGTGGATGAGTACATGGGCGTGGAGACCTACGCGCATGTGCACCACATCGTCTCCAACGTCACCGGCCTCCTGCGGCCCGGACTGGGCCCCGTCGATGCGCTGCGCGCTGCGTTCCCGGGTGGCACGATCACCGGCTGCCCTAAGCTGCGCTGCATGGAAATCATTGCCGAGCTCGAGAACGAAGCCCGCGGCGCCTATACCGGCTCGCTGGGCTACATCAACCTCGATGGCTCCACGGACTTCAACATCCTCATCCGCACGATGAGCCTGGTTGGCCAACGCATCACCTTCCGCGCGGGCGCTGGCATCGTGGCCGACTCCGATCCGCAGCGCGAACTGCACGAAACCCGCTCCAAGGCCCGCGGCATGATGCTCGCACTGGGCATCGCTGCCAGCACCCCATGAACCAGCAGGGCAGCGCGTGGCTCGATGGCAGCCCTGTCGCGGCAGACTGGATCGATGACCGCGGACTGCATTATGGCGATGGGCTATTCGAGACGATGATCGTGCGCAGTGCGGGCGTTCGCTTCAAGGCACAGCATGTCGCCCGCCTTGCCCAGGGTTGCCACCGACTGGGCATTGCGCTGGATGCCGCTGCTGCGCTGGACCGTGCCGAACAACTGGCAGGCCACACACGCGGCTTGCTCAAGCTGATCGTGACGCGCGGCAGGGCCGTGGCACGCGGCTATGCGCCCGCGCGCACAGAGACAGCGCGACAGTTGCTGCTGCGCTACGCGTTGCCAGACGATGATGCGATCGCAACTACCACTGAAACGCGCGTTCTGCTGCTCAAGGCCACGCTCGGCGAGAACCCGCTGCTGGCTGGCATGAAGCACCTCAACCGACTCGAGCAGGTGATGGCACGTGCCGAAATGCGGGGCAGCACGGCCTTCGAGGGCTTGCTGTGCAGCAGCTCCGGCGTGTTGGCCTGCGGCACCATGAGCAACCTGTTCCTGGTTCGCAGCGGCGTGCTCCTGACGCCGCGCGTGGATCGCTGCGGCATCGCGGGCGTCATGCGCAGCGTGGTGTTGCGCGAGGCACGCAAGGCCGGCATCGAGACGCTGGAGCGGGACCTGCTTCCGGAGGCGCTGACCGATGCCGATGAGGTGTTCCTGACCAATGTGCGACTGGGCGTCCGGCCGGTCACGTCGCTACCAGGGCGTTCACTGTCCCCAGGCCCGCTGACACGACAGCTGCAGCAACAGGTGGCCCGCCTTGAAGCCTAGGTTCACGCTCGTCCTGCTAGGCGCGCTGCTGCTGATGGCAGCAGGCGCGGCCTTCGCGCTGTTTGCGCTGCGCGAGCAGGCGTTGGAGGCTGGCCCGGCCATTGAAGACCAGCGCATTACCGTGGCGCCGGGCAGCAGCCTGCGAACGGTGTTCATGCAGTTGCATGACAAGGGCTTGCTGACGCATCCGCGCCTGTTCGAGCTGTACCTGCGCTACGCACACCCAGCCACGCGCGGCGGGCTGCCTGCGATCAAGAAGGGTCGCTACCGCTTTCCGCCCGGCCTCAAGCCGCTCGACATTCTCGAACAGCTGCAGCAGGGCAAGGTGATCCTGGAGCAGTTCACGCTGGTAGAAGGCTGGAGTTTCGCGCAGGTGCGGGCGGCGCTGGACGCGCTGCCGGTGGTGGAGCACACACTGACCAGCAAAAGCGATGCCGACGTCATGGACGCGCTGAACCAGGACGGCGAATTTCCGGAAGGCCAGTTCGCGCCCGACACCTACCGGTTTGCCGAGGACACGCCTGACAAAGAGATCCTGCAACTGGCCTATGAAGCCCAGCAGCGCAACCTCGAGAAGGCCTGGCAGGGCAGGGAACAAGGGCTGCCGCTGACTTCGCCAGACCAGGCGCTGATCCTGGCCTCGGTGGTTGAGAAGGAAACAGGGCTGGCCAGCGAACGCCCCCGTATCGCCGGCGTGTTCCTGAATCGCCTGCGCAAGGGCATGCGACTGCAGTCGGACCCGACGGTGATCTACGGGATCCGCGACCACTATGACGGCAATATTCGCACGCGCGACCTGCGGACCGACACGCCCTACAACACCTACACGCGCACGGGATTGCCGCCCACGCCCATCGCCATGCCCGGCAAAGAGGCCATTTGGGCCGTGCTGCATCCGGAACGCACGGATGCGCTGTTTTTCGTGGCCATCGGCGACGGCAGCGGCGGGCACTATTTCTCAGCCTCCCTCGCCGAACACAACAAGGCCGTGCGACGCTATCTCGACCGCCTCCGCCACACCACGCCCCTTGCCACTGCAGTGCCAACGCCAACGCCATGACGACAGCCCACCCCAGTCAACGCGGCCGGTTCATCACGCTCGAGGGCATCGAAGGATCGGGCAAGTCCACGCTGGCGCGTGAACTGGCTGGGCGCCTGCGCGCACAGGGCCTGACCGTCCAGGCCACGCGCGAGCCCGGTGGTACACCGCTGGCCGAGTCGATCCGTGGCCTGGTCCTGGCCCGGGGCGAGGAGCCCATGCCCCCGTCGGCGGAACTGCTGCTGATGTTCGCCGCCCGCGCCGTCCATGTAGAGAACCTCATCCGGCCGGCCCTGGCCCGCGGCGAATGGGTGCTCTGCGACCGGTTCACCGACGCCAGCCTTGCCTATCAGGGTGGCGGACGGGGCATCGACGTCACCCAGATCCGCGCGCTCTCTGAGGTGGCGCACCCGGGCCTGACCCCTGACCTGACCCTGTTGCTCGACCTGGAGCCGGCTGTCGGCCTGCACCGTGCCCGGGGCAGGGGGGATGGCGGCGATCGGTTCGAGGACGAAGCCCTCGCGTTCTTCGACCGGGTACGGCGAGGCTATCTCCAGCTTGCCCAGGCCGAACCCACGCGTTTCCAGGTGCTGGACGGCCAGCTGCCGGCCGCAGGGGTGCTCGAGCTCGCCTGGGCCGCTCTGGCCCCACTGCGGACAGAATCAGCCCATGAGTGACCTTCCCTGGCTCCAGGCCCCCTTTGACGCTGTGCTGGCGTCTGGTGCGGCGGGCCGCCTTTCCCAGGGCCTGCTGGTGCATGACTCACCCGGAGCGGGGGGCATCCGCCTGGTCAAGCGCATTGCCCAGCTGATCCTGTGCACGGGTGGCCAGCCACCCTGCGGCGAATGCTCGGCCTGCAGGCGTGTGGAGTCCGGCGAACACCCGGACCTGCTGCGCATCGCCCCCAAAGAAGAATCCAAGCTGCAGCAAATCACCGTGGATGACGTCCGCGACGCCTGTGAGCAGTTGGTGATGACCAGCTATGAGGGCCGTGGCAGCGTAGCGGTCATCCATCCCGCCGACGCGATGAACCACAACGCCGCCAACGCGCTGCTCAAGACACTGGAAGAGCCGCGACCCAAGCTGCACCTTATCCTCGTGACGTCCCGGCCCTCGGCGCTGCCGGCGACCATCCTCAGCCGCTGCCAGCGACTGCGCATCCCGCCGCCGCCGCGCGCCCAGGTGCTCGCCTGGCTGCAGGCCCAGAAACCCTCGGCTGACTGGCCTGCCGCGCTGGATGCGGTCGGCGGGGCTGCACTGGATGCGTTGGAATCGGACCCTGCCAGCCTGCGGCAGTTGCGGGATGACACCTGGCGCGCCCTGCGGGAGGCGCGGCAGGGCACCCTCGACGTCGTGCGGACCGCGGACGCGTGGTCGAAGGACGGGCTTGCGCTGCGCCTCAACAGCATTGAGAGCTACCTCACACAGCGGATACTCGCGGGACCCGAGATCGGGGCCCAATCTGCAGAACTGCGGGTTGGCGCGCACTTGCCAGCCCCCGATCTGGACATAAATATAGCCTTGGCACTGGGACTGCTGGATGGGGTAAAAGAACTCAGGCTGCAGACCAGTACCACGCTGAACAAGGCGCTGGCAGTTGAAAGACTGCTGTGGCGGTTCGCACGCGGTGCGAGCCGCGCACGACAGGGCTGACTTCCTTCGCGATTACAGGACAGACCGGAACAGACATGGCGGCACGCGATTCAACGGCCCGATCAGGCATCAACAAGCCAGGCCTGCTCACGCTCACCATCAAGGACAAGAGCGCGCTCTACCTGGCGTACATGCCCTTCGTCCGCAATGGCGGCCTGTTTATTCCGACCAACAGCAATTACCGGCTGGGCGATGAAGTCTTCATGCTGCTCAACCTCATGGGCGAGGACGAGAAGCTCCCCGTTGCAGGCCGGGTGATCTGGGTGACGCCCAAGGGCGCACAGGGCAAGCGCACGGCCGGGATCGGCGTGCAATTCAGCGACCAGGACCGGGGCCAGACCCAGAAGCGCATCGAGAATTACCTGGCCGGCGCCCTGTCCGGGGACAAGGCCACGCACACGATGTAGCCGTTCGGCCGCCCATCCGCTGCAGGCCGTTTGTAAAATCGAATCATTTTTTGAGAACTGCTGCCGCTCGCCGGCATCGCGAAACATTCACGCTGCCGAAATCCGTGCATTACGCAGGGAATACGGGACAGCTGCCGGGTGAACAATGAACAGCATTAAGGGCTTGTGGGTCTGCATCGCTGCCATGGCAGCCGGCGCGACGATGGCTGGAACGGCAACAGCCGAGCTCCCAGCCGGTTCACCGTCGGATGCGCGCATCGTGCACCTGCCATTCAGTGCGCTGGGTGCACAGGGGCCCATCGAATTGCGCGGCGCCGAAGGCACAGCCGACCTCTCTCTGGGCGTGCGCGCTGACGAAGTCATCACCCGCGCGACGCTGCACCTCACGCTGACCCATTCCCCCGCGATGCTGGCGGAGCTCTCGCACCTGCGCATCCGGCTCAATGGCGAGACTGTTGCCGCCATCAAGCTCAGCAAGGAAGAGGCCGGCCGGGCCATTTCCCGCGATATCCCGTTGGATGCACGCTATTTCACCGACTACAACCACCTGCGTTTCGACCTGCTGGGTCACTACACGCTGGAGTGCGAAGACCCGCAGCATTCCTCGCTGTGGGCCAGCATCGGCAACCGCAGTGAACTGGAACTGGAAGTGCGCCGCCTCGACCTGCAGAACGATCTCGGCACATTGCCGGCCCCGTTCTTTGATCGACGCAATAGCAGCCGGGTCGTAGTACCGGTGGTTCTCGCCGCGTCGGCCTCGCGGGCCTCGATCCATGCGGCGGGCGTCATCGCCTCCTGGTTCGGCGTACAAGCCGACTACCGGGGCGCCGAATTTCCGGTGAGCCTGGGGACGATTCCCGCCGGGCACGCCATCGTGTTTGCCACCAATACGCAGCAACCGGCTGGGCTCTCGCTGCCCCAGGTCAAGGCGCCGACCCTGAGCCTCATCGACAATCCCCGCGACCACAGCTACAAGCTGCTGGTGTTCAGCGGTAGGGATGAAGCGCAGCTGGCGCAGGCGGTCAGGGGCTTCGTGGCCGGCGAGCCGCTGCTCAGTGGCACGACGGCGACGATCTCGCAGGTCACGCTGGCCCGCCGCAAGCTCTACGATGCGCCGCGCTGGCTGCCCACGGATCGCGCGGTGCGCTTTGAAGAGCTCGTGTCCGATGCGCACGACCTGGAGGTTGTCGGACGGCTGGCCGCGCCCCTGAAACTCAACCTACGCCTGCCGCCCGACCTGCTGACCTGGAACCATCCCGGCATTCCGCTGGAACTGCATTACCGCTCCGGCCCGCTGCCCGGCAGCGGCGACTCTTCCCTTAGCGTGGGCATCAATGGCCAGTTGGTCCGCGCCTTTGCCCTGCAGGGCGACACCAGCACGCAGTCGCTCAGTCGCGTGGTGGTTCCAGCGGTACTGGGCACGGCCCGCCAGGGCAATGAATCGGTCCTCATTCCTGCCTTCCGCGTGGGCAGCAATAACACCCTGGATTTCCGCTTTGTGATCAATCCCGAGCACCAGGGCTCCTGTCGCTCCTGGCCGGCTGAGACGGTCCGCAGCGCCATTGACCCGGACTCGACGATAGACCTGCGCGGCTTCCTGCATTACGCGGCGCTGCCCGATCTGGCGCTGTTTGCCAACGCGGGCTACCCGTTCACGCGCTATGCCGATCTATCCGAAACCGCCGTCGTGCTGCCAGAGACGATCACCCGCGAAAGCCTGGAACAGCTGTTCTTCATCCTGGGCCAGTTCGGGCGACACACTGGCGTTGCCGCCACGGGCTATCGACTGATCGACACCGCCGCAGCCCGCACCGCGCGCGATATCGACCTGCTGGTCCTCGGCGGTCCGGAGTCGAACCAACTCCTGGCCGACTGGCAGCGCGGCGGCAACATCAATATCGGAACCGACGAGCGGCACCTGCGCAACCTCAGTGCCGTCACGAACCTGGATGCGGACCCGCTGAAGTCGGAACGCCCGCGCAGCAGCGATGTCGAGGTGCACCTGACGGCCAGCGGCATGCTGGGCGCGCTGGTGGGTTTCGAGTCGCCACTGAGCGCAGGCCGCTCGGTGGTCGCGCTGGTGGGCAGCAATGCGGCGGCGGTCGCCAGCGTCAACGACGTGTTGCAGGATCCGGCTAAATCCGCGGCCGTTCAGGGATCCCTGGCCATCGTGAGGGCAGGGCAGGTGCAGAGCTACGCGGGCGACCCGGTGTATTACGTTGGCACCGCGCCCTGGTGGACGAAGGTCTGGCTGCGACTGTCACGTCATGTTTTTCTGCTGACGCTGGTGGCCATCCTGCTTGCCGTCACCGTTGCCGTGGGTGTGTTTGGCGCCTTGCAGCGCCGAGCCCGTCGCCGCCTGGATGGGGCTGCCGGCTGACCCCACGTGCGTTACCTGGCATCGCAAGGGTCTGGTCTGCTCGTCACGGCAACGCTGCTTCTGAGCCCAGCAACGTGGGCGACAGAGTTGCCGGCGCCCCTGCACACGCTCTTGCACAGTGCGCTGGCATGGGAAGCCCGCGATCGCGATGACCTGGCCCGCAGCGCGCTGGAAAAATTTATCGCAGCCCGCCCAGACCGCGCTGATGTACTGGAGCAGCTGGGTGAACTGCAGCTGCGCAACAGGGATTTCGCGGCCGCGCGCACCGTGCTGCGGACCTTGCAGACCGCCCATCGCGGCAGTGAGTCACTGCATTCCTTCAGCATCGCAGTGCGTCTGGCGACCACCGACCGCCTGAAAGTCGCCTCGATCCGCCGCATGCTTGACCTGCAGCACTGGAGCCAGGCGCGCAGCCAGCTGCAGGCCCTGCTGCCCGAGGGCCCGCCCAGTGGCGTTGCGGGCATGGATTACTACGGCTTGCTGTCGCGGTTCCCGGACGGCTGGGATGCCGCACGACGGGGTTATGAAGCGCTGGTCGGCCGCCACCCCGACGATCCGCGCTATCGCCTGGCCCTGGCGCGCCACCTGCTCAGTCGTGCCGACACCGCGGCAGCTGGCCAGCGTCTGCTGGAAACGCTGCGTCGGCGGGATGATGTGTCGCCGCGGATGCTGGCGGATGCCCTGGCCGCGGCGGCCAAGATCCGCAACACACGGGTTGCCCGCAACACCGTCGACCCGGCGCCGGCTCCTCCGGCGTTACCCCTCGAACTGCCTTCCGACACACCCGAAACACTGCCCGCGCAAGCCAACACCACGCCGGCCGCAACGGCAGTGGATCTCTCGCTGGCGGAGCGCGACCGGCTGCGGGCCATCACGCTCGACGAACGAGCCGCGCAACGGCTGGCCCAAGGTGACGAGGCGGGCGCTCTGGCCGATCTGCAACAGGCCCACGACCTGAACGCGCAGGATCCGTGGATTGCCCTGCGCCTTGCACGGCGCTACGCCGCCGGCGGAGCGCCTGACAAAGGTCGCTCGCTCATGCAAGGCCTGGCGACCGCTGCCCAGGGCGACGCAGACACCCACTTCGCGCAAGCGCTGTACCTGGAGTCCCGCTCGGAATGGGAGGCAGCGCGGCTGGCGCTGTCCCAGATTGCCGCAAACACGCTCACCGACACCATGCAGGCGCTGGCAGAGCGCCTGGCGGTCGCAGGGTCCACGCTAGAACTGGAATCCCAGCCAGCCCTTGTCGCCCAAGCGGCATCGCGTTACCTCTCCACCGGCTACGAACTACTCGACAAACCCGGAAGCCCAGGCATTTCCAGTCTAACCGCCTGGAAGTGGCCTGTGGAATGGCACCTTGGCCAGCATGCGGGCATGTCCATGGTGCTGCACACCGACGTGGTGCGCCTGGATGCAGGGCACACAGTGACCTCTGCCACGCCGCTGCTGGGCACTGCGCCGCTGGTCCCGGTGTTGGGTTATCCGGGGATCGGCGCACTGACGGGCCTGTCCCTGGGGGTCGACCTGTCCACCTCCACGCTCGCAGCCGATCTCGGCGCTACGCCGACCGGTTTTCCCGTCACGAACCTCGTAGGCGGCATCCGCTACTCACCCACCATCGGCCCGGTCGACGTGTCCATCGGGCTGTCCCGACGCGCAGTGACCGGCAGCATCCTCTCCTACGCTGGCCTGATCGACCCCGGCTCAGGTCGGACCTGGGGCGGGGTGGTGCAGACCGGGCCTACCGTGCAGGCCGGCTATTACCGCCAGGAAGGCAGTTTGCAGGGCGCGCTCTCCGTTGCCCAACTCACCGGCAAGCATGTGCTGGACAACAGTTATGTCGGCGCCCGGCTCGCAGGCGATCGACGCCTGATCGCAGGCAGCCTCGGCGCGCTGTATGCCGGCGCAGTGGTGACGTACTGGAGTTACGCCGAGAATTTGCTCAACGACACCTACGGCAGTGGGGGCTATTACAGCCCGCAGTCCTACCTCAGCGTTGCCCTCCCGCTGGAAGTCGTCGGCCTGAAGGCAGGCTTCTCGTATCGGGTCCGTGCATCGCTGAACCGCACCAGCAGTCACCAGAAGTCCATGGACTTCTATCCCACCGACAGCGCGTTACAGGCCCTCGCCGCCACGAAACCACTGCCAGGGGGCTATAGCAGCCCGATCTTCCCGGCCAGTCGAACCACGGAAACCAGTTACTCCCTTACGGCAGCCCTGGAACACACGGTGGGTCCCGATCTGGTGATGGGTGCCGTCCTGACCGTCGATCGGGCCAGTTACTACCGGCCGACCACGCTCATGCTCTATGTCCGCATCCCGTTGCCCGGTAGCACCGTGTCCGTGGCAACGCCGCCCAGACCCACCCGTTCTTACGCGGAGCGCTGAGGCATGGAGCGCCGCGACAGCAGTCTTCATCCCCGCAGGCGACGCAAAGAGCAGGGGCCAGTTCAGTACCTGCTCTGGTGGCTCTATCACCTCGTGATCCTGCCTGCCGATGAAGCCCTGGCATGGCCGAAGTGGCTGCTTCGTATCACCCGACCGATCGCGCGGTACCTGGGCCATCGCCTCGGCATCAGCGAGCGCGAAAGTATTCGGGCCTGGGTCACCAGCGTCCTGTTTATCCAGCCTACGGTGACCCCATCCCCGCGCGTCGAGGAACGAAGGCGCCCCCCAATGCGCCACCCTGGC
This sequence comes from Pseudomonadota bacterium, assembly GCA_947453065.1. Lineage (GTDB taxonomy): Bacteria > Pseudomonadota > Gammaproteobacteria > Steroidobacterales > Steroidobacteraceae > ZC4RG30. The sequence goes on from CANGFJ010000075.1 coordinate 9,901, forward strand.
GCCATGCTGGATCTGCTGAGCCTGGCAACGCGCCCCCTCTCACTGAGGCTGCGCGCCCGTGCCAGCCTGATGCTCAATCGGTATGCAGACCAGGTGGGATCCAGCTGGCAGGCCGCAGAGACACCAATGCGTGCCGTGGCCATTGCCATCGGCCTGCTGGTGCTGGCCATCGTTGCCACGACGCCCCTGTCGATCCGCGACCAACTCCTGCTCGGCGCCTGCCTCTGGGTCCTTGCCCTGGCTGTCAGGCGGATCACGCGACGAGCGTCCAACTTGATCCTGATAGGGCTCTCCGTGCTGGCGTCGCTGCGCTACATCTGGTGGCGCGTCTCGCAGACGCTGGACCCCAGCAGCGCCGTGGACCTGACACTGGGCATTGGCTTGCTGGCAGCCGAGGCCTACACCTGGACCATCCTGCTGATCGGATTCCTGCAGAACGCCAGGCCGCTGGGCAGGCAACCCGTGGCCTTGCCCACAGACGTGACCACCTGGCCAGCGGTCGATGTCATGGTTCCCACCTACAACGAGCCGCTATCGGTCATCAAGCCGACGGTACTCGCAGCGCTATCGCTCGACTGGCCCGCTGATCGCTTCCAGGTCTGCGTGCTCGACGATGGGGCCCGAGAAGAAGTGCGCGTGTTCGCCGAATCCGTCGGCGCCCGCTATATCGCCCGCACCAGCCATGAAGGCGCAAAGGCCGGCAACATCAACCATGCCCTGAAGCTCACCACGGGCGAGTTCGTTGCAATCTTTGATTGCGACCACATTCCCGTCAGGGCGTTCCTGACCACCACGCTGGGCTGGATGGTGCGGGAACCCCAGTGCGCGCTGGTCCAGACGCCGCATCATTTCTTCTCGCCCGACCCCTTCGAGCGAAACCTTGGCACCTTCCGGCAGATTCCCAGCGAAGGAGGGCTGTTCTATGGGCTCGTGCAGGAGGGCAACGATTTCTGGAACGCCGCCTTTTTCTGCGGCTCCTGCGCCGTCCTGCGTCGCGAACCGCTCATGGCCATCGGCGGCCTTGCCGCAGAAACGGTCACCGAAGACGCGCACACGGCACTGCGCCTGCATCGTCACGGCTGCACCTCAGCCTATCTGCGCTGCGTGCTGGCAGGTGGCCTGGCGGTTGAAACCTTCGCAGCCCACGTCAAGCAGCGCATCCGCTGGGCGCGTGGCATGGCGCAGATCTTCCGGCTCGACAACCCCTTCTCCGGCAAGGGACTCAAGCCTTCGCAGCGCCTGTGCTATGCCAACGCGATGCTGCACTTCTTCGGAGGCTTGCCAAGACTGGTGTTCCTCACGGCGCCCCTTGCTTATCTCTATTTCAAAATCCACCTGCTCAATGCCTCCGCGCTGCTGTTGGCCGCCTATGCCTTGCCGCACCTGCTGCAATCGGCCATCGCCAACGCAAACATGCAAGGACGCTTTCGGCACACGGTGTGGAACGAGGCCTACGAGACAGCCCTGTCCTGGTATATCGCCATCCCCACGCTGATGGCCCTCATCAATCCCAAGGGCGCGAGCTTCAATGTCACCGCCAAGGGCGGTCGTATCGAAAATGATTTCTATGACTGGCGCATTGCGATGCCCTACCTGGTCCTTGCGCTGGCCAACCTGGGCGGCATCGTGCTGGCGGTTCCCAGCCTGCTGTTCTGGAATGCGTTCGAATCCGGCACAGTGCTGGTCAATCTCGTGTGGGCGCTGTTTAACTTCGTCCTGCTGGGCGTCGTGTTGGGCGTGGCAGCCGAGACATCCCAGCGCCGCACTGCGCACCGGGTCACCCGGGAGTTCTCCGCCGTGGTGGAACTCGCTGACGGCCGGCGTCTGGACTGCAGCACAGTGGATTTCTCCATGACCGGCCTGCGGCTGCGGCTGCCGCCCGGACACACGATCCAAGCAGGGGATCCATTGCGGGTCATCCTGCAGCAGGCGGCCGGTGAAAACCGCTTTCCGGGTGAAGTGCTGCAGAGCCGCGACGGCATCATCCGGATCCGGCTGGACGAGATGCACAACGCGGTACAACGCGACTACGTCCAGTGCACCTTCGCGCGCGCAGATGTGTGGCAGGGCTGGAACGACAAGGCCACGCGCGACAAGCCCTTGCGCAGCCTCGCCGAAGTCCTTTCCTTCGGCATCTTCGGTTACCGTGCGCTCGCACGCCGCGCCATGACGCAGCTCAAAAAACTGCTCTTTCCCGTAGCGGCACGCACCGTGGCACCGGCCACAGTGCGGGACCGCAGATAGGACGCCGACATGGGATATTGGAGCCTCTATTTCATCGCCAAACTGGCGCTCTATGCGGACGGCAAGATCGACCTGCACGTCTGGCTGAACCTGGCCCTCTGCGCATTCACCGCGCTGCTCCCCACCAATGAGCGACAGCGCTATGCCAAGAACCTGCTGGCCGGCGTGCTGGCCCTGGCGCTTTTCTATTACGACTCCTGGCTGCCGCCACTGCAGCGCCTGCTGGTACTGGCGCCCAACCTGAAAGACTTCTCGGGTTCGTACCTGCTGGAA
>CANGFJ010000076.1 GCA_947453065.1 Pseudomonadota bacterium
AGTGCTCATGGGGTGTTGCTCCGGAACATGAAATAAACCGCGCCCACCATGCACAGGCAGGCCCAGAGGTAATCGAGCTTCAGCGGGGCGCGCATGTAGAACACTGCGAACGGAACGAACACCGCCAGGGTAATGACCTCCTGCAGGATCTTCAGCTGCGGCAGGCTCATGGCGCCGTAGCCGATGCGGTTGGCCGGCACCTGCAGCAGGTATTCGAACAACGCGATGCCCCAGCTGGCCAGCGCTGCCACGTACCAGGCCCGCCCCGCCATGTTTTTCAGGTGGCCATACCAGGCGAAGGTCATGAAGACGTTCGACAGCACCAGCAATCCGGTCGTGGACAGCACTGTGGAAAAGAAGACCGACATGCGCAGCTCCGGGTGGGTACTGACCGAATCCTAACCTGCGCTAGACTGCCGCGGCCCCACCATCGCCAAGACAAGAACAAGGACCAGGATCTGCCTGTGAACCGCCGCCTCGCCCTGCTGACCACCTGCCTGGTCACCGCCCTGTTCAGTCTGTGGCTGCTGTGGCGGGATGGCCATCCGGTCGCGCTCACCGACGCCCCGGCCGGCAAGCTGGATTGCGTCTCCTACACGCCATCGCGCGACCAGCCCATGGTGCCCACCACGGTCGTCACCCGGGAACAGCTCACGCGCGACCTCACCTTGCTGGCGGCCCGATTCCGCTGCGTGCGCATCTACTCCGTGGGTAATGGCCTGGACCAGGTCCCTGCCGTGGCGCGCGGAGTGGGGCTGCGCGTGCTGCTGGGCCTGTGGATCGGCGCCGATCCCGCGATGAACCAGCGCGAGATCAAGCACGGACTGGCAGTGGCCGAACAGAACCAGGACGTGATTGAAGCCGTCATCGTCGGCAACGAGGTGCTGCTGCGCCGGGAGCAGACAGCAGAGCAGCTGGGCGCGCTCATCCGACAGGTGAACGCCGGCACGACGCTGCCGGTCACCTATGCCGATGTCTGGGACTTCTGGAAGGTCAACCCGGGCCTGCAGGCCGACACCGACTTCATCACGATCCACCTGCTGCCCTACTGGGACGACAAGCCGACCGGCATCGATGCAGCGCTGGCCCACACGGCCTCGGTCTATGGCGAAGCGCGCGTCACCTTCCCCGGCAAGCGGGTCTTCATCGGCGAGACAGGCTGGCCGAGCCAGGGTCGCCAGCGTGTCGATGCCGCGCCCGGCACCGTGGCGCAGGCGCGCTTCGTGCGCGAGTTCACCCACTGGGCCGGCGAGAACGGCATCGAATACAACCTCATCGAGGCGTTCGATCAGCCCTGGAAGCGCGCCCAGGAAGGCACGGTGGGCGGCTACTGGGGCATGTACGACGCCAAAGGCCAACCCAAATTCCCGCTGCAGGGGCCAATGGCCGAAGACGCGCACTGGCAACTGGGCTTCTGGGGGGCGGGTGCCGGGGCGCTAGCCTTCCTGGCGGCCGGCTTGGCACTGAGCCGTCGCTTCGGGCGTCCCGACGTGCTGTTGCTGTTGCTGGCGGGCGCCACGGCCGGGGCCGTCGCCCTGATGCAGTGGCGTTACCTGGCGACGACCAACCGCAACCTCACCGAGTGGGTCGCCAGCCTGCTGATCGTGGCAGTGGGCTGGGCGCTGTACAGCTGGATTCTGCTTGCCTTGGCGGGTCGCCAGGCCCAGCGCGCCTTGCCCGCCCCCGCCAGCATCTTCGAGATCCTGGGCAGCTTCGACCACCGGGGCCGCCAGCCCATCGAAGGCGGACGCAGCCTGGCATTGGGCCTGTTGCGGATCCTGCTGCTATTGGGCCTGGCCTATGTGTGCCTGGGCCTGGCCATTGACGCGCGTTACCGGGGCTTCCCGAGCAGCCTCTACGCCCTGCCGATCCTGGCGCTGTCGCTGCTCTCGCTGCTCGATCGCAACGCCCGTCGGCTGCGCTTCAGGCAGATGCCAGAAGAAACGCTGCTGGCCGCACTCGCGGGCGGCTGCGCCCTCGTCATCGCCCTGCGCGAGGGCCTGCACAACCTGCCGGCGCTGGGCTTAAGCGGCCTGGCGATCGCCCTGAGTGCCAGCCTGTTGTTGCCCGGTCGCCGCTTCGCGCGCAATGACCAGCAAACCGAGCAGCACGCCGATCACGGCTGAATCAAAGCGATAGAGCACCATGCTCATGCCGCCAAAGGCGATGGCGGCCAGCGCAAGCCCCCGCGTGCGGGTGATGGAACTCCACACCCCGAACAGGGTGCTGGCCATACCGGCGATGTTCTTCACGAACAGCACCACCAGCGCCTGACGCAGCAGGCAGCCAGCCCATGGCCCCTCATGCCGCTCACAGGCCGCGGCAACGGCCATGGGCTCGATGAGCCGGTACTTGGCCAGCACCGTCCCACCCACCACGAGGGCCACCAGGAGCGCGCCAGCGAACAGCCAGCGCAGGCTACGAGGTCTGAGCGTGACGACGGTCATTCGTATCGCAGGGCCTCGATGGGATTGAGCTGGGACGCCCGCCGCGCGGGTACATAGCCGAACAATACCCCAACCGCCGCCGAAGCCAGAATCGCCAGCAACACGATGCCGGGACTGATGTACACCGGCCACGACAGCAGGGCCGACACCACCACGGCAATGCCGAGCCCCAGCGTCAGCCCGATCAGGCCACCCGCCAGGCACAGCAGCACCGCCTCCGTGAGGAACTGCCCGAGGATGTCGCCGCCGCGCGCACCGATGGCCATGCGCAGCCCGATCTCGCGCGTCCGCTCCGTCACCGACACCAGCATGATGTTCATGATGCCGATGCCGCCCACCAACAGCGAAATCGCCGCGGCTGAAGCCAGCAGCAAGCCCAGCGTGCGCTGAGTCGCGCTGCGCGTGGCCAGGATGTCCGCGAAATTACGCACCGCAAAGTTATCGGGCGTATTGGGCTGGATACGGCGCCGCTCGCGCAGCACGCGTTCCAGATCCGTCTGCACCTCGGCGAGGTCGTGGCTGTCATCGACCTTCACCAGGATCTGACCGACCTCGTCCGGCACGCGCACTCGGCCCATCAGCCGCGATCGGGCGGTCGGCAGTGGCGCGATCACGACGTCATCCTGATCGCGACCGCCCGCCTGCCCCTTGGCCGTCAGCACCCCGACGATCTCGAAGGGCACGTTGTTCACGCGCACCGTCGTACCGACCGGGTCCTGCTCACCAAAGAGTTCGCGTGCGACGGTGGCGCCGATGACCAGCACCTTGCGACGAGAGGTGGCCTCGGTGGCGTCGAAATAACGACCGGACTTCACCGGCCAATCGCGCACGTCCTGGATTTCGGCGGTGCTGCCCTGTAGTTGCGTCACCCAGTTCGCATTGCCGACAACCAGCGTGGCGCTGTTGTTCATGCTTCCGGCCACGGCGACGACGCCGTCGACCCCCTCGCGAATGGCACGCAAGTCCTTTTCGGTGAGTGGCGGCGCAGACCCAAAGCCACCCTGCCGCCCACCCACATTCGTGGATCCGGGGAAGATGGTCAGCTGGTTGGTGCCCAGGCTCGCGATCTGTTGTTCGATCTGCTTGCTGGCGCCATTGCCGATCGCCGACATGACGATCACGCTGCCCACGCCGATGATGATGCCCAGCGTGGTCAGCACGCTGCGCAACACGTTGCGTCGGAGGGCAATCAGCGCGGTCTTGAGGAATTCTGCCAGGCTCATGTCGCACTCTCCTCGAGCAGTCCATGCACGGGCCGGTCTTCGACCAGCTTGCCGTCCCGCACGCGCAGCAGCCGCTTGGCATGCGCCGCCACGTCCAGCTCATGCGTCACCATGATGATCGTCATGCCCTGGGCATTGAGCGACTTGAACAGGTTCAGGATTTCCAGCGACGTGGCGGTGTCCAGCGCACCGGTCGGCTCATCCGCCAGGATCAGGCTGGGGGAATTGACCAGTGCGCGTGCAATCGCCACGCGTTGCTGCTGGCCACCCGACAGGCGCGAGGGCACATGGTCCATGCGCCCCTCCAGACCCACCTGTTCCAGGCACTTACGGGCCAGGGCATCCGGATCAGCCGGCCGGGGCTCGGAATAGGTCAGCGGCAGCTTCACGTTATCGAGCGCGGTCGTGCGGGCCAGCAGGTTGAACTGCTGGAACACGAAACCGATGGTGTGGTTGCGCAGGCCTGCCAGCTCATCACGACTCAGCGTGGCAATGTCGGTGCCATTGATGCACAGCTGCCCTGATGAGGGCACGTCGAGCGCCCCGATCAGGTTCATCAGCGTCGACTTGCCAGAGCCCGAGGGCCCCATGATCGCAACGAACTCGCCACGCTGTATCTCGAAGGACACATCGCGCAGCGCATGCACGGCCTGCTCACCGAGCTGATAGGTCTTCGTCAGGTTGCGGGCCGCGATGACGGGCACCTGTGCCGGGGCGCCCTCGGAGGTCACTTCTTGACCTCTGTCCGCGACCGCACGATGACCGCATCGCCTTCCTTGAGGTCGCCACTCACGAGTTCCGTGTAACGGTCGTCGGCCAGGCCCGTGCGCACCGGATTGGCCTTGGGGGCGTTGTTCTCCAGCGTGTAGAGCGTGCCAGCGCGCACCCGGGCACCGCCGCCCCGCGCGGTACGCTGGGCCTGCCACTTCTGCATCTGCTCGGGCGTGAGGACGCTGCGCATCAGGTTTTCCATGCGGGCGCGCATGGCCTGACCCTGCTGGTCGCCGCCGAAGCCACCACCCGGCGGACCGCCGCCGGCAGCAAGGCCACCACCCTGGGGGGCCTGGGCACGCATCTGCGCGAAGAGGTCCCGGCGACCCTTGTCGAGCTTTTCCTGCTGTTCCTTCGTCAACCCCAGTTCCTGTGCCATTGCTGCGTTCTGGGCTGCGAATCCGCCGCCCTGCGCACCGGGGGCACCACCCGCTCCGCCACCAGCCGGCGCACCGCCCGGCCCCGGACGAGCGCCACCGGCACCGGCGGGCTGGTAGCGCGCGGCATCGTTGGCCACGCGCAGCACGTTCTCGCGCCGGTCGGTGACGATGCGCACGTTGGCCGTCATGCCGGGCAGCAGCACCTGTCGCGGGTTGGCGGCCTGCACCATCACGCTATAGGTCACCACGTTCTGCACGGTGGTTGCCGCCAGGCGCACCTGGGCAACGCGACCCTGGAAGGTCTGGTCCGGGAACGCGTCGACGGTGAAGGTCGCCACGTTTTCCGGCTTGATCGAACCGATGTCGGCCTCGTCGACCTTGGCTTCGATCTGGATGCGCGAGAGATCCTGCGCAATCTGGAACAGCACCGGGGCCTGCAGGCTGGCGGCCACCGTCTGGCCGCGGTCGATGCTGCGCTTGATGACCACGCCATCGATGGGCGAACGGATATCCGTCCGCGACAGGTCGATGCGCGTCTGGTCGAGCGAGGCCTGGCGCGTGCGCACGGCGGCCTTGGCATTGGTCAACTGGGCCTGGGCGATATCCACGTCACCGCGCGCCAGCTCCAGCGCCTTGAGGGATGCCTCGACGGTAGCCGCGGCCACCAGCTTCTGTTCGACCAGCGCCAGCTGGCGCTTGTAGTCGCGCTCGGCCTGCTGGAGGGTGGTCTGCGCCTTGCGCAGGTTGGCTTCCTGCGTGCCCACGTTGGCGCGGGCCACAGCCATGTCGGCCTCGGCCGAGGCCACGCGGCTGCGATAGGTCTGCTGGTCGATCACGGCCAGCAAATCGCCCTTGTGGACCGGGCTGTTGAAATCGGCCTTCAGGTCGATGATCTGGCCGGAAATCTGCGAACCGACATCCACGGTGATCAGGGCCGCCACGGACCCGGAAGAACTGACGGTCTTCTCCACTACGCCCCGGTCGATGACCGCGGTTTCGTAGGTGATCTTCGGCCCTGACTTGCGACCCAGGTAGTGCCAGGCCACGCCCAACGCAGCAACGACCAGTACGATTGCGGCAGCCCGCCGGACGGCCGGCCCCATAGTTATTTTTTGCATAGGTGGGATTGACCATCCTCGTCGGTACAAGTTCGCCCGGCGCGGATTGTAGGCGACACAAAGATCGCCGGGGGGCTCAAGCGAGCAGTTTCAGCCCCACCGTGCCCAGGACCAGGGCAATGGCCACGCGAAGCACCCGATCGGGAAGCTTGCCGCCGAAATGGGCACCCAGCCACACACCGGGGATGGACCCCAGCAGCAATTGCCCCAGCAAACCGAAATCGACATTGCCGAGCAGGATGTGGCCGATGCCCGCCACCATCGCCAGCGGAATGGCATGCGCCAGATCCGTGGCCACCAGCCTGCCGGCCGTCAGCCGCAACGGATACAGCGACAGCATCATCACGACGCCCAGGCTACCGGCACCAATAGAGGTCAAGGCAACCAGCAAGCCCAGCACCGCGCCGGCCAGCACCGTCAGTGCAGGCTGGAACTGCAGGAACCGGCTGGAAGCGGCGGTCTGCAGCTGCTTGCCCATGCGCGAGAGGCGCGGCACCAGCACCATCGCCACCGACGTCAGGACCAGCACCGCGCCCAGCGCCGTGATGATCGTGCCTTCACGCACACCCTGGGAGCCGGCACGGTGCAGCCACAGCAGGGTGACCACCGCAGCGGGCAGACTGCCCCAGGCCAGGCGACGCACGACCTGCCAGTCCACCCGGCCTTCCAGGTTGTGAATGCCCACGCCAAACATCTTGGTCAGCGACGCATAGAGCAAGTCGGTGCCGATCGCCGTATGCGGCGCAACGCCCAGCAGCAACACCAGCAGCGGCGTCATCAGCGCACCGCCGCCCACGCCCGTGGCGCCGACCATCATGCCGACCACCAGGCCCGCCAGGGGATTTTCCCAACCCATCACTTCACTCCGCTCGTGCTGCGCGCTTGCCTGCCTCGGCGGCCTCGAACAGGCCCTTTTCCTGGAGCCAGGCCTGGTCATAGAGGCGGGAGACGTACTTTGCGCCACTGTCACAGAGGATGGTGACAATCGTATGGCCCGGGCCCATCTCGCGCGCCACGCGCACGGCTGCGGCCACGTTGATGCCGCTGGTGCTGCCCAGGAACAGGCCTTCCTCGTGCAGCAGGCGGTAGACGTACTCGATCGTCTCCGGGTCCTCGACGTGCACGGCGGCATCCACCGGTGCGTCCTTGAAATTGGCGGTCACGCGGGCGATGCCGATGCCCTCGGTCACCGAGCCCTTGCCGGTGGCCTTGAGTTCGCCGTTGCGCACCAGCTCGAAGAGTGAACTGCCCGGCGGATCGGCCAGCACCGTGCGCACCTTGGCATTGCGGCTCTTGAGGTACGTGGCCGTGCCGGCCAGCGTACCGCCCGTGCCACTGGAGGCGACGAAGGCATCAACGCGCCCCTCGGTCTGCGTCCAGATCTCGGGCCCCGTGGATTCGATGTGCGCCTGGCGGTTGGCGGTGTTGTCGAACTGGTTGGCCCAGATCGCGTTCGGCAGTTCATCGGCCAGGCGACCGGCCACGTGCTGGTACTGGTTGGGATCGCTGTACGGCACGGCCTTGACCTTGCGGACTTCGGCGCCCAGCGCCTCGATCAGTCGGTACTTCTCGGGGGACTGGTTGTCGGGCATCACGATGACGCAACGGTAACCGCGCGCGTTGCAGACATGGGCCACGCCGATGCCGGTGTTGCCCGCCGTGCCCTCGACCACCGTACCGCCCGGCTTGAGCACGCCGCGACGCTCGGCATCCAGCACGATCCACTTGGCGGCGCGATCCTTGACCGAACCGCCCGGGTTCATGAATTCGGCTTTGCCCAGAATCTCGCAACCGGTTGCCTTGCTCAGGCCCGCAAGGCGAATCAGCGGCGTATTGCCGACGGCATCCACGAATCCGGCTCGAATCGTCATCAGGCCTCTCCCTCATTCACAGTTGACTGCAGCACGGCCAGTGCCGTGACTTCGCCCACGATCAGCAATGTCGGTGACTTCAGCTCGGCGGCACGGGCCAACGCTGCCAGAGCGCCCAGCGTCGTCGTCAGCACGCGTTGGTCTGGCCAGGTGGCCCGCTCCACCAGCGCGGCGGGGTGGGTGTCCGCCAACCCGTGCGCCTGTAGCCGCTCGACGATGAAATCGATCTGCGCGGCGCTCATGTAGAACACGACGGTCTGGTTCGGATAGGCAAGGCCTGCCCAATTGAGCTGGCTGCCCTGCTTGCCCGTCGCGGTCACGAAAGTCACAGTCTGTGAGACGCCACGATGGGTCAAGGGAATGCCGCTGCTCGCCGCGGCCCCGAGCCCTGCCGTGATACCCGGCACGACCACCGTGGGAATGCCTGCGGCTCGCAGCACACCCAGCTCCTCACCCCCCCGACCGAATACGAACGGATCGCCGCCCTTCAGGCGGGCGACCCGCAGCCCCCGCTGCGCATGATGGAGCAGCAGTTCGTTGATGCGGGCCTGGGGCACATCGTGCTGGCCGGGCACTTTGCCCACGTTGATCTTCTCGGCATCGCGGCGCGCGCGGCCCAGGATCACCTCGGACACCAAGCGGTCATACAGCACCACGTCGGCCTGCTGCAGCAACTGCTGCGCGCGGATCGTCAGCAGGTCCGGGTCACCGGGCCCCGCGCCAATCAGGTAAACCTCCCCCTGCTGCACGCCAGAGGCCGCGCGCGCAGCGTCCAGGCCCTGCTGCATCGACACGTCGGCACCCGCCGCGTTGCCCGTGAGCAGCTGCGCGGCCACCGGGCCATTGAAGAAATGGTCCCAGAAACGCAGCCGTTCCGGCAGGGCCGGCAGCACCGCCTTCACTGGCCCGCGCCAGCGACTGGCGTAGGAGGCCAACTCTCCCAGTCGCTCCGGCAACAGGGACTCGATCTGCGTGCGGACGCGACGGGCCAACGTGGGCGAACTGCCCGCCGTGCCGATCGCGATGATGAGTGGCGAGCGGTCGACGATTGCCGGAAAGATGAACACAGACCGCTTGGCGTCATCGACCACATTCACCCAGATACCGCGTGCCCGGGCAGCCTGCGAAACGGCCTCGTTGACCGCTTCCTCGTCGGTGGCGGCCACGACCAGCTGCGCGCCGTCGAGCTGCTCGGGCGAAAACAGCAGGGGCAAGTGATCGAGACGTCCGGCATCCCGGTGCGCGGCAAGCTCTGGCGTCAGCTCGGGGGAGACAACGCGGATGCGGGCCCGGGCCTTGAGCAGGTGCTCGATCTTGCGCTCGCCAACGATGCCGCCCCCGATCACGACGACGAGGCGGTCACGCAGGTCAACGAAGATCGGCAGGTAATCCATGTGTCTCGCGCATCACGGCAAGGCCGCGTCAGGCAGGGGCCTTGGCAGTGGCAACAACTCGCACCTTGGGGTGCAGCCCGCATTCTTTCGAATCGGAATTCTCCCACCACCAGCGGCCCGAGCGGCTGTCAGCACCTGGCTCCACGGCCCGCGTGCAGGGCGAGCAGCCAATGCTCGGAAAGCCTTTGTCGTGCAGGGGGTTGTACGGGAGTTTGTGGGCGCGGATATAGGCCCAGACATCGTCATGGGTCCAGTCGAGGATCGGGCTGACCTTATACAGGCCATTGGGCGTATCGAAATCCACCGACTTGGCCAGCGCACGCGTGGCGGACTGTTCGTGGCGCACCCCGGTCACCCAGGCGCCGTAGCCGGCAATCGCGCGCTTGAATGGCTCGATCTTGCGGATGTGGCAGCAGGTCTGGCGCTCGGCGAGGCCATTGTAGAAACCATTGATGCCGTGCTCGCCCGTATAGGCCTCGATGGCCTGCGCGTCGGGGTACACCAGGCGCATGCGGCGCTGGTAGCGGCGCTCCAGGCGCTCCATCAGAGAATAGGTTTCTTCATGCAGGCGACCCGTGTCGATGCTGAAGATGTCGATCTCGGGCACCTGCGTCCAGATCAGGTCGGTCAGCACCATCGACTCTGCGCCCAGGCTGTTGGAATAGATCACGCGGCCGTGGTCGCGCACGACCTGCCGAAGCAGCGCCACCGTGGCCTGAACCTTCCCCAGCTGCGCGTCGGTGAGCGCGAGCGTGCCAGCCTGCTGTGCCATGTCGATCCTCGAGGATGTTTCTGGGCGGGCATTCTGGCGAATGCCCTCATATCATTGGTGCATAATTAAACCACTTATGACTGCATGGGCCGTTATCTAGGGGCTGACCGGGAAGCCCCGAAACGTGGCAGGATTCGCTACCCGCAGGCCTGCCCTTCGCAGCGCAGCACCAAGAGAGATCATGAGCCGAATCAGCCTCAGACGCCTCCGTCAGGACCCGCACATCCGCGCCCTCACCCGCGAGGTGCGCCCGGCCGCCGAACAGTTCATCCAGCCCTTGTTCGTCGTCGAGGGCCTGGCCGCCCGCGAAGAGGTGCCGGGCCTGACGGGTGTCTATCGCGACACGCCAGACTCGCTATTGGCGCAGATCGAGGCCGACCTGGCGGCCGGCGTGAGCAAGTTCCTGCTGTTCTGCGTGCCTGAGGGCAAGCAGACCCACAACGTCGACTGGTCGTTCAACGCCGGGCAGATCGCCGCCATCAAGCGCCGCTTCGGCAGCGATGTGTGGCTGGCGGTCGACGTCTGCCTGTGCTCCTCGACCCCCCACGGCCACTGTGGCGTGCTCAACCCCGAAGGCGACCACGTCGACAACCTGGCCAGCGTGAAAGAGCTGGCTGCCGCCGCCGCTGCGTATGCCGCGGCCGGTGCCGACTGCGTGGCACCCAGCGACATGATGGACGGCCGCATCGGCGCCATCCGCGCCGCGCTGGAAGATGCCGGCCTCGATCGCACCCTGCTGATGAGCTACTCGGCCAAGTTCCACTCCAACTACTACGGCCCCTTCCGCGTCGCCGCCGACTCTGCTCCCAAGCAGGCCAGCAAGCTGACCGACCGCGCCAGCTACCAGATCGATCCCGCGCGCCCGGGTGACGCGCTGCTCTCGACCGAACGCGACGTGGCCGAAGGCGCTGACATCCTGATGGTGAAGCCAGGCATGCCCTATCTGGACATCCTGGCCGACCTGTCGCGGCAGTTCCCGCAGCCCTGGGCGGTCTACGAGGTCAGCGGCGAGTACGCGAGCATCGAGCTGCTCGCGCAGCAGGGCCTGACGAACCGCATCAACGCACACCGCGAGGCCTGGACCGCGCTGGTGCGCGCTGGCGCATCCATGATCATCAGTTACGGCGCGCGTCATGCGCGCGAATGGTTGGCAGCATGAGCACCTCTTCAGATCTCTTTGACCGCGCCAAGCTGGTTTCGCCGGGCGGCGTGCATTCCCCGGTCCGCGCCTTCAAGGGCGTGGGTGGACCGCCGCGCTTCATGACAGGAGGCCACGGCGCCTTCCTGACCGATGTCGATGGCCGCAACTACGTCGACTACTGCATGGCCTTCGGCCCGCTGATCCTGGGTCATGGCAATGCGCCGGTGCGCGAGGCGGCGATCGATGCGATCGGCCGCGGCTGGAGCCTGGGCACCTGCGAACCGTACTCGCTCGAACTGGCCGAGTTCATCACGCGCCGCATCCCCTGGGTGCAGAGCGTGCGCTTCGTGAACTCCGGCACCGAGGCCGTCATGTCGGCGCTGCGCGTCGCGCGGGGCGCCACCGGTCGCGACAAGATCCTGAAGTTCGAAGGCTGCTACCACGGCCACACCGACTCCATGCTCATCAAGTCCGGCTCGGGCCTGGCCGACGCCTCGCAACCGGACAGCGCGGGCCTGGACCGCGCCACGATGTCGGGCACCGTGGTGGCACCGCTGGACGATGAAGCGGCGCTGGAAGCCGTGTTCGCGCTGCATGGCCATGACATCGCCGGCGCGATCATCGAGCCGGTGCCGGCCAACTACGGCCTGCTGCCGCAGCGGCGCGAATACCTGCAGCGCCTGGCCGAGCTGTGCAAGCAGTACGGCGCGCTGCTGATCTTTGACGAGGTCATCAGCGGCTTCCGCGTGGGGTTCCAGGGTGCTGCGGGCCTTTATGGCTTCGAGCCGGACCTGGTCACCTACGGCAAGGTCATTGGCGGCGGCTTCCCCGTGGGTGCCTATGGCGGCAAGCGCGAGTACATGGAACTGGTCGCACCCGTGGGCCCGGTCTACCAGGCCGGCACGCTGAGCGCGAACCCGGTGGCCATGTGCGCGGGCCTGGCCACGCTGCGCCAGCTGGCCGATGGCAGCCTGTACCGCAAGCTCGAAGCCCAGGGCACGCGCCTGGATGCCGCCTTTGCCACCCAGCAGCGCGTGCAGCTGCAGCGCGTGGGCTCGCTGTTCTGGTTCTATATGGCGCCGCCCGCTGGCCCGCTGCGCAGCCTCAAGGCCATGGCGGATCGGCCTGCCGCAGCCTTCGGTCCGGTGTTCCACCGCATGCTGGAAGGTGGCATCTACCTGGCACCGAGCGCCTTCGAGG
>CANGFJ010000077.1 GCA_947453065.1 Pseudomonadota bacterium
TCCAGCGTCTGTCCGCCATCGACCAGGCGCAGGCGCTCGTTCAGCGTCATCGCCTCGGAATGCGGCAGGCCCGCCTTATCCAGTGTGGTCAGGTCGTTGAACCCACCGGTGTCGATGACCAAGGTTTCGCCGTCCCAGTTGCCCGCCGAAAAGCCCATGTAGTTGCCGTCCAGCGCATCGTTGGGCGGCAGCTTCTCGCCCAGGTACACCAGGCGCGGCATGTGGTGCGCCTCATGCAGGAAAGTCAGCTGCTTCTTCTCTTGCAGGATCTCGATGGGATACGGGGCGAGCATCAGGCGCGGCAATCCATGCGGCAGGCAGCTGGTGAGCGTGTCGCCAATGGGCTTGCCGGCCTTGCGCGCCTTGACCGCCGCATCGTATTGGCGACGCGCGTCGGGCTTGAGCGGGGGCAGCTTGCCCTCGTCGGTCTTCAGCGTTGACTGGTCGCCATTGAGCAACCAGATGCCGGCGAACGAGGGCGCGCTCTGGGCCTGGGCGGCAAACGTCAGCGTGGCACAGGCCAGCAGCGACAGGGTCGTGTGCTTGATCAGCAGAGATGCGTGCTTGTTCACTTGGCCACCGTCACGCCGTTCTGCGGCGCATTGCGGTTGTTTTCTTCACAGATGTATTCGGACACGCGCACGTCGGGGCGCCACGCGTAGTTGATCTTCTTGACCCATGGCCGGGTGAAGTACACCGGGTCGATCATGGTGACTTCGTTCTCGAGGTTCTCGCCGTTCTCGACCTTGCGGATGCGCTCGATCGTGTAGAGCTTGTCGGAATGCAGGATGCCTTCCTCGTCGATCCAGGTGCGCGGGTCAGTGCCCTTGGTCTCGATGACCAGGGTGTTGCCTTCCCAGTGACCCACGGAGTAACCGAGGAAGCTCGTCGGCACGGTCGCAGGCATCGGCTGGTCCATGTGGATCTGCCGGATGTTGTGCGCCACTTCGTGGACGATGGTGATCTTGCCGGGCGAGTGGATGATCTGGATCGGATAGGGCGAGTTCATGACGCGCGGAATGCCATGCGGCCAGCAGTGCGTCGAGGCGTCGGCATAGGGCGTGCCGTCAGTCTCGGCCTTGATGCGCTTGTCGAGTTCGGCCTTGCCGAAGGCCGTCAGGGGCGGCAGCGTGTTGACCGGCGTGCGGAAGCGGCGGTTGTAGTCACGGATAAACCAGACGCCGGAAAGGTCGCGCTGGTCTTCCATCGACGAATACTGCGGCGCGTACTTGGGTTCCGGCAGCTTGGGCGCCGGACGGTACAGGCCAGCTGCCTGCTGCGCCAGCCCCAAGGCCGGCGCCATTCCGGCAAGCACGAGGCCTACCGCGACTGCAATGCGTGCGTTCATCTCCCCCCCTTTTTTCATTCTCTAATTCGGGATGCCTCGTATCGTATCAATACGAGGCGCCACATCGTTGCATTTTCATCGTTTTACGGGGAGCCCATAGACTTCGACCCAGTCGATACGCGAGGAACCCACGGACCCACCCGTGCCGTGGCCGCTGCCCGGCGCAAGGTCCGTCCAGCCGATTTCATCGACTTTGCTCAGGTCCGGGGCGTCGACCCAGGCGCCATCGTTCATGACCTTGGCGTCGAGCTTGCGCCAGCGCTGGTCGGCGAGGGTCATCTCGGTCTCGCGCCAGTCGTTGCTGGCACCCTCGAACCCGCTGCTGACCAGCAGCGTGCCGTCGGCCAGCTTCAGCATCAGCCGGAGCTGATGGAAGCCAGTCTGTTTTGTGCGCCAGTGGATCTTGGCCAGGCCGCCGAGGTCGACATAGGCGTCTTTCTTGCGCAGCGTAAAGCCGCAGACCTGCGTGCAGGAGCCCAGCCAGACATACGACGGATCATCCTTGGGCGAAGCGTGATGGCTCTTGGCCACCATGTCCTTGCCGGGGCCATAGGTGGCGATCAGCAGGTCCTTGCTGCCAATGCTCGCCAGGGTGATGGGCGTCTCTTCCGGCTCGTTGGTGAAGTCTTCGCGCAGGAACAACGGCGGCCGGTGGTCCTCGGGCACAAACCGGGGCGCTGCGGGCGCCTGTGCCAGCAGGGCGCTGGATCCGAGCACACCCAAGACAACGGCCATCACGCAGATCGGGAGTTTGCGGTTCATGGAAGCCCACCCTTTATTTGTTATTGGGCCAGCTTAGCGGCACCGACTGCCGCTGTCTCCTTGATGACGCCTCGTTCCCTCGCCCCAACGGGTGACCCTCAGGTCTTGCGCAGGGTCCGGTTCAACAACAGCGTTGCGAGCAGCAGCACGGCGGCGCCAGCGTTGTGGGCCGTGGCGAGGTTGAGCGGGAATCCGCGTAGCACCATGAAGATGCCGATGCACAACTGCAGCCCCAGTGCACCGATCACCGCCCAGGCCGCACCGCGGCTGCCCAGGTCGATGCGGTTTCGCAGGGTCGCCCACGCGGCAAAGAGCAGGGCCAGCGTGGCGACAATGGCGCCGAGGCGATGGACCAGGTGAATGGCCACGCGCGCCGACAGGTCGAGCACACCGCCTTCATAGTTGACGCCCAGGCCGCGCCACAACACGAACGCATCCTTGAAATCAGCAGTGGGCCACCAGGCCTGCTGGCAGGTGGGGAAGTCCGGACAGGCAACGGCTGCATAGTTCGTGCTGGTCCAGCCACCCAGCAGGATCTGGAACACCAGGGCCACCAGACCCAAGGTCGCGGCTCGACGGGCGAACACGCTGGCAGGTCGACTCAGCGACATCGTGGTGCTGGAGGACCCGGCACCCTGCCGCCATCCTGCACCGCTACCGATGCGGCCCAGCGACAACCACAGCCACCACAGCACAGACACCGTCAGCAGCCCGAAGACCAGATGCGCCGTGACGACCAGTGGCTTGACCTTCCACGTCACCGTGAGCATGCCGAGCAGGCCCTGGAACATCACCAGGGCCACCAGCGCCAGCGGCAGCACGCGCGGCATGTTCCGCTCACGGCGCCAGGCAATCGAGAGCACGGCGATGGCCAGGATAATCAGCCCCAGCGTGGTGGCCGCGTAGCGATGGATCATCTCGCGCCAGGCTTTGCCCACGTGCAACGGCGCGTCGACGGTGCCGGCCTGCGCAGCCTCAGCGCCCAGCGGGGTCACGTGCCCATAGCAGCCCGGCCAGTCCGGGCAGCCGAGACCCGCATAGGTCAGTCGTACGTAGGCGCCAAACACCACGACACACAGGCCGAGCACGATGGCAGCCAGGGCGAGTCTGCGAACAACAGCGATGCGGTTCATGGTTAGCCGATGCTCGAGAGCTTGAGGAGCTTGCGCAGGTCCGTCAGCAGGTCTTTGGGGTTCTCGCGCACATCGAACCGCATCACCACATTGCCCAGCGGATCGACGATAAACAGCGAGGTCGCGCGACCGGTCTCGGGAAACGCAGCCAGCAGCGGGGCCGCCTTGGCGGCATCGGTGAGGTCGAGGGTGTTGAGGCCGACGTGCACCGTGTCGAGGTATGCCCGGTCACAGCATTCACCCGTGGCCAGGAACAGCCGATTGACGCGTTGCATGTCCTGGTTCAGCGAGAGGCGCGTCTGACGGGCGAAGATCAGGGCGGTTTTACAGGCGTCATCACAGCGCCCGTCGCCCAAGTAGACCAACGACCATTTGCCGCGCAGCGCAGTGGCATCAGCCGGCACGGTTTGCACGGGGTTGAGCAATTGGCCATGGTTGGTCTGCCCGACCGGGCGCCAGGTGGCGCCGTAGTACAGGTAGAACGCGGCGGCGACCGGCAGGAAGAAGATCGCCACGAGGAGGAGCAGCATGCGGCGGCTGCGACGGACATCGGCATCGGTCATCGGCGCTTCTCGACATTCAGGAAAAGGAACAGACCCAGGGCAATGGCTGCAAAAGCCCACCACTGGATGGCATAGGAAAAGTTGCGGTCCGGGGCCACGCCAGGCGGCAACCACCTGCGCTCGTAGCCGGGTCCGGAATCGGCGTCCAGAAGCAGGACCCTATCGTCGATGTGCTGGCCGAGGATCTGTGCAAGTTCCGCGGTCGTCGGAAAGGTGGTGACCCGCGGCCACGTGCCTTCAACGGCCGGGGGCGCGCGGCCGGAGGCCAGCCCCGCCGTCGGCAACTGGTCAAGCCGGCCGGTCAGGGTCACGGTGTCCGCAGCCGCGACCGTGACATCCGGCAACCGGTCGCGGTAGCCGCCAAAAGGGAGCCAGCCGCGGTTCACCAGCAGCAGGCTTCCGTCGGTCAGCACCAAGGGTGTCAGCACTTCGTAGCCCGGGCGCCCGTCGCGAGGACGGTTCTCCAGCAGCACCTGGTGATCCGCGTCCAGCCGCCCCTGCACGCGCACCCGCGTGAAGCGAGGCAAATCCGGCAGCCGGGCCGCCGTGGCCTGGGCGGGGGTCGTGGTGTCGTGCTGAAACCGCTCCCACACCTGCTCGCGGTACTGACCGCGATGCCACTGCCAGAAGCCCAGGGTGGTGAACAGGGCGCAGCCGGCCACGGCCAGCAGCACCATCAGCCAGCGGGCGTTGAATTGACGTTTTCCGAGGGGGAAGCGCAGCGGCATAATGCAGCGATGGACCTACCTAGAATCATCGTCATCGCGACCCTGGCCGGAATCATCTTCAGCCTGGGATCGGCCCTGTATCACCTGAGTTCGACACGCGGTGAGCCGAAGAAGTTGCTTCGGGCACTCACCCTGCGGATCGGACTGTCCGTGGGCCTGTTCCTGCTGCTGTTCGTCGCCTGGTCTTTCGGGCTCATCCACCCACACGGCTTGGGCGGCTGAGCAGACCCGGGCCCGCGGCGCATGCCGCAGGCCCCTGGTGGTGCGTCAGATCCAGTAGACGAACACGAAGAGCACGAGCCAGACCACGTCAACGAAGTGCCAGTACCAGGCAACGGCTTCGAAGGCGAAGTGGCGGGTCGGGGTGAAGTGGCCGCGCATGCAGCGCAGCCAGATGATGAACAGCATGATCGCGCCGATCGACACGTGCAGGCCGTGGAAGCCCGTCAGCATGAAGAAGGTCGAGCCGTAGATGCCGGTCGAGAGCTTCAGGCCCAGCTCCGTGTAGGCCTCGTGGTATTCGGTGCCCTGCAGGTACACGAACAGGAAGCCCAGCATCCAGGTCGCGGCCAGCGCATAGCCCAGGACCTTGCGGTTGCCTTCACGCAGCGCGTGGTGCGCGATGGTGATGGTGACGCCGGAGGTCAGCAGGATGGCCGTGTTGATGGCCGGCAGGCTGAAGGCCTTGATCGTTTCGAAGCTGTGGTCGGCGTGGCCACCCAGCTTGGCCGGGCCATTGGTCGGCCAGGCGGCGTTGAAGTCCTGCCAGAGCAGCAGTTTGTTGAAGATCTTGACGCCATCGCCGCCGATCCAGGGCACCGACAGCTGGCGGGCGTAGAACAGCGCGCCGAAAAAGGCCGCGAAGAACATCAGCTCCGACATGATGAACCACATCATGCCCATGCGGAACGACTTGTCGACCTGCAGGTTGTACATGCCCTGCTCGTTCTCATTGATGACGGTGGTGAACCAGCCAAAGAACATGAAGGCCAGCAGCAGCGCGCCCGGCAGGAAGGACCAGCCACCTGCCCACTCATTCATGAAACTGACCGCGCCGATCATCAGCGTGAACAGCGCGACCGACCCCAGGATTGGCCACGGGCTGCCGTGCGGAACGTAGTAGGTGCTTGCGTCGTGGGAATCGGACTTGCTGCTCATGAGCTCACTCTGTCTTTAGGGCTTTAACGTTGGGCCGCGGGCGCCTGGGTGTCATAGAAGGTGTAGGCGAGCGTGATGTGGTCCATGTAACGCGGCAGGGCCGGGTCGACAATGAACCGCACCGGCATCGCACGCTCTTCGCCGCTCGCAAAATGTTGCGGCGTGAAGCAGAAACACTCGGTCTTGTGAAAAAACGACGCGGCCTTGGACGGCGCCACATCGGGCACCGCCTGGCCGTAGGTGTCCCGCCCGGTGAGGTTGCGTGCGACGAATTTCGCCTCGTACAACCGGCCGGGATGGACCTGGATGCTGCGCACGGCAGGGCGGAATTCCCAGCTACCGACCGTTGGCAGGTCGCCCAGGAACTCGACCGTGACAGTGCGCGAATCGTCGGGGTGCTCTGCGATCTTCGCCGCGCGTGTCAGGTTGGCCTTGTTGCCAAAGCCGGTGACTGCGCACATGACGTCATACAGGGGCACCAGCGCGAAACCGAAACCGAACGCACCCAGCGCCACGGCACCCAGCTTCAATGCCAGGCGACCATGGGAGTTGGGCTTGTACGGGGTCTGGCTCATCGAGCGTGCTGGGTGACCGACCAGACGATGAAGCCCAGGTACACGGCCACGGCGAAACAGCCCAGCATGATCGCCGAGCTGCGCACCTTGCTGCGGTTGTCAGCAGGCTGGCTCATCAATGGCCCGTGGGGCTGGCGTGGATGATGGTGGCTTCATCCGGGGCAGTTTCCCAGGTGTGGTAAGGCGCCGGCGACGGCACTTCCCACTCCAGGCCACGAGCGCCTTCCCAGGCCTTGGCCTTGGCGGCAGCGCCGCCGCGGACGCACTGCCACACCAGGTAGGGCATCAGCAGCTGCGACAGGCCGAAGCCGAAGGCACCAATCGAGGACACCATGTTCCAGTCGGCGAACTGCACCGAGTAATCCGGGATGCGACGCGGCATGCCGGCCAGACCCAGGAAATGCTGCGGGAAGAACAGCACGTTGACGAAGATCGTCGAGAGCCAGAAGTGCCACTTGGCCAACGACATGTTGTACATGTGGCCGCTCCACTTCGGCAGCCAATAGTAGATGCCGGCCATGATCGCGAAGATCGCGCCGGGCACCAGCACATAGTGGAAGTGGGCCACGACGAAGTAGCTGTCCTGGTACTGGAAGTCTGCCGGCACGATGGAGAGCATCAGGCCGGAGAAGCCGCCGATCGTGAACAGGAACAGGAAGGCGACGGCAAACAGCATCGGCGGCTCGAAGCTCAGCGAGCCCTTCCACATCGTGGCGGACCAGTTGAACACCTTCACGCCCGTGGGCACGGCGATGAGCATGGTGGTCAGCATGAAGAACAGCTGGCCAGCCAGCGGCATGCCGACGGTGAACATGTGGTGCGCCCACACGATGAAGGACAGGAAGCCGATCGACGCCGAGGCGTAGACCATCGACTCGTAGCCAAACAGCGGCTTGCGCGAGAACGCCGGGATGATTTCCGAGACCACGCCGAAGGCCGGCAGGATCAGGATGTACACCTCGGGGTGGCCGAAGAACCAGAAGATGTGCTGGTACATGACCGGGTCGCCACCGCCGGCCGCGCTGAAGAAGCTCGTGCCGAAGAAGTGGTCGGTCAGCAGCATGGTCACGGCACCCGCGAGCACCGGCATGACCAGGATCAGCAGGTAGGCGGTGATCAGCCAGGTCCAGCAGAACAGCGGCATGCGCAGCAGGGTCATGCCCGGGGCGCGCATGTTCATGATGGTCACGATGACGTTGATGGCACCCATGATCGACGAAGCGCCCATCATGTGGATCGCGAAGATCGCCATCGGGAAGCTGTCACCGCCCTGCAACGACAGCGGCGGATACAGCGTCCAGCCACCGGCCGGCGCGCCGCTGCCCGTGAACAGCGTGGACAGCAGCAGCGTGAACGCAAACGGCATGATCCAGAAGCTGAAGTTGTTCATGCGGGGCAGCGCCATGTCGGGCGCACCCACCTGCAACGGGATCATCCAGTTGGCCAGGCCGACCCAGGCCGGCATGACCGCACCGAAGATCATGGCCAGCGCGTGCATGGTCGTCATCGAGTTGAAGAACATCGGATCGACGAACTGCAGGCCCGGCTGGAAGAGCTCGGCGCGGATCACCAGCGCCATGAGGCCGCCGACAAAGAACATCACACCGGCGAAAATCAGGTACAGCGTACCGATGTCCTTGTGATTGGTCGTGACCACCCAACGCTGCCAGAAGCTCTTGGGCGCGCCGTGGTGATCGTCATGCCCTTCGTGGGCTGCGTGTCCGCTGTTGGCCATGTTCGTCTCTCGATCTTTGATTCAGTAGGGGGCTGTCGGCTGGCGTAAGGCCGCCGGGTCAGCCCGCGTTCGGTGCGGCGGGCAGGCTGGCCTGCTGCTGGGTCTTCAGCCAGGCCTCGAACTCGGCCGGCGTCTTGGCGACAACGACGATTGGCATGAAGCCGTGGTCGCGACCGCACAGTTCGGCGCACTGGCCGCGGTAGGTGCCGGGCTTGTCGGCCTGCACTTCAAACCACGCCTCGTTCACGAAGCCGGGGATCGCGTCCTTCTTGACGGCAAGATCCGGCACCCACCAGGCGTGGATCACGTCCTGGGAGGTCAGGAGCAGGCGGATCTTGGTGCCGACCGGCACGACCAGCGGGTTGTCGACGCTGAGCAGGTAGTCCGGGATGGTCTTGGGATCGACGCCCGACTGCAGCTGGCGGGCGGCGTCGCTGTCGCGCGAGAGCGTGGAGAAGTAGCTCACGCCCTTGTCCAGGTATTCGTACTGCCACTTCCACTGGTAGCCGGTGATCTTGACCGTCAGCTGGGTGCCGGAGGCATCTTCCAGGTGGATCAGGGTGCGGGCGGCCGGGATGGCGAGGATCACCAGGATCACCACGGGGATGATCGTCCAGATGACTTCGGCCTTGGTGCTGTGCAGCATCTGGGTGTCGGGGACGGCGCCCTGCGAGTGACGGAATTTCACCAGCGAGGTGATCATCCAGCCAAACACGAACACCGCGATGGCCACGCACCACCAGAAGATGGTCATGTGCAGCGAGTAGATCTGCTGCGACATCGTGGTGACGCCCCGGGGCATGTTCAGCGCCCAGTCGGCATGGGCGGCAGGGGCCGCAAGCGCAGCGACAAAAGCCGCAACGGCGGAGAGCGATCCTGGTTTGCGAAGCATCGATAGACCTTAAAAAATAAAATCCTGGAACATAAAGCGCAGGCGCTGCCCCAACGAGGGGGCATAAGACCGCAGGAGTTTAACCTGTGGCCCGTGGCGCGGAAACACTACCTTCAGCCTCAAGCGCTGTTTTGGCTGCCTTTCTTGCGGCAGCCAGGCCCGAAATGAGAACGGTTTGCGGCGGATGCACCACCCGGAGAGGGGTGAGTACCCTTGACCGCGGGCTGGAGGGCCTAGGGGGCATGCGGCAGCAGCCCAAGGCGCGGGACGGGCAGGCGCGCATCCAGCGCAGCCAGGTAGTCCGGGGCACCCGGGAAATGGGGGTCGAGGGTATTGGCGACCCAGCCGGCCAGCGGCAGGCCGCTGGCCTGGATGGCTGCCGCGGTCAGCAGCGCATGGTTGAGGCAGCCCAGGCGCAGCCCCACGACGAGCAGCACCGGCAGCCCCAGGGCCTGCGCCAGGTCGGCCATCGTGGGACCCGGGGTGCCCGGCACCTCGGGCTCGCCGATGGGGACCAGCCAGCCGCCGGCCCCCTCCACCACCACGATGTCGGCCCGGGCGGCGATCTGGCGGTAGACCGCCACCAACGCCGGAATCGCTATGACCTGGCGGGCCGCGCGGGCTGCCAGGTGGGGAGAGCTGGCCAGGGGCAGGCAGCAGGGGTTCACCCAGTCATAGGGCAGGTGCACGCTGGCCGCGGCGGCGAGGTCCAGCGCGTCGTCATGCCTCGGGCCATGCGACGTCTCGAAACTCCCCGCCGCGACAGGCTTCATCGCGGCGACGCGATGACCCTGCTCGGCCAGCTGCCTCACCAGCGTCACCGCCACCCGGGTCTTGCCGACGCCCGTGTCCGTGCCCGTGACAAACACGCTGTGCGCGATGTCGATCATGGCCGTGGTCGGCGCAGGGCCGCCGTGAAGGAATCCAGGCTCATCGCTGTTTCCGGCGCAATGGTTGCGCGCGTCGCCGACGCGCCTGCGCCCCAAGCTGCGGCATAGACGACTTCATAAGTGGCCGGCAAGCCGGCGGGCGTACGCAACGCCTCATACGCGGCGACCATGCGGCTGAACCGATGCCGGCCGGTCAACGCGCGCTGGCGACCGGCGTTGACGTTGTGCGCGCCGATCGCCTTGAGTTCGTGCATCAACGCGGGCGCATCGGCGTAGGACAGCACATGGCGGTCGACATCGAGTACCGGCTCGGCAAACCCGGCGCGCTGCAGGGCGCCGCCCAGGTCGAGCATGTCGATGAACTGGTTGACGTGCACGGCGTCGTCGACCCCTGCCCAGCTCTGCCGCAGCTCGCGCAGGGTCTCAGGCCCGAAGCTGCTGAACAACAGCAGCCCGCCGGGCTTGAGCACACGCTGGACTTCGGCAAAGGCCAGGTCAGGCACGTCGCACCACTGGAACATCAGACTGCTGAAGACCAGATCGAAACTCTGGGCCTTGAACGGCAGGCGCAGCGCATCGGCCGCAACACGGCGAATGGGGCGCCAGAAGCGGCTGTGCCGACGTGCCTCGTGCAGCATGCCCGGGGCAATGTCTGCCGCGACAACCTGCGCCTTGCGGTAGCGCTGCTTCAGGCGCGCCGTGGCGATACCCGTGCCGGCACCCAGGTCCAGCACGCGCTGTGGCGCGAGGTTCACGCCATCGAGGCGGGACAACAATTCTTCACGCACGGTGGTCTGCAGACGCGCCGCGGACTCATAGCTGTGGCTGGCGCGGTGAAACGCCCGCGCCACGGCGCGACGCTCGAGGGCATGGGCATTGAGGAAGGCAACATCACCGGACATGGGCGTTCAATCCGCGTGGAGGAATTCACGCAGCGCGTGCGTGAACTCGGTGGGGTGCGACAGAAAGGGCGCGTGGCCGGCGCGCGCCAACTCGACGTGGCGCGCGCGAGGCAGCTGCTGGGCGAGGTAGACGCCTGCACCCGGTGGGGTCACGCGGTCATGCTGGCCGGTGATGACCAGCGCTGGCACCAAGAGCTGCGGCAACTGCTCGCGCAGGTCCAGCTGCTGCAGGATCTCAAGGCCCGCTTGCAGGGCTTCGGGCTGGGCCTGGCCGTGGTCGTGCAAGGCCTGTTCGAGTAGCGCCAGCGCGGCGGCGGCATCGCGGCTGCCGCGCACCTGCAAGTGCAGGAAGTCGCGCAGGGTGCCGCGCCAGTCACTGGCCAGGTGGTCGGCAAAGCGCTGCAATACGGGCTCGCTCATGCCATGCGTCCAGTCCCTGCCCGCTGCAAACCGCGGCGTGGTCGAGACCAGCGCCAGCCGCGCAATGCGCTCTGGTGCGCGGGCGGCCAGCGCCAGCGCCAGCTGCCCACCGAGGGACCAGCCCAGCAGCGCACAACGCGCCGGCAACTGCGGCAGCAACCACTGCAGCTGCGCCTCGAAACTGCCGTGGGCCACCTGCCAGGGACTGGCGCCGTGGCCGGGCAGATCCAGCGCGATCACCCGACGCTCCGCGGCCAGCGCGGCGCGCAGCCCGTCGAACACGCGCAGGTTCATGCCCCAGCCATGCAGGCAGACCAGCGGCACGTCCCCCTCACCGGAAGATTCTTGATACAGGGGAAGACGGCTCATGGGGCAGGCAAGACCCGTCGCAGCATCTCTACCAGGCCATCGACCTCTGCATCGCTGTGCGCAGCCGACAGCGTGACGCGCAACCGTTCGGTGCGCGGCGGCACGGTGGGAGGACGAATCGCCGACACCCAGTAGCCAGCCTCGCGCAGCGCCGTGCTCGCCTGCACGCACAGCGCCGCATCGCCCAGGATGATCGGCTGGATCGGTGTCTGGGAGTCGGTCAGCACAATGCCTTGCGCGGCAGCGCCGGCACGGAATCGTGCGATCAAGGCCTGCAGGCGATCGCGCCGCCAGCCTTCCTCGCGCGCAATGCGCAGCGCGGCGCGTGCGGCCGCGGCCACGGCCGGCGGCAGCGCAGTGGTGAAGACATAACTGCGGGCGCGCTGCAGGATGAATTCGATGAGGTCGCGCTCGCCAGCGACGAAGGCCCCGAAGCAACCGAAGGCCTTGCCCAGCGTGCCCACCAACAGCGGCACATCAGCCGGACTCAACGCAGCCTGCTCCAGCACACCGCCGCCCCCGGCACCCAGCACGCCCAGGCCATGCGCATCATCCACCAGCAGCCACGCGTTCTTCTTGCGCGCGAGCTGCGCCAGCCGGGCCACGGGCGCCACATCGCCATCCATGCTGAACACGCCATCGGTGGCGATCAGCCGTCCGCGCTCGTCACCGCCTTCCAGCCGGCGTGCGGCATCTTCGACCGAGACATGCTGATAGCGGGACAGGCGCGCGCCAGAGAGCAAGGCGCCGTCGATCAGCGAGGCATGGTTGAGGCGATCCTGCAGCACCCGTTCGCCACGGTTGGCCATCGCACTGACAACGCCGACATTGGCCATGTAA
>CANGFJ010000078.1 GCA_947453065.1 Pseudomonadota bacterium
AGGTGGCGGAAGCCGCCAGTTGGGCCGCGGAGTTTCGTGCGTTGTCCTCACTGCTGGGCGTGGTGCAGCTCGATCCCGAAGCGTGGTTCCGCTGCAGCCAGCCAGTGGACGGCGCGGTGGCCGAAGGCCTGAGCGATGCGCACATTCAGGCCTGCATCGAAGCGCGGCTGGCCGCGCGCAAGGCGAAGGATTTCACTGAGTCCGACCGCCTGCGCGACGTGCTCGCCGCGCAGGGGGTGGTGCTGGAAGACAAGCCCGGTGGCCTGACCAGCTGGCGGCGCAAGTAGCGCCGCCATTCCGCAGGCCGTTTAGGCCTTGCTCTCGCGGTGCTGGTAGGCCTCCAGCGTGTTCTGCATCAGCATCGCAATGGTCATCGGGCCCACGCCGCCCGGTACCGGCGTGATCCACGAGGCCTTCGCGGCGGCTGCGGCAAACTCGACGTCACCCACGATCTTGCCCGTCTCCAGGCGGTTCAGGCCCACGTCGATCACGATGGCGCCCGGCTTGATCCACTCGCCACGCACGTACTCCGGCTTGCCGATGCCCGCCACCACCAGGTCGGCGCGCTTCACATGGCCCGGCAGGTCCTTGGTCTGGCTGTGGCAGATCGTGACCGTCGCGCCTTTCATCAACAGTTCGAGTGCCATCGGGCGACCCACGATGTTCGACTGGCCAATGACCACGGCGTCCAGGCCGCTCACGTCGATCTTCTCGTGCTCCAGCATCTTGATGACGCCATAGGGCGTGCAGGGGCGCAGGCGCGGCGTGCGCTGGGCCAGCAGACCGAAGTTCTCGGGATTGAAACCGTCCACGTCCTTCTCGACGGCGATCGCGTCGATCACGGCCTTGCCACGGATCTGCTTCGGCACGGGCAGTTGCACCAGGATGCCGTCGATGGCTGGGTCGTTGTTCAGCTGGTGCACCACCTGCATGACATCGGCTTCCGAGCTGTCGGCCGGCAGCATGTGCACGACCGAGTGCATGCCCGCCGCCTCACAAGCCTGGTGTTTATGGCGGACGTAGATCTGCGAGGCCGGGTCGGCACCGACCAGCACCACTGCCAGGCCCGGGGCGCGGCGGCCCTGTTCGCGCAGGGACGTAACCGCTGCCTTGATGTCGTTGCGCAGTGCCAGCGCAATGGCCTTTCCGTCGATCAGTCGTGCCGTCATGTCTTGGATTTCCCTTGGCGTATACCGGCAGCCCGCCCAATGCGGCCTTCCCGGTGAGGCCGGGGAGAATAACGGGCTGGATTGGCGCTTGCGAGCACTCCTGCGTATAGTCCGCATCGTCCGGCCCAGCGCCGGCACAGGTTCGGGGCATGGCGCAGTCTGGTAGCGCATCTGGTTTGGGACCAGAGGGTCGTAGGTTCAAATCCTACTGCCCCGACCACTATTCCGCAGGCGCGGGTTCCGCTGCGGAGGGCTTTTCCGGCCGCTCAGTCAGGGTGGCCTCGGTCAGCAGCAGCACGCTGGCCACAGACACCGCATTTTCCAGCGCAATTCGCACGACTTTGGCCGGATCAATGATCCCCGCGGCCAGCAGGTCGACATATTCCTTGCGGGCGGCGTCAAAACCGATCGTGCCGCTGCCGTTCAGCATGCGGTCCACCACCACGCCGTCATCCACCGCCGAGTTCTTCGCGATCTGGCGTGCAGGGGCTTCCAGCGCGCGGCGCAGGATCTGAACCCCCGTTCGCTCGTCACCTACGCAGGACTCCTCCAGCGCCGCCACCGCGGGAATCGCCCGCAGCAGCGCCAGTCCGCCGCCAGGCACGATGCCTTCTGCAACCGCCGCCTTGGTCGAGCTGATCGCATCGTCCAGAGCGTCCTTACGAGCCTTGATTTCCGATTCCGAGGCGGCCCCGACCCGAATAACCGCCACACCACCCGAGAGTTTCGCGAGCCGCTCTTCCAGCTTTTCGCGGTCGTAGTCACTCTTTGTCTTCTCCAATTCGCTGCGCAGCTGGGCCACGCGTGCCGCGATGGCCTCGCGTCCGCCGCCGCCGCCGATCAGCGTGGTGCTGTCCTTGTCCACCACGATGCGCCGTGCGTGGCCCAGTTGCTCCAGCCGGATGTCCTCCAGCGTCAGGCCCAGTTCCGAGGCAATCAGTTCGCCACCGGTCAGGATTGCAATGTCCTGCAGCAGCGCTTTGCGGCGGTCCCCGAATCCCGGTGCCTTCACCGCCACGCTCTTGAGTACGCCGCGCAGCTGGTTCACCACCAAGGTTGCCAGTGCCTCACCTTCGATCTCGTCGGCAATGAACAGCACCGGTCGACCGGCCTTGGCGATCTGTTCCAGCAGGGGGATCAGGTCCTTCAGCAGGCCGAGCTTGCGATCCGTGATCAGGATGTAGGCGTCATCCAGCACCGCCTCCATCGCTGCCGGATCCGAAATGAAATAGGGCGACAGGTAACCGCGGTCGAACTGCAGGCCTTCAACGACTTCGAGCGAGGTCTCCGTGGTACGGGATTCCTCAACCGTGATGACGCCATCGCCCCCGACTTTTGCCATGGCCGCCGCGACCAGTTCACCGATGGCCGCATCGTTGTGCGCCGACACCGTGGCCACCTGCGCCTGTTCGAGCCGGCTGGCCACGGGTCTGGCCAAAGCCTTCAGGCTCGCGACGGCGCAGGCGAGCCCCCGGTCGAGTCCCCGCTTGATGTCGATGGCGCTGGCACCCGCGGTGACGTTGCGCACGCCCTCCGCGAAGATCGCCTGCGCCAGAATCGTTGCCGTGCTCGTGCCATCGCCCACCAAGTCGCCGGTCTTCTCCGCGGCCTGCCGCAACATCTGCACACCCAGGTTCTCTTCCGCATCCGCCAGTTCCATTTCCTTGGCAATCGTAACGCCGTCGTTGCAGACGAGCGGCGTACCCCACTTGCGCTGGATCAGCACCGACTTGGACTTGGGTCCGAGCGTCAGGGCCACGGCATCGGCCAGTTGCGTCGTGCCGGCTAACACCTTGGCGCGTGCCGCAGCATGGAAGAGCACCTTCTTGGCGGGCATGCCGATCTACTCGACCTTGATCTGCTTGACCTTCGCCGTGGCCTTTTCGATCTTGGGAATGTGGACGGTCAGCACCCCGTCCTTGCTGTCGCAGCGAATCGCCTCCGGGTTGACGTTGTCCGGCAGGGAAAAACTGCGCGAGAAGCTGCCCCAATAGCTCTCGACGCGATGCACCTTCTCGCTTTTTTCTTCCTGGTGCTGTTTGCGTTCACCGGCAATGGTCACCACGTTGTCCTGTACGCTGACCTTCACGTCTTCTTTCTTGACGGCGGGCAGTTCTGCACGGATGAGGTACTCCTTGTCGGTCTCGCTGATGTTGGCCGACGGTGACCAAGCCATCTTCGAGTCCAGTGTCGAAGGCAGTGGCATGCCCGGCCAGCGACCAAAGAGTTCTGGTGCAAGGCGACCGATCAGTCCTTCGGATGCCGTAAACGGTTCCCAGCGAAGCAGGTTGTTCATGGTGTTGCTCCATCGTGTAAAAAAACGCGGAGCATCCGTGCTAGAAAGGTTGCGCGTCACTGCGCGGACGTAGTGATGCGCTCAAGCGTCAAGGCCGACAATAAGTAGATTTACGAGTGAATACGCGTGAACAGAAACCTTGATGCGTTGCTAAATCCCTGCTCTGTCGTGGTTGTGGGTGCGTCAGATCGTCCGCAAAGTGTTGGTGCAAAAGTGGCGCGAAATCTGCTGCAGGGCAGCTACGCCGGCAGGGTCTGGTTCGTGAATGCGCGCCGTGACTGCGTGGCCGGTCAGCTTGCGTTCCGCACGATCGCCCAGCTTCCCGATGCGCCCGACCTTGCGGTGATCTGCACACCCGCTGCGACTGTGCCGGGGCTCATCACCGAGTTGGGTGTCCAAGGCTGTCGCGCCGCGATCATTATCACTGCCGGGCTTGATGCACCAGGTCCCGATGGTCACTCCTTGGCGGAGGCGACGCGTGTCGCTGCACGCCTTGGCGGGGTGCGGGTGCTCGGCCCCAACTGCGTCGGCCTGCTCAGCCCGGGCCTGGGCCTCAACGCCAGTTTCGCGCACCGTGCGGCCAACGCAGGTCCGCTGGCGTTCATTGCCCAGTCCGGTGCCCTGACCACGGCCCTGCTGGACTGGGCCTGTGCGCGCGACATCGGGTTCTCGCATTTCATTTCACTGGGCAACGCGCTGGATGTGGGCTTTCCCGATCTGCTGGCGCACCTGGCTACCGATACCGCCACCCGGGCGATCCTGCTGTACATCGAGTCGGTCAGCGACGGCCCACGGTTTCTCGCCGCCGCGTCTGCGGCAGCACGCCACAAGCCCGTCATCGTGATCAAGTCGGGCCGTGCGCCAGAGGGGGCCCGGGCTGCGGCCTCCCACACTGGCGCACTCGCAGGCGCGGATGACATCTATGACGCGGCATTCCGCCGCGCCGGCTTGCTGCGCGTCGATACCCTGCGCCAGTTGTTTGGTGCAGCCGAGACGCTCACGCGCTGTCGTCCCGTTCGCGGTGATCGCCTTGCCATCGTGACCAATGGCGGTGGCCCGGCGATTCTGGCCACCGATGCCTTTGGCGCCGCCGGCGGCCACTTGTCGGTGCTGTCTCCGAATACGCTTGCCAGCCTCGATGCCTTCCTCCCCACGATCTGGTCTCATGGTGATCCGGTGGACATCGCCGGCGACGCGCAGCCAGACCGCTACGCCGAGTCGTTGCGGGTCACGCTGGCCGATCCCCAGGTCGATGCGGTGCTGCTTGTCCACGCACCCACGGCCATCGTGCCAGCCGAGCAGATCGCTGCGGCCTGCGTGCCGGTCATCGCAGCGTCGGACCGTGCCGTGTTGACCTGCTGGATCGGCGGCGAGGCAGTGGAAGCAGCCCGACACTGTTGTACGGCGGCGGGGCTGCCGGTGTTCGAGACGCCTGAAGAAGCCATCGAAGGCTTCTTGTTGGCTCGCCACCAGACGCGGCTCAGGCAGGCACTGCAGTCGCCGCCTGAGCGCGTCGTTCCGTTCTCCGCTGACCTGTGCCGTGACCTGCGTACGTTGGTGGCTCCCGTCCTGGCTGCAGGGCGTCAGTGGCTGACCGAGCCCGAAGCAAAGTCCGTGCTGGCACTGGCCGGCATTCCCGTCGTGCAAACCGTGACGACGCGCAATGCCGCCGAGGCGGTTGCGGCCGCCCGGCAGGTGGGTTGGCCGGTTGTCCTAAAGGTGCTTTCCCCTGATATCACCCACAAGTCCGATGTCGGTGGTGTGGTGCTCAATCTGCCCGACGCGGCTGCGCTGGAGTCTGCGGTGGGCGCAATCAAGCAGGCGGTTGGACACCACTGTCCGCAAGCGCGGATCGAAGGTTTTTCCGTGCAGCGCATGGTCGATCGCAGCACTGCCCAAGAGCTGATTCTTGGCTTGGCCACCGATGCGACATTCGGTCGTTTTGCGCTGTTTGGCAGTGGCGGCAAGGCAGTGGAAGTGCTGGCTGACAAGGCCGTCGAGTTGCTGCCCCTGGATCGCAGCTCGGCTACCGCGCTCATTGCCAGAACCCGAGTGAGTCGGCTGCTCGCGGGCTATCGGGATCAGCCACCCGCTGATCTCACTGCGATAGCGGCTTGTTTGCTGCGGCTCTCGCTGCTGGCAGAGGCTTTGCCTGAGCTGTGCGAACTCGACATCAATCCGTTGCTGGCAGACGAGCAGGGCGTCGTCGCCTTAGATGCCCGGATTCGCCTCGGCACGCTGCGCAGCACCGCCGACGCATGAGGGTTTGCGCGTATACGCCGGACAGGCCAGCCCGCCACATACTGCCCGTGTGGAAAACTCCGTTCGCAAGATTCTGGTTCTGGTCGATACGGGCGCTGCTTGCCAGCTGTCGCTCAACGCTGCAGTCGAACTGGCGCAGCAGCATCCCGCAAAGCTGGATCTCTTTGACTGCAACCTGGGAACACCCTTGCCGTTGGGTTGGGCAGGGGAACCCGAGGCCGATCGGCAATACCGGGCCCTGTTGAAGGCACGTCGATTTGCGGACTTGGAAGCGCTGGCCAATTCGCTGCGGTCGCGCGGGCTGCAGGTCAGCACCGCGCCTGACACCGGCGCGTTGCTGGAGGAAGCCCTGACCCTGCACATTTTGGAAACCGCTCCGGACGTCATCATCACCGAAGACAGCGTGGCCCAGGACGTCGCCTGCTGGCAGACGCAGACCCATTGCATCGTACGTCGGCATGCAGGCTGCCCTGTTGTGCTCGTGGGGTCCGATCGGTGGCGGGAGAGCGTTTTGCAGGCACTTTCCCGGACCTGTGAAGGAGCCGTATGAAATACCTCTTCGCGTGCGCCTTGGCGCTGGCAAGCAGTCTGGCCTCGCAGGCGCAGGCCGCCGACCCACCCAATGCGCGCCAGGAGCTCACTGACGTATTCCGCGTCACGCCCAACATCACGCGTGGTGGGCGCCTGTTCAGTGCCTGCATCAGCTGTCATGGCCGCGACGGTAATGGGCAGCCTCAAGGCAATGTCCCGGCCATTGCCCAGCAGCACCAGCGCGTCATCGCCAAACAGCTCGTCGACTACCGCCATGCCGAGCGCTGGGACCTGCAGATGGAGGATGTCGCGTCGACGCACCGACTCGGGCCGGCGCGGGACATCGCCGATCTGTCGGCCTATGTCAGCGGCCTCCCGCGAGAAGCGCCGGAGGGCACCGGCGATGGTCGCA
The DNA here is from genome assembly GCA_947453065.1 of Pseudomonadota bacterium. Taxonomy (GTDB): domain Bacteria; phylum Pseudomonadota; class Gammaproteobacteria; order Steroidobacterales; family Steroidobacteraceae; genus ZC4RG30. The sequence continues at coordinate 6,671 of CANGFJ010000078.1, forward strand.
ATGTGGAGCACGGTGGACGTGTCTACCTGCGGGACTGCGCCGGCTGTCATGGCGCAGAGGCCGAAGGCAACGGCGTGACGCTGGTGCCGCGCCTGGCGGGGCAACACTACCGGTACCTGCTGCGGCAGTTGCACGACACCATCGAAGAGCGCCGGCCGAACATGCCACCGCCACATCCCCAGCTCTTTGAGCCGATGGCTGTGGATGATTTCACGGGCATCGCCGATTACCTCTCCCGCCTGAAGCCGGCGCGTCGCGTGCTGGCCCGCTGAACCTCACAGGAAGTACATCCCATGACCCTCCCGCAATCGCCCGAGCAGGTCGATGCCCTGCGTTCCCGCCTGACTGCGCGCCGCAGCGAACTGGCCCAGCGGCTGGGTCGGGTCGATCGTGACCTTCGACATCAAACGGCGCCGCTGAGCGCTGATTTCGAGGAGCAAGCGGTGGAGCGAACAAACGATGACGTGCTTGACGCCATCTCCGTCGCGGTTCGTGAGGAGCTTGAGCAGATCGACACCGCACTGGTTCGCCTTGCCGCGGGTCAGTATGGTCGCTGTGCTGTGTGTGGCGCTGGCATTGAGCCGGCTCGTCTCGGTGCTGTGCCCTACACGGTCACCTGTAGCCACTGTGCGGTCGGCTGACGCCCAGTGAGCGCGGGTTGGTCAGGGCAGCAGTTCACCGATCAAGGCGAGGAGCTCATCGGCATGCACGGGTTTCGGCAAAAGCCGCAGGTGCATGTCCTGGGGTAGTTCGCGCATTGCCGCGGAGGTGTCCCCGGTCACGATGATGACCTGGAACGGGGCGGGGTCGCGCTGGCGAAGCGCCTGGATGACATCCAGTCCGCTGACACCCTGCGCAAGATGAAAGTCGGTGATCACCAGATCGACAGCGCCATGCTGGGCAACCAGTGCCAGCGCCTCTTCGCGCGATGCTGCCACGAGCACCCTGTAGCCTTCGACCTTGAGCAGCAAGCGGGTCGCGTCTCGCACGCCCTGGTCATCTTCTACCAGCAGGATGCGGTAATCCCGCGGTGGCGTTAGGACAGGTTCTTTGACGCACGTGGTCTGCGCGACAGGCAGGACCGCGCCGCGCGCCTGTGGCAGTTCAAGCCCGAACACCGACCCGCGACCCGGTTCAGATCGGACCGTCAACTCTATCCCGAGCAACGATACCAGCCTTTTTACGATACTCAGCCCCAGCCCGTACCCCTCGCGCGTGGCGTTGGCTGGCACGCCTACCTGGTAGAACTCGTCACAGAGGGCCCCCAGGTGCTGCGGGTCAATCCCGATCCCCGTGTCTGCCACTTCGATCAGGACCCGCTCGCCCGCCGTGACGCAGCGCAGTTCAATGTGCCCGCTGCTCGTGTACTTGATGGCATTGGAAACCAGATTACGAAGAATCTGTCCCACCAGCGTCCAGTCAGAGTGGACGCAGCACTCCCTTCCGCTCCAGCGCAACGCCAGGCTCTTGGCCGCTGCCGTAGGCTGGAACTCCTGGCACAGTTCCTGGAACAGCGGCGTCACGGCAAAGCTGTTCAGCTCGGCGCGGATTGCACCGGACTCCAGCTTGCTGATGTCCAGCAAGGCATTGAGCAGCCGCGACATCGACGCGATGGCGTGTTCCTGCTGGTTGATGGCCTCCAGCGCCTCGGCATCGTGAACGACGCGCCGGAGGCTGCCGTTGAGCAGGCCCAGGGTCTGCACTGGCTGGCGCAGGTCGTGGCTCGCCATGGAGAGAAAGCGGCTCTTGGCGCTGTTGGCCCGGTCTGCTTCGAGCCGCGCAGCCATGAGCTCGCTCTGGGCCTGACGATGTTCCGTCACATCGCGTATCGCGGCGGTCACCAGCAATCTGTCACCGTCACGGATGGGGCTCAGGCTGATTTCAACGGGAATTTCTGTGCCGTTGCGGTGCAGGGCGAACAAGTCCCGGCCCGAGCCCATGGGGCGAACCTGCCCGCCGCCTGCCGCGTAGCGGGAGCGGTGTTCCGCGTGCCGCTGACGGAAGCGGGCCGGCAGCAGTTGGTCGATCGAGGTGCCGAGCAGTTCGCGCGTTTCATACCCGAACAGTCCGTGCATCTGTCGATTGACGAACAGAATGCGGCCGCCCTCGTCAATGATGACGATCGCATCGGGCGCCGCTTCCAGCGCGCTGCTGAGGAGAGTGGACGATAACAACCGCGTACTCCGCCTGCCGTGCAAGGTGACATAGTCTGGTCTTGCACGGGGTAGGCTGCAATCACCCGCGTAGGGAAAATGCTCAGCAAATTTCCAGGGTCATGCGCACCAGTTGCGCCAGCGAAGAAGCATGCATTTTTTCCATGACTCTTGCGCGATGGATTTCGATCGTACGCTGGCTCAGCCCCAGGTCCGCAGCCATGAGCTTGTTGGGACGTCCGCGAGTCATCAATTGCAGCACTTCTCGTTCTCGCGGCGTCAGGGACTCCAGTCGTGTTCGGATCTGGTCCTTTTGTAGAAGTTGCACGCGATTCTCGCGGTCGCGAACCAATGCGCGCTGGATGCGATCGAGCAGGTCCTGGTCGCGGAAGGGCTTCTGCAGGAAATCAAACGCCCCGTGTTGCATGGCCTCAACTGCCATTGGTACGTCGCCATGGCCGGTAACGAAGATCACCGGGATGATCGCGCCCTGCAGGTTGAGTTGTTCCTGCAGCTCCATGCCACTGAGTCCCGGCATGCGCACGTCCAGTACCAGGCAGCCTGGTTGATGCCCGTTATAGCTGCCGAGGAATTCGCTCGCCGACCCAAAGGTCTGTACTTCGAGTCCAACGGATTTCAAGAGTAGGCGCAGCGATGCGCGCACGGCATCGTCATCGTCAACGACGATGACAGTTTCAACGGGTGGCTTCATGGCGTGGAGCTCTTTTCCAGGGTGGGCAGTCGTAGAAAGAATTCGGTACCGGAGAGTGCATGGCTGCGGTGCCCGAGTGTGCCACGGTGCGCCCGGGCAATGGTCTTGCTGATCGCAAGCCCCAGCCCTGTGCCGCTGCGCTTGGTTGTAAAAAATGGATCAAACATCCGTTCAGCCACGTCGGTGGGTACGCCATGCCCTCGATCCCGAACGTACACCTCTACTTCGTCGTCATCCACAGCGCGTGTACCGATCACGATTTCGCGCTCTGTGTCTGTGGCGCCATTCAGCGCTTCCATCGCGTTGCGAAGTAAGTTCAGCAGCACCTGCTGTACTTGCACGCGATCAATGCTGACCGCTGCCAAAGCCGGAGTCAGTTCGAAATCCAGGGTGGCGTGGTGGTGGCGCAGGTCGGTCCCGGCCAGTGTGATGAGTTCTTCCACCACCGCATTGATGTCGCTGTCTGTGCGTTCGGTCTCGCGGTTTCCCACAAGGTGGCGCAGCTTGCGGATGATTTCTCCGGCACGCAGTGCCTGCGCCGTGACCTGCCTGAGCGCATCGCGTATCTCCGGCATGTCGGGCGCAGGTGCGCCCAGCATGCGGTCACAGGCCTGTGCATAGGTCGCGATCGCCGATAGCGGCTGGTTGAGTTCATGGGCGATGCCCGCTGCCATCTCACCCAGTGCTGCGAAACGGGCCACTTGTGCAAGGCGCCCCGCAGTCCGCCGGCCGTCCTCTTCGATTTCCCGACGCTGGGTCAGGTCATGCACGAACCCGACAAAGCGGGGCGGCTCCGAATCCGGTACCAGCCCAACCGATAACCTGGCGGGAAACTGGCTGCCGTCTTTGCGCTGCGCCGTCACGTCGCGCCCGGTGCCGATCACATTCGGCGCACGCGTTGCAACGTAGCGTTGCAGATACCCATCGTGCAGTGCGGCCTGGTCCGTTGGCATGAAGAGGCTGATGTTCCGGCCAACGGCCTCGGGCGCGTCATAGCCAAACAGCAGTTCCGCGGAGCGGTTGAGTGACCTGATCGTGCCGCGATGGTCGATCAGGATGATCGCGTCTACAGCGGCGTCAAGGAGGGCTTGCAGTTCTTCGGGGGCATGGGAAAGGTGTGTCATCTGGGGTGAGATTGGAACAGTCTTTTTTTCGCATCGCGGTAGGTAGTTTCCGTAATGCGAGCGTCTCGCGGATACTTGAGTTCATTTTTTGGGGCCGAGCAGGCCTCTCTGCGGAGTTTTCCCCTCATGAATTCCCTTTCCGGCCCCCTGGCAGAGCGTTATGGCGACCAAGCCCCGAGTGCAAGTCTGCCTGACCCCAGCGCCATCCTGTCCTTGTTGCTGGCGCATCGCTCCGTTCGCAGCTATCTCCCGGATGCGCTGCCAGCAGGCACGCTTGAGGCCCTGGTTGCTGCCGCTCAATCTGCCTCTACCTCATCCAATCTACAGGCCTGGAGCGTTGTCGCGGTCGAGGATCCTGAGCGCAGGGCGCGCCTCGCAGTCCTGGCGGGCAACCAGGCGCATGTCCGTAACGCGCCGCTTTTTCTAGTGTGGTTGGCAGATCTGGCCCGTCTCGAAGAGATCACTCGCTCGCAGGGGCAGACTGCCGAGGGGCTGGATTACCTGGAGTTGCTTGTCGTTGGCGTCGTCGATGCGGCCCTGGCTGCGCAGAACGCTGCCGTGGCGCTGGAGTCGATGGGGCTGGCGACGGTCTACATCGGCGGCATCCGCAACCACCCGGAGGCTGTCGCGGCGGAGCTGGGCCTGCCGCCGGCTACCTTTGCCGTGTTCGGCATGTGCGTCGGCTATGAAGACCCGGCCCGGCCTGCGCAGATCAAGCCCCGTTTGCCGCAGGCTGCGGTGCTGCACCGCGAACAGTATTCCCTGGCTGCCCAGGCGCCTGCCATTCTTGATTACGATCGGGTGATGTCCCAGTTCTATGCGGGGCAGGGCATGAAGCAGCCCGACTGGACTCGCACCGTGGCCCAGCGCGTTGCCTCCGCCAGTGCACTCAGCGGTCGCGACCGTCTGGCCGAGGCGCTACACAACCTCGGATTCAAGATCCGTTAGGAGTGTTGCCGTTCCGGTCATAAGTTCGTATATACTCCCGCCCCCGCGGTTGGGTGAGCAATCTCCCCCGGCGACGATGCGCCCGTAGCTCAGTCGGATAGAGCATCGGCCTTCTAAGCCGAGGGTCGCAGGTTCGATTCCTGCCGGGCGCGCCATTGTGGTGTGTGTCTTGTTTCGTTGGTGGACGTAGCTCAGCTGGTAGAGTCCCGGATTGTGATTCCGGCTGTCGCGGGTTCGAGTCCCGTCGTCCACCCCATTTTTTTGATGTTGCGTGCGTGTTGCGGTTTTCAATGCCGCCCATTATGATTCGCACCCCGCCGGGGCCAGCCCCCG
>CANGFJ010000079.1 GCA_947453065.1 Pseudomonadota bacterium
ACGCCCAGCGAATCGAAGTACGCAAACATCGCCTCGTCATCGACGGGCGTGTACCGGATCGGCAGGCCGCTGATCTCCACCGCCATCGCGACGGCTTTCGGGAAGCTCAGCAGTTCCGGGCCGGTGATGTCGTAGGCCTTGTTCTCATGGCCTGGGCTCGTCAGCGCGCCGACGGCAGAAGCGATGCAGTCATCGCGGGACACGAAGGCGATGGCGCCGTCATGGGCATTGTCGGGCAGCACGCCCGAAGCCAACGCGGGCGGAATGACGGCCGCCGCAATGGCCTCGGCATACTGACTGTCGCGCAGGAAGGTCCACGCGGCGCCGGAGGCCTCGATGATCTCCTCGGTCGCGCGGTGGTCGAGCTTCACGATGGCCGGGTTGTTCGGCTCGGCGGCGCCCAGCAGCGAGGTGTAGACGATGTGGTTCACGCCGGCGGCCACCGCGGCCTTCACGGCATTGGCGTGCTGGCCCACGCGCGAACCGACGCGCGCCGTGCTGATCAGCAGCATCTTCGTGCCGCCGGCAAAGGCGGCCGCCAGCGATGCCGGGTCGTCGAAGTCCGCAAAGCGCACTGCGGCGCCCCGGGCGGCGAAGTCGGCCAGTCCCGCGGGCTTGCGCGTGGTGAAGATGAGTTCGGATGCCGGGACTTTGTCCAGCAGCTGGGCGGCGGCGGCGCGCCCGAATCCGCCGGATGCACCGGTGACGATAATGGCCATGAGCTTGAGATCCCCTTGTGCCTGTCGGGCTTCGCATGGGCCCGATTGTGGTGTTGCGAGCGTAACATCTGGCCTCCCTGGCGGGCAGGCGGGTATCTTCGCGGCGATGCCACAGCTTGCCGCCAACCTCTCTACCCTGTTCACCGAACAGCCCTTCCTCGACCGCTATGACGCAGCCGCCGCGGCCGGTTTCCGCGCGGTGGAGTGCCAGTTCCCCTATGCGGTGCCGGCCGAAGCGATCCGCGATCGGCTGGACCGGTTGGGCCTGACCCAGGTGCTGCTGAACACGCCACCGGGCAATGCCGCGGCGGGCGAGCGGGGACTGGCCGCCCTGCCAGGTCGCGTGGCGGACTTCCAGTTGGCCCTGCAGCAGGCCCTGCACTACGCGCGCACGCTCGGCTGTCCGCGCATCCATGTGATGGCGGGCGTGCAGCCGGTGGGTGTGACACTGGCCGAGTGCCGGGCGCAGTTTGTCGCTAACCTCGTCTATGCTGCGGACCTGTGCGCGGGGCAGGGCATCACGCTGATGATCGAGCCGATCAATACGCGCGTGGATGTGCCGGGTTACGTCATCGACACCACCGCCGTGGCGGTGGACTGCCTGCGCGAGATTGCGCGGCCCAACGTGAAGCTGCAGTACGACGTCTACCACATGCAGATCATGGAGGGCGACGTGGCCCGCAGCATCGAACGCTTGCTGCCGTTCATCGGCCATATCCAGATCGCTGACAACCCGGGCCGGCATGAACCGGGCACGGGCGAGATCCATTTCCCGTGGTTGCTGGCGCACCTCGATGCGCTGGGCTACGAGGGCTGGGTGGGCTGCGAGTACCTCCCCTCGGATGACACCCTGTCGAGCCTGGGTTGGGCCCGTTCTTACCTTTCTGCAGGGACTGTATGACCCACGATGTTTCGTCGACCGTCACCATTGTAGGCGGCGGTCCGGTCGGCCTGTGTCTGGCGATGGACCTGGCCTCGCGCGGCGTGGACGTGGTGGTGCTGGAATTGCGTGCCGCAGGCGAGCTGCCCAGCGTCAAGTGCAACCACGTGGCATCGCGCACCATGGAGACCTTCCGTCGACTGGGCTTTGTGGCCGAGGTGCGGGCGGCAGGCCTGCCGGATGACTACCCCAACGATGTGGTCTTTCGTACGCGGGCCACTGGCCATGAGCTGACGCGCATTCCGATTCCCTGTCGCACCGACCGCTACACGCGGCAGGATGGCCCGGACTGCGGCTGGCCCACGCCAGAGCCGCCACACCGGATCAACCAGATTTACCTGGAGCCGATCCTGTTTCGTCATGCCGCGCAGACGCCCGGTGTCCGGATTCTCAACCAGGTCGAGTTCGAAGCGTTGGAGCAGGGTGAGCGCGGCGTGGTGGCGACCGTGCGGGATCTGGCGTCAGGCGCATCCTTCCGGGTGCACTCGGAGTACCTGGTGGGCTGCGATGGCGGTCGTTCGCCGGTGCGCAAGCAGATCGGCACGAAACTCACCGGTGATGAAGTCATCCAGCGGGTGCAGTCCAGCTACTTCCGCGCGCCGGGCCTGTACGCGCGCATCACCAAGCCCGATGCCTGGATGAGCTATCTCTACAACCCGGAGCGCCAGGGCAACCTGGTCGCGATCGATGGCCGGGAGACCTGGCTGCTGCACAATTACCTGCAGCCGCAGGAGCTCGACTTTGATTCGGTGGATCGGGACCGTTGCCTCCGCCAGCTGCTGGGCGTCGGGCCGGAATTCGAGTACGAGTTGCTGAGCAAGGAAGACTGGATCGGCCGACGCCTCGTTGCAGAGCGTTTTCGCGACCGGCGCGTCTTCATCAGCGGGGATGCCGCGCACCTGTGGGTGCCGTATGCCGGCTATGGCATGAACGCGGGCATTGCCGATGCGATGAACCTCTCGTGGCAACTGGCCGCGCGCATCCAGGGCTGGGGCGCCGAAGGCATCCTGGCTGCCCACGAGTGTGAGCGCCATCCGATTACCGAGCAGGTGTCGCGCTTCGCCATGAAACACGCGCAGGGGGCAATCCAGGAGCGCACGACGCTGCCGCCGGCGCTCGAGCAGGACACGCCGGCAGGGGCTGCGGCCCGCGCGCTGGTGGGCAAGGCCGCCTATGACCTCAACGTGCAGCAGTTTGCCTGCGCGGGACTGAACTACGGGTATTACTACGATCGCTCGCCGCTGATCGTCTATGACGAGGAAGTGCAGCCGGCCTATACGATGTTTGATTACACGCCGTCGACCGTGCCGGGCTGCCGCACGCCGCACCTGTGGCTGCAGGACGGGCGCTCGCTGTATGACGCGATGGGTTCGGGGTACACGCTGCTGCGCTTCGACGCGGGCGTGGACGTGTCAGCGCTGCAAGCCGCCGCCGCCGAGCAGGGCGTGCCGCTGGCCCTGCTCGATGTCGAGGCCGACGAAGTGCCGCCGGCGTACCGGCACAGGCTGGTGCTGAGCCGGCCCGACCAGCATGTGGCCTGGCGGGGCGATGGGCTGCCGGCTGATGTGGCCGCCCTGGTGGAGCAGCTGCGCGGCGCGCGGGATTATGTCGGGTGGATCCAATAATCTCCTGCCGGGACGCAGCGGGACGCTCAATAGGCGTTAGGGTGCTTGGCATTGCCAAGTAACGTCCGGGCTGCGGAGCCGCAGCAAGCAGGATCGAATGAAAGAACAAGAAGTGATCTGGCAGGTCAACGAGGGCTTTGAACTGCAGGAAGAGTATTTCCGCTCGCGCCAGGACCTGCATTTGATTTTGCGCGAATTGGGGTTCGAGCTGCGTAAAGAAACCCGTCCGGTCGGCGTTGAACGCAGGCAGTCCCACTAAGGACTGCCTTGACCGGCTGTCAGGCCGCCGGCTCCAGCACCAGCGTGGCCGCCGCCGTGTTTGATATCGGAATGTGATAATTACGGGTCTTCTGCACCAGTGCCCCGCTGCCCAGCGCCCCACGCGCTGCGATCCAGTTGACGATCTCAATGCCCTGGCTGCCCGCCAGTTCCACGATGTCCAGCGCGCTGTGTTTCGTCAGGGCGTCCGGATCCGGGCCCAGATGGTCCAGGCAGAACTGGTCGTAATCCTTGTTGATGAAGCCTGCGCGCCCACCTTCCAGCTGGTGCGACAGCCCGCCTGTGCCCATCACCACGATTTTCTCGTCGCCCCCCCAGCTGGCCAGGGCCTTCCCCACGGCCCGGCCGAGGGCCAGGCAGCGCTTGGCGCTGGGCAGCGGGTGCTGCACGGTGTTGATGGCAATGGGGACGATTTTCACCGGCCAGTGGCTGGCATCGGGGTAGGCCAACTGGAAGGGGACGACCACGGCATGATCGACCAGCATTTCCTGGCAGGTCGTGATGTCGAATTCATCGTTCACCAGCGATTCGATGAGGTGCCACGACAGGGCCTGATGGCCGTCGAAGGAATTCTGTACGGGTAATCCCCAGCCCTCGTCCGCGTTCCGGTAGGTCGCCGCGGCGCCCACGGCAAAGGTGGGCATCTTGTCTAAAAAGAAGTTGAGGCCGTGGTCGTTGTAGAAGACCACGGCGACATCGGGCTTCTTGTCGGCGAGCCAGCGCTGCACGGGCAGCAGGCCGTCAAAAAAGGGCTTCCAGTAGGCGTCTTGCTTGAGGCCGCGGGCAATGGCATGACCGATACCGGGAACATGGCTCGTGAAATAGCCGCCGATCACCGTTGCCATCCTAGTTTGCTCCCTGTGCCAGCAGCATCGCCTTGAAGGCTTCCAGGCTCATGCCCGTCTGCTGCGCGCCGATATCCTGAACATTCAGGTGGTAGATCCCGGCCAGCTTGGCCAGGTAATACACGTTGCCGCCTGCGTTCAGCATGGCCATGACATTGAGCGACTTGCAGGCCTCGCGCTGCTCGGGGGTGAGGTGGAACCGTTCGCAGTAGGCATCCGGGTCGGCCCGGTAGGCCTCGCGGTTGTCCTGGCTGTTGAACGAGTAGCACATGGCATTGAGCGCATAGCCCTTCATGGCAGCCTGCCCGTCATAGACGGGTGTGCCGGGAATCACGCGGCGGGGGGAGGGGGAAGTCGCCAAGGCCATGTCCTGTGCTCCAGAGGGCTGTCATGTGTTGCAGGCCTTCAGGATCGCCAAAACCCCCCGTAGGGGAAATCCGTACTTCGCGCAGCGCGCCTAAGGTCGAATTTGCCTTGCAGGCAACCCTAAGAATAAGAGATATATGGCCCACTTCCTGCCAGACGCCCCGCTCATGACGCCAGAAACCGCTCCAGACCTCGCGTCCCGCATGCTGGTGCATATCAGTCAGATCCACCGCCAGACCATTCTGGAACAGTCGCCCGTGAAGGCGCTGAATCTGGTGCTGCAAGCCCTCTTGGACCTGACGGGGAGCGAATTCGGGTTCGTGGGCGAGGTGCTGCGCGACGAGCAGGGCGACCCGTTCCTGCGCAGCTATGCCGTCACGAACATCGGCTGGAACGAGGAGATGCGCGCGCTCTACGAGCAGTACATCACCACCGGCATGGATTTCCGTAATCTCAACACGCTGTTCGGGCATGTCCTGAAGACCTGCGAGACGCTGATTGCCAACGACGCAGAGTCCCATCCTTCCGCAGGCGGTTTGCCGCCGGGGCACCCGCCGCTGAAGAGCTTTGCTGGCATCGTCGTGACGCAGGGCGAGGAGATGATCGGCATGTGTGGTCTGGCCAACCGGCCCGGCGGCTATAGCACCGAGCTAGTCCAGATGCTCCGTCCGCTGGTGGGTGCCGCGGGCATGATGATCAGCGGCCTGCGCGTCATGCGCGACCTGGATGCGGTGCGGACCGAAGCCAACCGCCAGGGCGAGTTGCGCAAGGCTGTGGTCAGTGCCAGTGGTGAATGCGTGGTGATTGTCGACGGCAAGGGTCGCATCCGCGAATTCAATCCGGCGGCGTCGACCCTGTTTGGCTGGGCCGAGCAGGACGTGCTGGGCATGTCAGCCAGTGCCTTGTTGGCACCGTCGGAAAAACGGGCCCTCTACGACAAGGTGCTGCGGGACGGGTCGGTGGCTGGCGGCGTGCTGGAACTGCCTGCTGTCAGGCGCGATGGTCAGCTGCTGGTCATCGAGCTGACGGTGGCCCGCATCGCGACGGGTGATGAAGCGTCCGTCGCCGTGTTCATCAAGGACGTGTCCGAGGAGCGCCACGCCGCCATGGAGTTGCAGCGGGCGCGGGCGCTGAACGAAGAGACCATCCGCGGCAAGCTGTCCTTCATCGCCGTGGTCAGCCATGAGATCCGCACACCGCTGGCGACCATCGCCAGTGCACTGGACCTGCTCGCCGACGGCCGCCTGGACGAGGAATCCCGGGCCTACCTGCAGGCGGCGCAATCGGCCAGCAACGCCTTGCTGGACCTGGTTGGCAATGTGCTCGACTTCTCACGCATCGAGGCCGGCGAGGCCCGCACTGCAGACGGCCATTTCAGTCCTGCCGGGCTGCTGCGGGCCGTCGCCGAGCAGTTCACGCCGGCGGCGCTCGCCAAGGGCCTGTCGCTGGTGGTGGAGTGCGACGCCAATCTGGACTGCGAGCTCAGTGGCGATGAAATCCGCATGCGGCAGATCGTGTCCAACCTGGTGAGCAACGCCATCAAATTCACGGACCGGGGCCGCGTCGTGCTGGCAGGCTCGGCCAGAACCATTGGGCGCGATTCGGTGCAACTGACCATCGATATCCGCGATACAGGCGTCGGGATGCCCGATGCCTTCCGGGACCGGATTTTCGGCCAGTTTGCGCAGGCGGACTCGTCGCTGTCGCGTGGGCGCAGTGGCACAGGCCTGGGTCTGGCGATCAGCCGCCGGCTGGCCACGTTGATGGGCGGTACGCTGGAGCTGGTCGACACCTCGGCGGCAGGCAGCCATTTTCAGTTGCGCCTGAACCTGACCGTGCGCCACCGCACACCCTCGCCGACCATCGCTGCCGGTGCGGGTGCCCCGGTGGAGGTGCGCGAGGTGTCCGATCGGCCCCTGAAGTCTGCTTCCATCCTGGCAGTCGATGACAACGCCCTGAACCAGACATTGCTGCGCAAGCAGCTGGAGCGCGGCGGCTATACCGTGACGGTCGCCTCCTCCGGGTCCGAAGCCCTGGCGCTGATGCTGCACCGCCAGTTCGACCTGGTGCTGATGGACCTGGAAATGCCCGGCATGGATGGCATTGAGGTGGTCAAGCGTTACCGGCGGGAGGAGGCGAGCAGAGGTCCGGTCCCGCTGCTGCCCATCATGGCGTTGACCGGCCACGCGCCGGTGGAATACCGGCTGCGCGCCCTGGAAGCGGGCATGGACGCCTTCCTGACCAAGCCCTACCGCATCAGGGAGTTGCTGGCTGCCATCGAACGCGCCCTGCCCGTCAGAAGTGCGCACTGAGTCGTGGCGCGTTGTAGACTATTCCGATAATGTCAAAATGAACGGGTTGTGGATGCTTTTCCTGCTGCGAGGCAGGAATCGCCGACAGCCACAATAAAACTGCCGTTCAGAACAATAGGTTGTAGCTGTTATCGTGAGTCACGGATGAACGAGCAGGGTGGGAACCGCGTACTGATCGTCGATGACGATCCGGCTGTGCTGCAGGTCTACGGGCGTGTGCTGGCCAGGGTGGGACATCGCTGCACGGAAGTCTCCGATCCGCATGAGGTCCTGGGATTCCTGCGGGGTAGCCCGGATTACGGCGTGGTCATCACAGACCTGAACATGCCGGGGCTAGGCGGCGTAGAGCTCATGCGCCAGGTGCGCGAACAGTTTGCCGAGCGCAGCTGGCTGCAGCTGATCGTCATCACCGGTAACGCTTCGCTGGAAAGTGCCATCGATTCGCTGCGGTTGGACGCGACCGAATACCTGCAGAAACCCGTGTCTGCGACGGACCTGACTCGCGCGGTCTCGCGCGCTGCCCTGCGCTCCGAGGCCAGCCGCCTGCTGGGTGCCTCGATCAGCCGCAGCGAATACCTGGAGCGGCTGAAAGAAGTGGCCGCCGTGGCCGGGCAGTTGGTTGGTCAGATCCGTGGCCTGGATGCCCTGCCACCGGCATCGGCAGAAGCGAACCAGGCCCCTGGCACGCCCGCCGTCGAGGCGGCAGCTGGCGAGGATTTGCCCGGGGGCGACGCTGCTCGTCCCGTGGCCAGCAAGGGCGCCACGCTCAAGTTTATCTGGCAGCTACAGGAAACCCGGCGTGAGGTGTTCCGTGGCTCGACCTTGCCCGAGTCCTCCTGGGACATCCTGACCGAGCTGATGTCGCTGGAGTTGTCGGGCAAGCGCATTTCCGTCAGCGGACTGTGTCTGGCGGCGAACTGCCCGGTGACCACCGCGCTGCGCCGCATTGATGAGTTGACCGACCTGGGCCTGATCGTCAAAGACCCGGACCCGGCCGATGCGCGCCGCCTCTATGTGCGCATGACCGAGGTCGGTCGTTCAAAGATGGAAGAATTCCTCAATCAGGTCGCGCGCGGCCTGGCGCCGACCTGACGGCGGCAGCGTGGAGTCCACACCGCTTCGTCAGGCGCTGCATGACCTGAATTCCACCTTGCAGATCGCCACCGGCAATATCGAGCTGCTCGAGATGTCAGGGCCGCTGAACGAGGAATGCCAGGAGTACGTGACGATAGCCCTGAAGGCGCTGGAGCACGCAGCCGCACAGGTGCGCGTCCTGCAGCGCGATGCGCGCTCTACAGACTGATTAGCCCGATCGCGCATCGCGGAATAGGGCGCCCGGTCCAGGGTTAGCCCGACAGTGGTGCAGCCAGCACCAAATCGGTTCACTGCACGGCCCGCCCTGCGCGCGGCAGCTTCGCCTGCGTGCACCACACCCCTTTGAATCGCCCATCGCGGTCCCGCGATGCGTTGGCATCAAAGCTGCAAACGTCCTCGTCAGCGGTATTACTTTTTTCCCTCTTGGTAACACGACCCGCTGACAGGAGATCGCCATGACTTCACGCAGGACCCCCAATCTGATGCGGCGCTGGCTGACGCAGGCGCTGCTTCCCCTGGCCGCCATGGCCTGTTCTCTGGGCGCACAGGCCGCACCGCCCCTGAAGGTGGGGTATAGCGACTGGCCGGGCTGGGTGGCCTGGCAGGTGGCGATCGACAAGGGCTGGTTCAAGGAAGCCGGCGTCGACGTGAAGTTCGAGTGGTTTGACTACTCGGCGTCGATGGATGCCTTTGCGGCCGGCAAGATCGATGCGGTCACGATGACCAACGGCGACGCGCTCGTCACCGGTGCCGGCGGCGCCAAGAGCGTGATGATCGTGCTCACCGATTACTCCAATGGCAACGACATGATCGTGGCCAAGGCCGGCATCAAGTCGGTGGCAGACCTCAAGGGTAAAAAGGTCGCCGTGGAGCAGGGCCTGGTGGAACACCTGCTGCTGGAGAATGCCCTGAAGAAGGTGGGCATGAAGGACACGGATGTCACCCTGGTCAATGCCAAGACCAACGAAATGCCGCAGGTGCTGACGGCCAAGGATGTCGTGGCGGTGGGCGCCTGGCAGCCGGTGTCGGGCGAGGCCATGAAGGCCGTCCCGGGATCGCACCCGATCTACACCTCGGCCGATGAGCCCGGCCTGATCTACGACGGCGTGGCCGTGAACCCGGCCAGCGCGAAAGCACGTCGCGCCGACTGGCTGAAGCTGGTGAAGGTCTGGGACAAGGTCGTGGCCTACATCGATGATCCGAAGACCCAGCCCGATGCCGTGAAGATCATGGCGGCCCGTTCGGGCATCACGCCTGCCGAATACCTGCCGCTGCTCAAGGGCACCAAGCTGCTGTCGCTGGCGGCTGGCAGCAAGGTGTACGTGAAGGGCGAAGGGTTCACGTCGCTGTACGGCTCCACGAAGATTGTCGACGGGTTCAACCTGAAGGAAGGCGTCTACAAGGCGCCGCAGAACGTCGACAGCTACCTCGATCCGTCCTTCACGAACGCGAAGTAAGACGTCGCACCGGCACCGCACCAGGACGCAGCAGACATGATCGCAAGGAAACTCGGTTCGTTCCTGCTGCCGCTCCTGGTGTGGAGCCTGGTGAGCTACCTGCCCTTCATCTGGCACCCCAAGGTCCAGGTGGAGGCGCCGGGTGGCGTGGATTATTTCCTGCCCGGCATGCTGGTGGATCGCGAGGAGTTCGCGCAGCAGTCGGCAGACATGCGCCAGCAGGGGCTGGCCCTGCCCACCGGCGTACCGGCCAACCCCATCTACCTGCCGGCCCCGCACCAGGTGGCCAAGGCGCTCTACACCGCCTTTACGACCGAGCCTGAGCAGAAAGACGCGCCATGGCTGCACGAGAGCCTCTGGCAGAGCATCCAGATCATCCTGTGGGGCTTCCTGCTGTCATCGGCCATCGGCGTGCCGCTGGGCATCGTCTGTGGCACCTACCAGAGCGTGGGCCGCCTGAGCGAACCCTTTATTGAATTTTTCCGCTACCTGCCGGCGCCGGCCTTTGGCGCGCTGGCGGTGGCCGTGCTGGGCATCTACGACGGCCCCAAAATCGCCATCATCGTCATCGGTACCTTCTTCCAGCAGGTGCTGATCATCGCCAACACCACGCGCAAGCTCGAGGCCACGCTCATCGAAGCGGCGCGCACGCTGGGCACCCGCGGTGTGCGCCTGATTACCCGCGTCGTGCTGCCGGGCATCCTGCCGGATCTGTACCGCGACCAGCGCATCCTGCTGGGTTGGGCCTGGACCTACCTCATCGTCGCCGAACTCATCGGCACCAGTTCGGGCATCACGTTCTTCATTACCCAGCAGGCGCGCTACCAGCATTTTGAAAACGTCTATGCAGCGATGCTGATCATCGGCGTCATCGGCTTTGGCAGCGACCTGCTGCTGGGGCGGCTGGGCCATTTCCTGTTTCCCTGGGACCGCACACGGGATCGCACATGACTGACCACTTGCAGCAGACGCCTGAAGTCAAAGAGCGTTTCGCGCAGATTTATGAGCGCGAGGCGATCCTGGAGGTGCAGCACCTGGGCAAGCGCTACGTCACCGCCAAGGGTGAGACCGAAGCCCTGCGCGATATCAACTTCCGCGTGCACCGGCGCGAACTGGTCTGCGTCATCGGACCGTCTGGCTGCGGCAAGTCCACGCTGATCCGCATTCTTGCCGGCCTTGAGTCCCTCAGCAGCGGGGCCGTGCTGGTGGATGGCAAGCCTGTGTCAGGTCCCGGCCGCGACCGCGGCATGGTCTTCCAGGGCTATTCGCTGTTCCCCTGGCTGACGGTCAAGGGCAATGTGATGTTTGGCCCCGAGATGAGTGGCCATCCGCACAACATCGCCGATGGCATGGCGCGGCAGTGGCTGGAGCTGGTGGGCCTGACGAAGTTTGCCGATGCCTATCCGCATGAACTCTCCGGTGGCATGCGCCAGCGCGTGGCCATTGCCCGTGCGCTGGTCAACGAGCCGCGCATCCTGCTGATGGACGAGCCCTTCGGGGCGCTGGATGCACAGACCCGCGCCAAGATGCAGAGCCACCTGCTCGACATCTGGAAGAACCTCGACATCACCATCCTGTTCATCACGCATGACCTGGACGAAGCGATCTACCTGGCAGACCGCATCCTGGTGCTCAAGGCCCACCCGGGCGAAGTGCAGGAACTCATCGAAGTGCCGGTGCCGCGGCCCCGCACGCCAGGGCAGTCGATGACGGCTGAATTCCGCGCAACGCGCGCGCACCTGGAATCGTTGATCCACCCGCCCGAGGTGGAAGCCGGCACGCCGGAAGAGGCCGCCGTGCTGGGCCAGAGCCACATGATCCGTTTCACCAATGTCACCGACAACGTCGAGTAAGGCCCCTATGCGCTGGTCCGATCTCACCTGGTCTGAGTTGCCGGCCGTGCTCGCTGCGGTGGGACAGGCGGCCATCCTGCCGGTGGGCGCCACCGAGCAGCATGGCCCCCACCTGGGCTGCGGCGTCGACACCGTGATTGCCGAACAGTTGTGCCTGGCGGTGGCCGACCTGACCCGCGTACCGATGTTGCCGGCCTTGCCCTATGGCTGCTCGCTGGGTCACAGCCGCCGCTGGCCGGGCACCATTGCGGTGACGCCTG
>CANGFJ010000080.1 GCA_947453065.1 Pseudomonadota bacterium
AGGACGTGACGCTGCCGGTGGTGCTGGTGCGTGCCGGCGAGCATTCCACTGGCCTGGTGGCCGAGGAACTCATCGGTAGCCGCGAGATCGTGGTCAAGAGCGTGGGCCCGCAGATTGCTTCGATCCGTGGCATCTCCGGCGCGACGATCCTGGGCGATGGTCGCATCGTGATCATCCTGGACATCGGTGCGCTGGTGCGTGGTGAGTGGCGCGGCCGGCCCTCGTTCACGGTGCCGCGCGAGAAGACCGACCGCCGCGTGGTGGCGCTGGTGGTCGATGATTCAATCACCGTGCGCCGCGTGACGCAGCGCCTGCTGGAACGCAACGGCATGCGCGTGCTGACCGCGCGTGACGGCATGGATGCGATCGCCGTGCTGCAGGACACCGTTCCTGACGTGATCCTGCTCGACATCGAGATGCCGCGCATGGATGGCTATGAGGTGGCGGCGCAGGTGCGGGCTGATCCACGGACCAAGGATGTGCCGATCATCATGATTACCTCGCGCGTCGGCGAGAAACACCGGGCCCGCGCGATCGAGCTGGGCGTGGATGACTACCTGGGCAAGCCTTACCAGGAAAGCCAGCTGCTCGATGCCATTGCCCCGCTGGTGGCGCACCGGCTGGACGCGCAGTGAGCGAACGCGACGCCGAAATCTATTGCCTGCTCGTGCCCTTGGTGGACGAGCGGCTGATCATCCCGCGCAGCTGCGTGGCCGAGGTGATCAGCTATGTGACGCCCACCGAGATGGAAGGGGCGCCGCCGTGGTACCTGGGCGTGGTGAACTGGAACGGGCGGTATGTGCCGCTGGTGTCCTTTGAGGGCTGCTGCGGGGCCAACATTCCCCCGGCCTCCAGCCGCTCGCGCATCGTGATCCTGCACGCGGTCTCGCCGCGCGTGGAGTCTGGCTATTACGCACTGGTGTCGCAGGGCTTCCCGCAGCTGGTGCGGGCGGGCCGCGACATGCTCAAGCCCGATGCCTCGCGGGCTTTCCCCGAGCGCAGCCCCATCGTCTGCCAGCTGCGCCTGCTCAATGAGGCGCCGCTGGTGCCGGATCTGGTCCGGCTGGAGAAGATGGTCGCCGAAGAGACCTCGGTCCTGCCGCCCTAGGGCAGCGCCGGGTAGTCCGTGTAGCCCTTCGGGCCGTCACCGTAAAAGGTGCCGAAGTCCGGTGGGTTGAAGCCCGCGCCTTCGGCAAAACGCCGCGGCAGGTCCGGGTTGGCGATGAACAGCTTGCCGTAGGCCACGGCGTCGGCTTCGCCGGCCGCGATCACGGCGTTGCCGCTGTCGCGGTCAAACCCCTCATTGGCCACATACAGGCCGCCGAAGCGCTGCTTCAACTGCGGGCCGATGCGCCCTGCGCCGGTGTGTTCGCGCACGCAGAGGAAGGCGATGCCCCGCTGCCCGAGCTGGCCGGCCACGTAGCCGAAGGTGGCCAGCGGATCCGAGTCGCCCAGGTCGTGCGCATCGCCGCGCGGCGCCAGGTGCACGCCCACGCGGTCCTTGCCCCAGACGGAGATTGCCGCATCGGTGCATTCCAGCAGCAGGCGCGCGCGATTCTCGATCGAACCGCCGTAGTCATCGGTGCGGCGGTTGCTGCAGTCCTGCAGGAACTGATCGAGCAGGTAGCCGTTGGCGCCGTGCAGCTCCACGCCGTCGAAGCCGGCGTCCTGCGCGTGCTGGGCACCCAGGCGGAACTGCGCGATGACGTCGGCGAGCTCCGCGCGGCCGAGGGCACGCGGGATTTCATAGCGGGTTTCGGGGCGGATGAGCGACACCGTGCCCGCGGCCCGGATGGCCGAGGGGGCCACTGGCAATTTTCCGCCGAGCAGCGAGGAGTGCGAAATCCGGCCCACGTGCCAGAGCTGCAGGAAGATGCGGCCACCGGCTTCGTGCACGGCGCGCGTGGTGAGCCTCCAGCCTTCGACCTGTTCAGCGGAGAAGATGCCGGACGTGTTCGCGTAGCCGGCACCCAGGGGCGAGACAATCGTGGCCTCGCTGAGGATCAGGCCCGCGGAGGCGCGCTGGCGGTAGTACTCGGCCATCAGGGCGTTGGGGATACGCTGGGCACCGGCGCGCGCGCGCGTCAACGGCGCCATGAGGATGCGGTTCGGGAGATCGAGGTCGCCAAGTCGCAGCGGTGAGAAGAGATCGGTCATGAGGGCAGGCTCCGGTCTGGGGTCAGTTCAGGAAGGGTGGGGCAGTGCGCCGAAGTCACCGGCCAGCGCCTGTAGCGCGGCCAGCGCAGCCAGTGGCGCGGTTTCTGTGCGCAGCACGCGCGGCCCGAGCAGGCAGCTGCGGAAGCCGGCGCGCAGGGCGGCCTGCTCTTCGGCGGGATCGAGTCCGCCTTCGGGGCCGATGAGCAGGGTGATGCCCTGGGCGATGGCCGGGCCCGCCTCGCGCAGCAGTTGCGGCAGCGGCAGGGCGCCGTCGACGGCCAGCATCAGCTTCAGGCCGGCCGTATCGGCGGCACAGGCCTCGGCGACGGTAAGCGGCGCGAGCATCGCGGGCAGGGTGTTGCGTCCGCATTGCTCGCAGGCGCTGGTGGCGATGCCCGCCCAGTGCGCCTGTTTGCGGGCGGCACCGTCGGCGTCGAGCTTCACGGTGCTCCGCAGGCTGCGCAGCGGACGCAGGGCGGTGATGCCCAGTTCGGTGGCCTTCTGTACGGTGAGGTCCATGCGCTCGCCACGCGAGATGCCTTGCAGCAGCGTGAGGCGCAGTGGCGATTCGCGCTCGATGGCGTGGTGCGCGCCCAGCTGCAGCTCGGCGATCTTCTTGGTGGCTACACCCAGCGTGGCGTCGTATTCGCCGCCGCGCCCATCGAACACGCGCAGCGGCGTGCCCACCGGCAGGCGCAGCACGCGCGTGAGGTGGGCGCTGGCGCTTTCCGGCAGCTGCACGCTCTGGCGGCCGGCCAGTGCCTCGTCCACATAGACGCGCGTCAGTCGCATGTGGCGGCCTCGATCGCTTCGGCGGCGACGCCGGCCATGAAGTCGATCTCGTCGGGGGTGATGACATAGGGCGGCATGAAATAGACCACGTTGCCGACGGGCCGCAGCAGCAGGCCCTGGGCCAGGGCATGGCGATAAATGCGCAGCCCGCGGCGCTCGCGGAAGTCATAGGGCTCGCGCGTGCGTTTGTCCTTGACCAGCTCTGCCGCCAGGATCATGCCGGTTTGGCGCACTTCGGCCACGTGGGGGTGGTCGGCCAGGGGTGCGGCAGCGCGTCCCATGTGGGCGGCCAGCACGCGGTTGCGCTCAATCACCGGTTCGGTGGCAAAGAGATTGAGCGTGGCGCGGGCCACGGCGCAGGCCAGCGGATTGCCGGTGTAGCTGTGCGAATGCAGGAAGGCGTTGAGGTTCTGGTACTCGTCGTAGAAGGCGTCATAGATCTCCTCGCCGGCCATGACCACCGACAGGGGCAGGTAGCCGCCCGTGAGTCCCTTGGACAGACACAGCAGGTCAGGCGAGATATGGGCCTGTTCGCAGGCGAAGAGGGTGCCGGTGCGACCAAAGCCCACGGCGATCTCGTCGGCGATGAGGTGCACCTGGAACTCGTCGCAGGCCTCGCGCAGCAGCTTCAGGTAGATGGGGTGGTGCATGCGCATGCCGGCCGCGCACTGCACGAGCGGCTCGATGATGACGCCGGCCAGTTCGGCGTGGTGCTGCTCGAGCAGGTCGCGCAGGGGGCCGAACAGGCGGCGCGCGCAGTCTTCCCAGCTCTCGCCCGGCTCGCACTGCCAGGCATCGGGGGAGGGGGCGGTCAGCACCTGCATCAGCAGCGGCGCGTAGATGTCCTTGTAGAGGGCGACATTGCCGACCGCCAGCGCGCCGAGGGTTTCGCCGTGGTAGCTGTTGGCCAGCGTCAGGAAACGTGTCTTGCCCGGCCGGCCGCGGTTGCGCCAGTAGTGGAAGCTCATCTTCACGGCGACCTCGATGGCCGCAGAGCCGTTGTCGGCAAAGAAGCAGCGGGTCAGGCCGCGCGGCACCACGCGCACCAGCGCCTCGGCCAGTTCGATGGCCGGTTCGTGGGTAAAGCCGGCAAAGATCACGTGTTCGAGCTGGTCGAGCTGGTCGCGGATCGCGCCACTGAGCACCGGATTGGCGTGGCCGAAGAGGTTCACCCACCAGGAGCTGACCGCGTCGAGGTAGCGCCGGCCTTCGAAGTCCTCCAGCCAGACGCCCTCGCCGCGCCGGAGGGGGATCATCGGCATGTCCCGCTCGTGGTCTTTCATCTGGGTGCAGGGATGCCAGACGTGGGCCAGGTCGCGGACCGCCAGGCGCTCGTTCAGGGCGCCGCCGAAGCTGTGGGTGCTCATGGGGCCTAGGGTAACGCGCGGAGATTCCCTTGCGCCCCCCTGTCACGGCATGATCGGCAGGTTGCGACAAATACGATGACTCGAATTTCCGGGGGAGCTTCTGACATGACCAGCCTTCACGTCGGCATGACCGTCCTGCCGCGCCCTGCGCGCAGTGTTCTGGGCTTTGGCACGGGTCTGGCCATTGCCGCCCTGCTGGCCGCCTGCGCGCCAAAAACGCCGCCCGCCCCGGCCGCTCCGCCCGCCGGCCAAGTCACTGCCGAGCGCCTGAAGGCTGCGGACACAGAGCCGGGCTCCTGGCTGGCCAGCGGCCGCGATGCGGGCAAGACCCACTATTCGCCCCTGCAGACGATCAACCGCGACAGCGCGGCGCGCCTGGGCTTTGCCTGGGAGTTCCAGACCGGCACCAACCGCGGCATGCAAGCCACACCGCTGGTGGTCGACGGCGTGATGTACACCTCGGGCGTGGCCGGCCGCGTGTATGCGCTGGACGCCGAGACCGGCAAGCCCAAGTGGCAGTTCGAGCCGCCGCTGAAGCTGAAGAACGCGCGCGGATCCTGCTGCGACATCGTCAACCGCGGCGTTGCGGTGTGGCAGGGCAAGGTCTATGTCGGGTCCTTCGAGGGCATCCTGTATGCGCTGGATGCCAAGGACGGCAAGGTGCTCTGGCAGACCGACACCTTTGTCGACCGCAGCCGCGCCTATTCCAGCACCGGCACCCCGCAGATCGCCGGCAAGTATGTGGTCATCGGCAATGGCGGCGCGGAGTTCGACTCCCGCGGCTATGTGTCCGCCTTTGACCTGGAGACCGGCAAGCTGGCGTGGCGCTTCTACACCGTGCCCGGCGACCCGTCGAAACCGCAGGAGAGCAAGGCCCTGGAGATGGCCGCCAAGACCTGGGATCCGAAGCGCGATCCGCGCTACGGCGGTGGCGGCAATGCCTGGGATGGTTTCGCCTACGATGCCAAGACGAACCTGGTGTATTTCGGCACGGCCAATGGCGCGCCGTGGAACCGTGGCTATCGCAGCCCCGCGGGCGGCGACAACTTGTTCATCGCGTCCATCGTGGCCCTGAACGCCGACACCGGTGAGTACGTGTGGCACTACCAGCAGACGCCGGGCGAGCGCTGGGACTACGACGCCACGCCGCAGCTGATGCTGACGTCGCTGAAGCTCGACGGCGTCGACCACGACGTGCTGATGCAGGCTTCAAAGAACGGGTTTTTCTACGTGCTGGAGCGTGCCACCGGCAAGCTGCTGGCGGCCGACAAGTTCGTCGATGCGAACTGGGCCAAGGGCGTGGACCTGGCCACCGGCCGCGTCATCGAGAATCCGGATGCCGACTACACGAAGGGCAAGCCTGTGATCGTGTTTCCGTCGGGCGTGGGCGGACACAACTTCAATCCGATGTCCTTGTCGGCGCGTACGGGGCTGGTGTACATCCCCGCCGTGCACAGTGGCATGGGGATCGTGCCGGCGCCTTTGCCGCCGCACCAGCCCGAGCGCATGGCCGGCGGCACACAGATCGCCTTCGCCACGCAGTTGCTGGTGCCCGGCATGCTGCCCCCCGCGCTGCGTCCGGTGGCCACGCCGGCCTACCTGAAGACGGTGCCCAGCCTCGACATGCACGCCTCGCTCAAGGCCTGGGATCCGGTGGCCCATAAGGTCGTCTGGGAGCACAAGTACCCGGGCTTCATGGACCACGGTGGCGTGCTGTCGACCGGCGGCGGCATCGTCGTCCAGGGCAGCATTGATGGCCACCTGCGCGTGTTCAATGACGAGACCGGCGCCGTGATCAAGGAACTCGACACGGGCAGCCCGCTGATCGCCGCGCCCATGACCTATACGGTGAACGGCGTGCAGTACGTGGCGGTCCTGGCCGGCACGGGCGGCGGTGGCTGGAACTTCTGGATGCCGGATAACGTGGCCTTCACGCGTGGCAATGACAACCGCGTGCTGGTGTTCAAGCTCGATGGCGGCGAGACGCGCAAGCCCGACCTGCTGCCGGCCGTTGCCCCGATTCCGGAGCCGCCCGCACAGGTCGGTACGCCAGCAGACCTCGCGGCGGGCGCGGCGCTGTTCGGCCGCAACTGCGCACCCTGCCATGGCAACGCCGAGCGGGGCCCCGTGCCCGACCTGCGTCGCTCGGGCGTGATCCGCGAGTCGGTCGCCTTCCAGGCCGTGGTGCGTGGCGGCGCGCTGGAGAAGCGCGGCATGTCCAGCTGGGATGACCTGCTGACCGAAGCGGAGGTCGAGCAGATCCGCACGCACCTGATCTCGGTAGCGCGCGCGGCCTATGCGGGCCAACAGAAGGGCGTGGCGGCCGCGCCGGCGCCGGCCGTGAAGGAAGGCCACCTGTGAAACTGATCCTGCCGCCTGGCGTGAGCCAGGCGCGCTTTGATCAGGCGATGGCGGCCTTTGCGCGCGTCATCGGGCAGGAGTGGGTGCTCGCGACCGATGAGGATCGTGAGACCTACCTCGACATGTACTCGCCGGGCCGCGACGAGAGCCATGCGGCCGCGGGCGCCCTTGCGCCGGCCAACGTGGCGCAGATCCAGGCGGTACTGAAGATCGCCAACGAGTTCCACATTCCGCTGTGGCCGATCTCGCGCGGCAAGAACTTTGGGTATGGCGGCGCCGCGCCACGCATGTCCGGCACGGTGATGCTGGACCTGGGGCGCCTGAACCAGATCCTGGAGGTCAACGAGAAACAGGGCTACTGCATCCTCGAGCCGGGCGTGGGCTTCTTCGACCTGTGGGACCACCTCAAGCAGAACAAGATTCCGCTGCAGATGGGCATCCCCGGCAATGGCTGGGGCAGCGTGGTGGGTAATGCGCTGGAGCGCGGCTTCAGCCCGGCGGGCGACCACAGCAGCAATATCTGCGGCATGGAGATCCTGCTGCCGACGGGCGAGCTGGTGCGCACGGGCATGGGTGCCATGGCCGATGGCAAGGCCTGGCCGCTGTTCAAGCACGGCTTCGGCCCGTCCTGGGACCAGATGGTGGTGCAGGGCAATTACGCCATCGTCACCAAGCTGTGCCTGTGGATGAAGCAGGAAGACGAAGCGGCGATCACCCTCGACATCAAACTCGACAAGCCTGAAGAGCTGAAGTGGTACACCGAGGCGATGACGCCGCTGCGCCTGCGCGGCGTGCTCGATGGCCTGGTGCGCATCACCAGTTACCAGGCGACGGCCACGGTGCCGACGCTGCGCAGCGAGTGGTACCAGGGCAAGGACTCGATTCCTGACAGCGTCATTCCGCTGATGATGAAGCGCTTCAACGTGGGCTGGTGGAACGGCGCGCTGCGCCTGTCCGGCTACAGCGACGTGTGCGAGGTGCAGCTCAAACGCGTCCAGGCGCAGATCGCGCGCTACACCAAGCAGGAGTTTGCCGTCATCCGCGGTCCGGGCAATGCCTCGCCGGGGCCGAGCACCTATCCGCTGCAGATGACCAACTGGTATGGCGGACGCGGCGGACACATTGGCTATTCGCCGGTCATGCCGGCCGACGGCAAGCTGGTGCAGGAGCAGTTCGAGCGCACGCGACGCCGCTACCAGGAGTTTGGGCTCGATTACTCGGGCACGTTCTACAACGACGGCCGCAGCGTGACCAACGTCAACCTGATCCTCTACGGCAAGGACGATGCCGAGCAGAAAGATCGGGTGCGCAAGCTCTTCCAGGCACTGATCAAGGACGCGCGGGAGCAGGGCTATGGCGAGTACCGCACGCACCTCTCGTACATGGACGACGTGGCGGCCACTTATGACTTCAACCATCACGCGCTGCTGCGCCTGAACGAAAAGGTGAAGGACGCGGTGGACCCCAACGGCATCCTGGCGCCGGGCCGCAACGGCATCTGGCCCAAGGCCTACCGCGACCAGCGGGGCAAGCTGTGAGGCGCGCGGTGTCGATGGCCGGCGTGCTGGCGCTGCTGGCTTGCGCTGCCCCAGGCGCGCAGGCGGCCGAGTCGCCAGCGCAGGTGCAGGCGCGCGGGTTGGCGGCGTTCGTGCACCGCTGCGGCATGTGCCACCGCGAGGGCGGCACGGGCACCTACATCCTGGCGCGGCGGCTGGGGGCCGAGCAGTCGCTGCTGGAAAAACGCACGGACCTGCAGCCGCTCTATGTGCGCACGGTGGTGCGCTGGGGCCTGCAGAACATGCCGCGCCTCTCGCGCGTAGAGGTGCCGGATGCCGACCTGGACGCGATCATTAGTTACCTGTTAGCCCCGAAGCCTGCCGCGAAGCCGTGAGGGCCGGCGCACAGCCCCTGCAGGTGCACGCGGCCACCGGGCTGCTGGTCGGCGTACGGCAGGTACTGAGTCCGCACCGCGACCCGCGGCCGGCTGGCGTGGCGCCAGACCTGATCGTCCTGCACGGCATCAGCCTGCCGCCGGGCGAGTATGGCGGGCCGTTCATTGAGCAGCTGTTCACCGGCAACCTGCCGACGGGCGCGCACCCGTATTTCGAGACGATCGCGGGACTGCGCGTGTCGGCGCACCTGCTGATCCGCCGCGATGGCGAACTGCTGCAGTTCGTGCCCTTCGGCGAGCGGGCCTGGCATGCAGGCCGCTCGTCCTGGGACGGGCGCGAGGGCTGCAATGATTTTTCGATCGGCATCGAGCTGGAAGGCGCCGACGAGGCGCCCTATGCGGACGCCCAGTACGCCTGCCTGGCCCAGCTGCTGGACGCGCTGTACGCGGGCTATCCCTTATTGAGCCCGGCGCGCGTGGTGGGACACAGTGACATCGCACCGGGTCGCAAGACCGACCCGGGCGCGGCCTTTGACTGGTCGCGACTCTCTATCGACAGGGGACAACATGACTGACAAGCAGAACCTTGATCGCCGCAGTTTCATGGCGGCAGCGATCGGCACGGCCGCGGGTGTAGGGGCCACGGGCCTGGCCGGCGCAGCCGCCGCAGCCGGCGCTGTCTCCGGCAATACCGACCTGTCGCGGCCGCCGGCCGGTGCACCGGGCAGCGGCGGGCAGTTCTCGCCGATCCGCGCTGAAGTGACGATCAATGACTGCGAGGTCGAGGGCAAGCTGCCGCTGGACCTGGATGGCGGCTTCTTCGCCACCGGGCCAGACCCGCAGTATCCGCGCGTCCCGGGCAACATCATGTTCGACGGCGAAGGCCATGTGCGGGTGTTTCGCATTAAGAACGGCCGCGTCGATTACCGCACGCGTTATGCCAAGGGCGAGCGCTACCTGGCGCAGGACAAGGCGCGCCGTGGGCTGTACCCGATGTACCGCAATCCGTATATGGACGACCCGAGCGTCCGCGGCCTGTCGCGCGCGGTGGGCAATACGCACGTGATCAACCACAAGGGCCTGATCCTGGCGCTGAAGGAAGACACGCCCCCGATTGCCCTGGACATCAACACGCTGGAGACGGTGGATCCGATCTACACCTTCGGCGGCCAGTTGCCGAAGACCCAGCCGTTTACCGCGCACCCCAAGGTGTGTTCGATCACGGGCAACATGCTGGCCTTCGGCTATGAGGCCGAGGGCTTGGGCAGCGACGTGGTGTCGGTGTTCGAGATCGACAAGAACACGAGCAAGAAGCTCTGGGAAACGAAGATCAAGGTGCCCTACGTGGGCATGATCCATGACTTCGGCATCAGCGAGAAATACGTGATGTTCTTCGTCGTGCCGATGACCATCGACATCGAGCAGATGAAGCGGGGCGGCATCCACTGGTCCTGGGATCGCAGTGGCAAGACCTGGTTCGGCTTCTTCCGCCGCGGCGGGGACGGCAAGGACCTCAAGTGGTTCGAGGGGCCGACCCGCAGTGGTACGCACACGATGGGCGTGTTCGACGACGGCAAGAAGCTGTATTTCGATACGGAGATCACCGCCGGCAATCCGTTCCCGTTCATGCCGAACAAGGACGGCTCACCGCCGGACTTCAAGGGTGCCGAGAGCTACCTGCACCGCATCTCGGTGCCGCTCAGCGGCAAGTCGAAGGGCTACGACATCGAGAAGCTCTATCCGCTGTCGGCACCGTTGCCGCGCCAGGACGACCGCTACAACACCGTGGCGTACCGCTATGGCTACGCCGCCTGTCCGGATCCGGCGGCGGAGCGGGGCATGGCCGGTGCCTGCTACGCCCGCATGGACCTGCAGACGCGCACCTTCAAGCTGTGGAATGCCGGCACGAAGGTGTCGCTGGCCGAGCCCGTGTTTGCCCCCAAGAACGCGAAGTCGCGCGAGGGCGAGGGCTATCTGATGGGCATCGCCTATCACCTGGACCAGAACCTGCGTTCGGACCTGGTGATTTTGGACGCCGAGCGGGTCGAGGACGGCCCGATCGCCACGGTGAAACTGCCCGTGCAGGCTTCACCGCAGGTGCATGGCCTGTGGGTGCGTGGCGACCTGTATCCGACCTGACGCAGCGCTACGCAAGACGCGGTGCGTGCGCCGCTACCGATGGGCCGTGAGCTCGACGCTGCGGTCCTGCGGCGTCGCGCCGAACGGTTCAAGTATGAGGCTGCCCGGCGAATACACCTTGTCGAAGGCCTGTCGCATGACAGTCTGCCGGCATTGCGCATGGCCGTCCCGTTGCCACCAGTAGTGCGCCGGGCTGATTTCGTCGCAGACCGCTTTCGCCGCCAGGCGCAGGCGTTCGGTCAAGGCCTCCCGGCCCGCCGGCGTGGCGATAGCCAGATCGCCGAACGACACGATGCGGCTGGCCGTAACGGCTTCCTGGCTTGACTGGGTGACGGCCTGGACAGGCTCGATGCCGAGCGCCAGCAGGTAGGTGTTGGACAGCGCCATGCCGAGGGCCAGCGTGCAGGCCGTGGCGATGAACAGGTGGGTGTGGTGATGGGTGTTCATGGCTGAGACTCCCCGTTGGGTTCACTGGCAGCCAGTACCGGGCCTGCCGCGGAAGACGACATAACGCACCTCGCTGCGATGCGTTGGCAAGAGGGATTCCCGCACTGGCGGGTGGCCCGGAGGCCGTCGGCTTACTCGAAGCGCTTGCGGTTCCAGAGGATCTCGCTGCCGTGCTCGTGCCGCGCCAGGGCGCGGGCCAGCACGAACAGCAGGTCCGACAGGCGGTTCAGATAGACGAGCAGCAGCGGGCTGAGCGGCTCGAGCTTGGAGAGCGTCCAGCAACGGCGCTCGGTGCGGCGCGCGATGGTGCGCGCCAGGTGGCAATGCGCAGCGGCCAGTCCGCCGCCCGGCAGGATGAATTCTTTCAGCGGCGGCAGGGTGGCGTTGAAGGTTTCGACGTCGGCCTCGATTTTCTCGATGTGCGCGTCGGTCACCATGGTGTAGCCGGGCACGGCCAGTTCACCGCCCAGGTCGAACAGGTCGTGCTGCACACGGAACAGGCAG
>CANGFJ010000081.1 GCA_947453065.1 Pseudomonadota bacterium
GCATCTCCTACGCCCAGTGAGGGCCGCCGCCATGGCAGTGATGACGCGCAACCGTATGGTGCTGGCCCTGCTGGCAGGCGTGGTGGGCAATGCGGCGCTGGCCGCAGCGCCCAGCGAGATCGCCATCCCCGGTCAGCGCATCTTTCCAGAGAGCCTGACCTCGGCGCCGGATGGCGCGATCTATGTCGCCAGCATCGGTGCGCGCACGATCTTCCGTGCCGCGCCGGGCGCCGCCACGGCAGCGCCGTGGATCCTGCCCGGTGACGATGCGCCCGCCGGCTACCTGGGCGTGTTCGTCGATGCGCGGCGCAAGACGCTGTGGGCCTGCAGCCTGCCTGCTGCGGGTCCCGGCGTCACGACGCCCGTGCCCTCGGTGCTGCATGCCTACGACCTCCAGAGCGGCAAGGCGCTGGCCCATTACCCCCTGCCGACGGCAGGGGGTGCCTGCAACGACGCCGCCGTGGGTGCCGATGGCAGCGTCTATGCGACCGACACGCCCAACATGGAAGTGCTGCGCCTGAAGCCGGGCGGCAGCGCGTTGGAAGTCTGGGTCGGCAACGGTGCTTTGGGTCCCAAGGGTGGCGTGCTCGATGGCATCGCCGTGGTGGGCAACCGCGTCATCGTGAACACCTTGGCAACCAGCAAGCTGTTCAGCGTGCCGGTGGGCAAGGACGGCCAGGCTGGCACCGTCACCGAGGTGACGCTGGACCAGCCGCTGGACAAGCCCGATGGGATGCGCAGCTTTGGCAAAGACAGCCTGCTCATAGCCCAGGGTGGCTCGGCCGGCGTGGGTCGGCTGTCGCGCGTCACGCTGAAGGGCAACGCCGGCACGGCCGTGACGCTGAAAGAGGGCTATCCGGATGGTGCCGTGGCCGTGACGGTGGTGGGTAGCACGGCCTACGTGCTCGAGGCCCAGTTCGGGGCGATGCGCGGTCCGCCCGATGCGCCGACCCAGCCGTTCCATGCCACGGCGGTTTTTGTCGGCAAGCCCTGAGGCCCGACGAGTCTGGGCAGGGCTGCGCGGTTAGCGCCAGCCCTGCAGCCAGCGCGCGGTGTCGGTCAGCTCGCGCCACGGCAGGCACTGCTTTCGTCCTGAATGCACCGCCTCGATTTCCACTTCCTGTAACGGCGCCTCGGGCGCCTCTGGCTCGACCAGGCGCGTGACGAGGAAATGCTTTTCCTTGTTGCGCGGCTCGGCGGCCGTCCACTTGCTCAGCAGTAATTTGCGCGGATTCAGCCGGGGCGCGGTGGGTGGGTTCATGCGTTTGATTATCCCTCGAATGCCCCGCGGATCCAGTCGATCACATAGCCCTCGGCGGCAGGGCGCAGGTCCAGCACGTCAAAGCGCCCCCGCAGTCGCGCCAGCGCCGGCTGCATCAGCAGCAGGTGACGGCTGGCGCGCAGGATGCGCGACCGCTTGCGGTGATCGACGCTGGCTGCGCCACCCCCGTAGTCACTGCGGCTGCGCAGCCGCACTTCGGCGATGACCAGCACATCGGGCTCTGCCCGGGCGATGAGGTCGAGCTCACCCATGCGGCAGCGGTAGTTGCGCAGCAGGATCGTGAGCCCCTGCTCCTGCAGGTAGATCGCCGCGGCGTCTTCTGCCTGCTGGCCGATGGCGCGCCGGTCGATCAGGGTGGCAGGCCTCAGGGAGAGGGCAGGCCCAGCAGCACGGGCTTGCCGTTACGCACCTGCGCCCAGTCCAGGTCACGACGCAGCCGGCGCTGGGCGTCGGGCGACAGCCTGCCGGTAACGCCCGCCAGCGGCCACTGCCACTGTGGGTTGCGCAGCGCCAGCACCAGTTGGCCTGCGTCATAGCCAAAGGCGAAGAGCCGCGGCAGGCGCGGCCCCTTGTCGCCCCAGGCCGCCTGCGTGGCCGCGCGCGTGTCGGCAATGGGACCCTGGTCCTGCAGCATCCACGGCATGTCGGGGAAGAGCATGCCGTCGATGTCGCGGTTGGCGCCGGGGTCTGGGTCGTAGGCGTCAGAGGTCATGTAGGTGGGCACGTCGCCGGCGTAGAAGAAGCGCAACTGCGGACGGATCTGACGCAGCGCCACGGGTTGGCCCGCCGCGAAGATGAAGTCGATGTCGGCGCGGCGACGCGGCTCGAAGTTGAGCTTGCCGCCCACGATCTCCTCGACGCGCTTGTGGCGGGCGCGGCTCTCGTCGATGCGCAGTGCCTCGGTAATCGGCGCCGTGAACTCGCTGCGCGCTGGGTCGTAGCTGGCCTGCACCAGCACGCTGCCACCACCAGCCAGCAGCGTCTCGCGGAAGGCGGCGACCACGCGCGTGCCCCAGTCGCCGCTGGGCGCCAGGATGATGGCGCGGCGCTGCCCGAGGGCCAGCGCACGCTGCGCAACCTGCCGTGCTTCGTCTTCCGGCGAGAGGGCGAACTGCCAGACGTTGGCGGGGGAACCCTGCTCGGGCGGCAGGTTGTTGAGCAGCAGCATCGGCGTGCGGCGGGTGTTCTCGTTGACCGCGGCAATGGCTTCTTCGCGCGTCAGCGGGCCCACGATGAAGCTCGCGCCCTCGGCCTGCGCGGCGGCCAGGGCCGCGGCAACACTGAGCTCGCCGGTGTCATAGACCTTGACCACCGGGCGCTGGCCCTCGGGCAGCTGGCTGACGGCAGCGAGGAAGCCATCGCGTACGAGTGTGGCGGCCGTGGCCTGACGGCCGGCCAGCGGCAGCAGGACGGCGATCTGCGTACCCGCGACGCTGCCGAGGGTGGACGGGGCCGTGGGCCCCATGATCTCTGTCATGGCGATGGTGCTGCCTGGGTGTCCGGGGTTGCGTCCGCGCCAGCGCTCGATGTCGCGGGCCGCGTTCAGGGGGCTGCGGGCGGCGTTGGCCGCGATCGCACCGAGTTCGAGCCAGCCGCGCACCGGTGCCTCGCGCACCGCCTGGGGGTCGAGTTTGACGCCGCGCTCGACGGCCTTGCGCAGCTGGGAGAGCAGTTCGCGGCGACCGGCCATGCGCTCGGCGTCGGTGGTGGCGAGGCGATCGAGCGCCACGCCCGCGCGCACGGCATCGGTCGCGCGGCCCGCGGCAAAGGCGGCGCGCTCGCGCAGGGCCAGGTAGCGCGGCACATCCAGTGGCGGCTTGGGTTCGGGCAGGGCGGCGACCAGGCGCCAGGCCTCGGCGGGCTGCGCGCGGGCCAGCTGCACCTCGACCTCCAGCAGCCGCAGGTCGAGCAGGGGGCGCGGATCGGTGGGTGCTAGGAGGCCGGCCAGCGTGCGCTGCGCGTCGTCGGGACGGTTCGCGGCCAGCCACTCGCGCGCCGCGCTGACGCCCAGTGCCAGGCTGTCGGCGGGTGCCGTGCTGGCGGCCAGCCGCGCATACATCTCGGCTGCGGCGACATGATTGCCCTGGTTGGCCAGCTGCGTGGCGCGGTCGACCGAGGGCGGCACGGCTACCGGTGCCAGGCTGCTGCAGCCGGCCACGAACAGCGCTGCCGTGAGGCAGGCAGCAGCCAGCCACGACGGGCGGGAGCGATTGCCTGTGAGGGCGTGTTGCGTCGGTGTCATGCTGCGGGGCAAGCTTTCAGGGATGGGCGGCCAAGTGGCGCGAACAAGGAGATTATAGTGGTTGCTGCACGGGGCCGGATCGATGTCGTGGCGACGCCAATCGGCAATCTGGCCGATCTCTCGCCGCGGGCCCGCGACAGCCTGGCCAATGCCGACCTGGTGGCCGCCGAAGACACCCGCCACAGCGGCCACCTGCTGCAGCTGCTGGGGCTGTCCCGGCCGATGGTCTCGCTGCATGAGTACAACGAACGCAATCGCATCGACGAACTCCTGGCGCGCCTGGCGCGCGGTGAAACCATTGCCCTGGTCAGTGATGCCGGCACCCCGCTGGTGTCGGACCCGGGCTATGCGCTGATCGCCGCGGCCCTGGCCGCCGGGCACCTGGTGCAGGCGATTCCGGGGCCCTCTGCCGTGCTGGCCGCGCTGTCGATTGCCGGGCTGCCCACCGACCGCTTCTGCTTCGAGGGCTTCCTGCCGGCACGCGATGCTGCGCGCCGCGAACGCTGCCGCGAGCTGGCCCATGAGCCGCGCACGATGGTGTTCTTCGAAGCCCCGCACCGCATCGTGGACACCCTCACGGACTTTGCGGCGGCCTGTGGGCCAGATCGCCGCGCGGCGGTCTGCCGCGAACTCTCCAAAGCCTATGAGACGATATACCGCGGCACGCTGGCCGAGCTGCTGGAAATGGCCGGCAAAGACGCCAATTTTGCGCGCGGCGAGATCACGCTGGTGCTGGAAGGGGCGCCCGCCGTGCAGACTGCGCCGGATGACGCCTTTGTCCGGCGCGCCCTGGCGCTGTTGCGCGGCGAGCTGCCGCCGTCCCGCGCGGCGGCGGTGGTGGCGCAACTCACGGGTCGGCGCAAGTCCGAGGTCTACGCAATGTCGCAGGGCGGGGAACCTGGGGCAACGTCAGAGGCTCCAACCGAGCAGGGCTGACGGCCCGGGTTCGGGCATTCGATGCGTATTCGGGGGGGGTAGACAACACATGATCGGGTCGATGAGAACTGCCTTGGCCTGCGCCTGCCTGCTGGGGATTTCCTGCGCCGCGAGTGCTGCCCCGCCGGACCTCACCGGCATCTGGACCGCCAGCCGCGATGGCAGTGGCGGCGCTGCCCGCGACAATTTCGCGGCGAGCTTCTCGGCCTCCGTCACCCTGACACCAGTGGCCAAGGCGAAGATTGCCGAGTACCGCCAGCTGGTTGAGGAAACCGGCGATTCCCCGGGCGCGCACTGCGTACCAACGGGCCTGCCGGGCGCCCTGCTGCTGGGCGGGGGCTATCCGATGGAGTTCATCCAGCGGCCCGAGCAGATCACGATCATCTACGAGGCGCACGCCGAAGTACGTCGCCTCTATCTGTCGGGACCCAAGGTGGATCCCGCTGACCTGATCCCCAGCCGGGATGGCTATTCCACCGGGCGTTGGGACGGTGACACGCTGGTGGTGGAAACCATCGGCCTGAAGGAATCGGTCGACCAGACCGTCGCGCACAGCGAGGACGCGAAGATCATCGAGCGCTACGCGATCGAGCAGGACGAGAACAGCGGGCAGCGCCTGCTCAAGGGCGAAGTCACGATCATCGACCCTGCGTTCTATACCAAGCCTGCCAGCTTTACCCGCGTGTGGGCGCCGCTGAACAACGGTCGCATGATGGTCTATGACTGTACGGAGCCGGCCTGGGAAGACCACCTCGATGCCCTGCGCAAACTGGGCCAGCCCCGGCCCGCCGCGCCGTAAGTCGATCAAAGACACCGCGATGAAGACGTCCTGCCCCCTACACGAAGGCCTGTTCCGTACCATGACCCTTTCACGACCGATTGCACCGTTCCTGATCGTCCTGACGCTGGCGGCTTGCAGCGCCGCCAAACCGCCGGCCGCACCGCCCCAGGCACCCGAGGTCGGCGTCGTCACGATCACGCCGCAGCAGGTGGGTCTGGTCACGGAACTGCCGGGGCGCACCGAGCCCTATCGCATCGCGGAACTGCGTCCGCAGGTGGGCGGCATCCTGCAGAAGCGGCTGTTCACCGAGGGTGCGGAGGTCAAGGCCGGCCAGGCGCTGTACCAGATCGACCCGGCCAGCTATCGCGCTGCCGAGTCGCGCGCGCGGGCGCAGGTGGCGAGCGTCGAGGCACAGCAGGCCACGGCACGACTTCTGGCTGAACGTTATGAGTCGTTGATCGCCCAGAACGTAATCAGCCGCCAGGACTACGACAACGCCATGGCCGCACGCCGCCGCGCCGAGGCTGACGTGGCCGTGGCCCGTGCCGCGCTGGAGGCGGCGCACATCGACCTCGAGCACACGCTGCTGGTCGCGCCGATCGCCGGCCGCATCGGTCGTTCGCTGGTGACCGAGGGTGCGCTGCTCAAGGCGGCACAGGACGCCGAGTTGGCGAGCGTGCAGCAGCTGGACCCCATCTATGTGGACGTCACGCAGTCCAGCGCCGAGTTGCTCAAGCTGCAGCGCGACCTGGGTGCAGGCGTGCTGCAGGCCGACAAGGCGACGCAGGCCAAGGTGACGCTGGTCCTCGAAGACGGCTCGACCTATGCGCAGACCGGGCAGCTGCAGTTCTCCGAAGCGACGGTGGATCGGGGCACGGGCTCGGTCGTGCTGCGCGCGGTCTTTCCGAATCCGCGGCGTGAGTTGCTGCCGGGCATGTTCGTGCGTGCGCGCTTTTCGCAGGCGGTCAGCCACGATGCCTTGCTGGTGCCGCAGGCCGGTGTGTCGCGCAACGCACGGGGACAGGCCACGGTGCTGGTGGTTGGCAGCGATAACGTGGCGACCGAGCGCGTCATCAAGACGGGCCGGGTCATCGACAACCAGTGGCTCGTCACCGACGGCCTGGCGGCTGGCGAACGGGTCATCGTCGAAGGCCTGCAAAAGGCCAAGCCGGGCATGACCGTGCGCGTCGCGCCGACCAAGAGCTAGGCCCGTGCTGTCGCGCTTTTTTATCGACCGCCCCGTCTTCGCGTGGGTGATTGCCCTGGTGCTGATGCTGGCCGGCGGCATCGCCGTGCTGAAGCTGCCGGTCATGCAGTACCCGAACATTGCCCCGCCGCAGGTGGCGGTCAATGCCAGCTATCCGGGTGCGTCCGCGCAGACCGTGCAGGACAGCGTGGTGCAGGTCATCGAGCAGCAGATGAGCGGCATCGACGGCCTGGACTACATCACCTCCGAGAGCACGGCCGATGGCACGGCCACCGTCACGCTGACGTTTGCGCAGGGCACGAGCCCTGACATTGCGCAGGTGCAGGTGCAGAACAAGCTGCAGGCCGCCGCGCCGCTGCTGCCGGCCGAGGTGCAGCAGCAGGGGCTGCGCGTCAACAAGCCCACGCGCAACTTCCTCATGGTGCTGGGCTTCCGATCGACCGACAACAGCCTCTCCAGCGAGGACATCAACAACTACGTTGCCTCCAACATCGTCGACCAGATCAGCCGCACGGCGGGTGTGGGCGATGTGCAGTTGTTCGGCGCGCAGTTCGCCATGCGCATCTGGCTCGATCCGGCCCGCATGGCCAGTTACCGCGTCACGGCCGGCGATGTCATCGCCGCGATCCGCGCGCAGAACGTGCAGGTGTCGGCAGGCCAGGTGGGCGGTTTGCCCGCCGTGCCCGGCCAGTCGCTGACGGCCACCATCATCGGGCCGACGCGCCTGTCCACGCCCGAACAGTTCGGCGCCATCCTGCTGCGCGTGAACGCCGATGGCGCGCCGCTGCGCCTGCGCGACGTGGCCCGCGTCGGCCTCAGTGCCGAGAACTACGCACGCGAAGTCTTCCACGATGGCCAGGCCGGTTCTGCGACGGCCATTCGGCTGGCGATTGGCCAGAATGCGCTGGACACGGTCGATGCGATCCACGCCACCCTGGAACGCATGAAGCCTTTCTTCCCGCGCAGCCTGGAGGCCGTGTATCCGCAGGATACGGCCCCCTACGTGCGCACCTCGATCCGCGAGGTGGCCAAGACACTGGTTGAAGCCATCGTGCTGGTGTTCCTGGTCATGTACCTGTTCCTGCAGAACGTGCGCGCCACGCTGATCCCGACCATCGCCGTGCCGGTGGTCATGCTGGGCACCTTCGGCGTGCTGGCGGCGTTCGGCTATTCCATCAACACGCTGACGATGTTCGGCATGGCGCTGTCGATCGGCCTGCTGGTCGATGACGCCATCGTCGTGGTCGAGAACGTGGAACGCGTGATGTCCGAAGAGGGGCTGACGCCCAAGGCCGCCACGCGCAAGTCCATGGACCAAATCACCGGCGCGCTGGTCGGCATTGCGCTGGTGCTGGCCGCCGTGTTCGTGCCGATGGCCTTCTTCGGCGGCTCGGTGGGCGTGATCTACCGGCAGTTCTCGATCACGCTGGTGTCGTCCATGCTGCTGTCGGTGCTGGTGGCACTCATCCTGACGCCTGCGCTCTGCGCCACCATGCTCAAGCCCCTGAAGCGCGGCGAACACCACGGCAGCCGCGGTTTCTTCGGCTGGTTCAACCGCGTGTTCGCGCGCAGCAACGCGGCCTACCAGGGCCGGTTGCGGCACATGCTGTCGCGCACGGGTCGCTACCTGGTGGTCTATGCCGCGCTGGTGGCCGTCATGGCGCTGCTGTTCGCACGCATACCCACCGCCTTCCTGCCCGATGAAGACGCCGGCACGATGTACGCCATCGTCCAGGCAGCGCCCGGCGCCACCAAAGAGCGTACGGCCGTCACGCTGAAGAAGGTGGAGGCCTATTTCCTGGAAAAAGAGAAAGACGTCATCGATTCGGTGATGACCGTCAACGGCTTCAACTTCGCCGGCACCGGCCAGAACATGGGCCTGGTGTTTCTGAAGCTCAAGCCCTGGGACCAGCGCGGCCGCTCCGACCAGAAAGTGAAGGCCATCGCGCAGCGGGCCAGCAAGTTCTTCGCCACCATCCGCGACGCGCAGGTCATCGCCACGGTGCCGCCGGCCGTCACCGAGCTGGGCAATGCCTCGGGCTTCGACATCCAGTTGCAGGATCGCGGTGGCGTCGGGCGCGACGTGTTGCTGGGCGCCCGCAACCAGCTGCTGGGCATGGCAGGCAAAGAACCTGCGCTCGTGGGTGTCCGTCCCAACGGCATCGAAGATGCCCCGCAACTGCGCTTGCTCATTGACCGCGAGAAGGCCGGCGCGCTGGGCGTGCCGATCACAGACATCAACCAGATGCTGTCGGCGGTCTGGGGCTCGCTGTACGTCAACGACTTCCTGGATCGGGGTCGCGTGAAGCGCGTGTACCTGCAGGGCGAGCCGGCGGCCCGCATGCAGCCAGACGACCTGGCGCAGTGGTACCTGCGCAATGCCAAGGGTGAGATGGTGCCGTTCTCGGCCTTCGCGACGGCCGAATGGGCCTTCGGGCCGCAGAAGCTGGTGCGTTTCAACGGCGTGCCGTCCTTCAACCTGCAGGGCCAGGCGGCCCCCGGCCACAGTTCCGGTGAAGCGATGCAGATCATGGAGGGGCTGATTGCGAAGCTGCCGCCCGGCATCGGCTTCGAGTGGACGGGCGTGTCGTTCGAAGAGCGGATGTCCGGGGCCAAGGCGCCGGCGCTCTATGCCGTATCGATCGCGGTGGTGTTCCTGTGCCTGGCCGCGTTGTACGAAAGCTGGTCCATTCCTGTCACGGTGCTGCTGGTCGTGCCGCTGGGCGTGCTGGGTGCCGTGCTCGCGACACTGGCCCGCGGCCTGTCCAACGACGTGTTCTTCCAGGTGGGGTTGCTGACGACCATGGGGCTGGCCGCCAAAAGCGCCATCCTCATCGTGGAGTTCGCCAAAGAAAACTTCGATCGCGGCATCGACCTGAAAGAGGCGGTGTTGCGCGCCGCGCACCAGCGCCTGCGGCCGATCCTCATGACGTCGCTGGCGTTCATGTTCGGCGTGCTGCCGCTGGCCCTGGCCAGTGGCGCCGGGTCAGGGGCGCAGAACGCGGTGGGCACGGGTGTCATCGGCGGCATGCTGGCCTCGACCTTCCTGGCCATTTTCTTTGTGCCGCTGTTCTTTGTCGTGGTGTTGCGGCGCTTTGGCGTGACCCCGCGTCAGGGCCAGCCAGATCCGGCCGCTCCGACGGGGTAATCCTGTTAAGGTGTCTGCGGGGAGTCGGCCGGACAGTCGCTGCATTGCACTGGAAACAGTGTGGTGGGGAGGAAAGTCCGGGCTCCAGTGGACAAGGTGCCAGGTAATGCCTGGGAGGCGCGAGCCTACGGAAAGTGCAACAGAGAGCAAACCGCCTAAGTACCCGCAAGGGTGCCGGTAAGGGTGAAAGGGTGCGGTAAGAGCGCACCGCGTCGGTGGTAACACTCGACGGCACGGCAAACCCCACCTGGAGCAAGACCAAATAGGGAAGTAGTGGAAGGTCGCAAGATCTTCTGCAGCGTGGGTCCCGCGTGCTTCCGGGTAGGTTGCTAAAGGGCTGCGGTGACGTAGTCCGTAGAGGAATGACTGTCCTCGACAGAACCCGGCTTACAGGCCGACTCCCCCCTTATTCCTTCGGCGGATAGCCCACCGTCTGCGACAGCAGTACCTGCTCGTCATGCGAGAGCCCGAGCGCCCGGGCGATCGCGTCACGGTCTATCCACGCGCGCAGCACCGTCGCCAGGCCGGTGCTGGCGGCAAACAGATAGACGTTCTGCGCAATGGCGCCCGCTGCGACGGACGCAAAGCTCTCGCGCTGGTGTACCGGCACACGGCCCAGCCGTGTGTGGTCGACCACATAGATCAGGTCCAGGGGCGCCTTGTCCACGAAGTCCTGGTAACCCGTTACGCGTCGCACGTCACTGGCGGCGACCAGATGCAGGGCGTGGGCGGCGGCGTCGTAGCGGTAGGCGCCCGAGGGCAGCGCCACGAACACCTCGATTTCCTGCGCATCCAGTGCCGAAGGTGCGGTGCGCCCATCACCGGTGCGATTGACGCCATAGGCGGCCCACAGCAGGTTGGATAGCAACGGCAGGGGCAGCGGCGCGTCGGAGAACTCCCGCGCAGAGCCGCGCAGGCGCAGCGCTTCCATCAGGGGCAGGCCGCCATGCTGTTCGGGCCTGGGCAGCGACAGCGTGGGCAAGACGGTGCCGACTGCGGGCCGGGGCCGAAGTTGTCCCATCAGGCCGAGTGCAAACCGGGTCAAGGTGTTCATGAGGGCTCTCCGCGTTGCGCAGGACACGCTGGCAGATTGGGGCGGCGTCGCCTATGCGCACTAACCCCGCCAGCGTTGCGGTGTCGCGGCATACTCCCGGCACCCCAGGCCACCGGAGATCCGCATGTCCGTCTCATTTGTCGTTAATGGCGAGGCGCGCACGGTCGAGGCCGATGCCGACACGCCGCTGCTGTGGGTGCTGCGCGAGCAGCTGGGGCTTGCCGGTACGAAGTTCGGTTGCGGTATCGGCGCCTGTGGGGCCTGCACCGTGCACATCAATGGCGCTGCCACGCGCGCCTGCTCGGTGCCCGTGTCCGCGCTAGACGGCGCGCAGGTCACCACCATCGAAGGCCTCGCGCCGGTCGATGCACCGCACGCCGTGCAGGCGGCCTGGGTGGCCCAGCAAGTGCCACAGTGTGGTTATTGCCAGTCCGGCATGATCATGGCGGTCTCTGCCTTGCTGGCTCGCAACGCCCGTCCCACCGACGCGCAGATCGACGCGGAACTCACGAACCTCTGCCGTTGCGGCACCTATGAGCGCATTCGCCGCGCCATCCATTCGCTGGCCGATGCGGGGGTGTCCCATGGGTAAGTGGACACGACGCGCCTTCATGACCGCGGGCAGTGTGGTCGGTGGCGGCCTGGTGCTGGGCGTTGCAGAGCTGGCGCTGGCGCCCAATCGATTCGGCATCCTGCCCGAACCCATCGGCGATACGCCGATGCTCACCGTGTGGCTCACGATCACCCCCGACAACCGGGTCACCGTGCTGGTGCCCCACTGTGAAATGGGGCAGGGCGTCCACACTGCCTTGACGATGATGGCGGCCGAAGAGCTCGATGCAGACTGGTCACTGGTGGGGATGCGCGAGGCGCCAGCCGAA
>CANGFJ010000082.1 GCA_947453065.1 Pseudomonadota bacterium
AAATCGGGCTCAACCCAGTCGACATGGATGGCGAGCGCTACTACCTCAGCGCGGTCCTCGACATCAGCGAGCGCGAGCAGACCCGGCAGTTGCAGCAGGCGGTGGAATCGCTGGAACGTAGCAACCTGGAGCTGAGACGTTTTGCGTATGTGGCGTCGCACGACCTGCAGACGCCGATGCGTACGATTGCCAGTTTCGCGCAGTTGCTGGGCGCCACCTATGAGGAGCAACTCGACAAGCAGGGGCAGGACTGGATCAACCGCATCGTGGTGTCCATCCGCCGCCTGCAGGCCCTGGTGCGGGACCTGCTTGAATACGCCAACATCGACTCGCAGGCGAGTCGTTTCGATGCGGTGTCCATGCGTGACGCGGCCGATGCCGCGCTGCTGCTGCTGGATGAGGCCGTTCCCGAGGCCGGTGCCGAGATCACCTTCGATGAACTGCCGGTCATACAGGGTGACCGGTTTCAGCTGGTGCAGCTGCTCTACAACCTGATCGGTAACGCCATCAAGTACCGGGGGAAGCATGCGCCCCGCATCCATGTGGGTGCCAAACGCGAGGCCCAAGCCTGGGTGTTCTCCGTGCAGGACAACGGCATGGGCATCGCCCCGCGTCACCATGAGCGTATCTTCGAGATGTTCCAGCGCCTGCATGACCTGGCGACCTACCCGGGCACGGGCATTGGCCTGGCCGTCTGCCGGCGGGTTGTTGAATTGCATGGCGGCAAGATCTGGCTGACGTCCGAGCCCGGCCTGGGCGCAACGTTTTACTTTTCCATTTCCGATGACAGGGCAGGTGTTCAGTGAGCAATGTGTTGGCGCGTGGTCGACCGGTGGAAGTGCTGTTGGTCGAGGACAATCCGGATGATGTCGAGCTCATGCGCATTGGGTTCCACAGGGCAAAGTTTGCGGTCAACCTGCATCACGCCGGCGATGGCGAGGCATGCATGGCCTTCCTGCGCCGCGAAGCGCCCTACACCGATGCCCCGCGGCCGGACCTGATCCTGCTGGACCTGAACATGC
The DNA here is from genome assembly GCA_947453065.1 of Pseudomonadota bacterium. GTDB lineage: Bacteria > Pseudomonadota > Gammaproteobacteria > Steroidobacterales > Steroidobacteraceae > ZC4RG30. The sequence continues at coordinate 1,023 of CANGFJ010000082.1, forward strand.
CGCGCATGGATGGGCGTGAAGTGCTTGCCGAAATCGACAAGGACGAGGCCCTCAGCCAGATCCCTGTCGTGGTGCTGACCAGTTCCGATGCCGATTCGGATGTGCTGGCCTCGTACCGCCTGAGCTGCAGTTCCTACATCGTGAAGCCGGTCGACTTCGAGCAGTTCTCGCGCGTGGTGCGTGGCATCGGCGATTACTGGTTCACGCTGGTGGTATTGCCGCCGGATGCCTGACGGCTAACGCTGTGGCCAGTCGCACGGCGTCCGCGCCGTGCAACCCAAGTTTGGTCCGTCGCCACAGGATGTCTTCGGCACTGCGCGCCCATTCCTCGTGCACCAGATAGTCCACCTCGGCGCGGTGCAGCCCGCTGCCAAAGTCTTCCCCCAGGTCAGCCAGGCAGCGCGCGGCCCCCACGATATGCGCCATGCGCGTGCCATAGAGGCGTGCATAACGGGTCAGCAGGGCAGGGGGCAGTCCGGGCCACCGTTCGATCGCGTGCTGCGTGAAGCGCGCGAGGTCGCCGTGTGGCAGGTCGCCACCCGGCAAGGCCTGCTGGTCGGTCCAGGGGTCCAGGTCGCGCAGCCCGAGGGCCGGCAACAGCTTCTCCAGTGCCGACTCGGCCAGGCGCCGATAGGTCGTGATCTTGCCGCCGTACACCGACAGCACCGGGGCGCCGTCAGGGCCCTGCTGCAAGTCGAGCTGATAATCCCGACTGACCGTCTGGGCTGAGCCCTCCGCCCCGACATCGTAGAGCGCCCGCACGCCGGCATAGGACGAGACCACATCGGATGGCGACAACGGCACGCGGAAGAAGGCGTTGGCGCAGTCGCAGAGGTAGCGGATTTCTGATGCGTCGATGGCCACGCGCGCAGGATCGCCGGTGAACGGCACGTCGGTGGTGCCGATCAGCGTGTAGTCCTGCTCGTAGGGAATGGCGAACACCACGCGCCGGTCCGGGCTCTGCAGCAGGTACGCGTGGTCGCCTTCATAGTGGCGTCGCACGATGACATGGCTGCCTTTCACCAGGCGCAGGCGCTTCGTGCTGGCCAGCCCCAGGCACTGGCCCAGCACGTCGCTGGCCCAGGCGCCGGTGGCATTGACCACGGCACGCGCCTGCACGGTGAAGGTGGCACCGCTGACGGTGTCCTGGCACTGCGCCAGCCAGCCACCCACGTTTTCTACCGCCGATAGCAGTCGGGTGCGCGTCAGCACCTGCGCGCCGCGCTGGGCGGCGTCGAGCGCGTTCAGCAGCACGAGCCGCGCATCATCGACCCAGCAGTCGGAGTACTCGAAGCCGGTCTGCAACGTCGGTTGTAGAGGCGCACCCAGCGGCGTGCCCGTCAGGGTAACGCTGTGCGAGGCGGCCAGTTTTTCGCGTCCACCCGCGTGGTCGTACACGAACAGGCCCAGCCGCAGCAGCCAGCGTGGCCGCAGCCCGGCGACATACGGCAGCACGAAGCGCTGTGGCCGGATCAGGTGCGGCGCGATGGCCAGCAGGCGCTCGCGCTCGGCCAGCGATTCGCGCACGAGGCGCAGCTCATACTGTTCGAGGTAGCGCAGGCCGCCGTGGATGAGCTTGGTGCTGGCCGATGAAGTGTGTGCGGCCAGGTCGTCCTGTTCGACGAGGCAGACCGACAGGCCCCGCCCGGCTGCATCGCGCGCGATGCCCGCGCCGTTGATTCCGCCACCGACGACCAGCAGGTCGACCTGGGTCAATCGTCGCTCCGCACGCGACCGCGAGTCTGCTTGACGCGCTGGTCGCGGGCCTTGCCCTCCAGGCGCCGCTCCTTGGAGGCGCGGGTCGGCTTGGTGGCGCGGCGCAGCTTGGGCTCTACGCGCGCTGCATCGATCATGTCCTGAAGGCGCGACAGGGCCTCGCGGCGGTTGCCTTCCTGCGTGCGGTGATTGCGCGCGATGATGAGGATGACGCCCTCATCGGTGAGGCGCCGGCCTGCCAGCACGCGTAGCCGCGCCTTGACGCGTTCGTTGAGGATCTTCGTGCCCGCGAAGTCAAAGCGCAGCTGCGCGGCCGTGGCCACTTTGTTGACGTTCTGGCCACCGGGCCCCGCGGCGCGTACGAAACTGATCGAGAGATCCGAGTCCGGGATCTCGATCGGGATCACGTGCCGCCGCCGCGCGTGGTGACCAGGCGCACTTCGCGCTGTGCCACCGGAATGACGATGTCGGCGGCCTTGAACTGCTTCCAGATGGCGCGGTTCACATCCGAGCGCACGTTGTTCACGCCGTTCTGCGGATCGGCGATCCAGAAGCGCAGCTCCAGGTCGATGCCGTGGTCGCTGAAGTGCATCAGGCGCGACACCGGCTCGGGGTCGCGCAGCACACGCGGGTTGCATTGCGCTGCCTGCAGCAGCACGGCAAGCGCCTGCTCCGGGTCGTTGCTGTAGCTGATGCGCACCGGCAGCTTCAGTCGCACCTTGCGGTCGGAGTAGCTCCAGTTGATGACCGGGCTGGTGATGAGGTTCTGGTTGGGCACCAGCGTCTCGACGCCATCGCGGTCGCGCACCACCACGTAGCGGCCACGCAGCTCTTGCACCCAGCCGAAGTTCTCGGTGCTGGTGCCGGTCATGCCGGTAAAGCTGATGACGTCGCCGGGCTTGATGGACTTGTCCATCAGCAGCACGAAGCCGCTGACGAAGTTACTGGCAATCGACTGCAGGCCAAAGCCCAGGCCGATGCCCACCGCGCCGGTCAGCACGGTGAGCGCAGTGAGGTCCACGCCTGCGGCATTGATGCCGATCATCACGCCCAGCGTGATCAGGAAAAAGTAGGTGAACTTGGTGATGCCCAGGCGCGTGGACATGGCCAGCTCGTCGAGCTTCATCACGCGCCGCTCCAGCGTGCGCGACAGCAGGCTCGAGAACAGCACGAAGACCGTGACGATGACCAGGCCCTTGAGCAGTGCCCACACGGTGAAGCGCGCAGTACCCGGAATCAGGTCTACCGCATCGAGGCTGGTCTCGACGAAGCCCAGCCAGCCCAACAGGGAGAAGCTGACCACGATCCACAGCACGAACGTCAGCGAGTACTCGCGTCGCAGCAGCCAGGCCGGGCGACCCAGCGCCAGGGTGAGCAGGTACAGGCCGATGCGGATGAGCAGCAGTGCCGCGCCAAACTGCAGCGCGATATCCAGCAGTTCTGCGGCGGGGCCGGCAAGCCGCAGCGCGCTGCGGCCGGCCAACAGGGCCACCATGGCAGCGAACGGCGCGACCCCAAGCGCTGCGCCCTGCACCACGCGGGCCTGCCAGGTGTCGCGCTGGGCATAGCCGCCGCGGCGGCAGGCGGCACGGGCGAAGTGGCCGACGGTCAGGGCTGCCAGCACGGCGACCACGGTCAGCAGGATTTGCGTCAGCAGCTGGGGCGTGGCGAGGCGCTCGAAGAAAGCGTTGAGGTCGCTGTCAGGCATTGAGGTCCGGGATCGACTGGCTCTCGATGCGGGCGATCTGGTCTTTCAGCATGAGCTTGCGCTTCTTCAGGCGGCGCATCTGCAGCTCGTCGATGTGCATATCGAGCGCGAGTCGCTCGATGACCTGGTCGAGGTCGCGGTGCTCGATCCGCAACTGGCGCAGGCGCTCGATGTTGCGGAAGAGCTCGCGATCGACGTTGTCCTCGGTGTCATCCGACATGACGGCGGTTTCCGGTGAGCAACGGGCGGCTAGAGGGGCGTGAGTCGGGCCAAGATCGGCACGACCTGGTCCGGTAGCTTATCGAAGCGACCCAGCGGACGCCACGGCAGTCCCGGCTCATGGAAGTCCGAGGCCACCGAGCCGGCCAGGTCGTGGGCACGGGCCAGGCTGGCCAGGCGCGAGGCATCGGCAGGCGAGGTGCCCGGCAGGCTGACCTCGATGCCTGCGCCGCCTGCGGCGCGGAAGGCCGCGCAGAGTTCCTTGAGTCCGCCGTGCGAGAGCTTGTAGCGGTGGGCATGGGCCAGCACCGCGTGGCCGCCCGCGGCGCGGATGGCCGCGATGGTGGTCTCGATATCCGGCCACTCCTGCGGGACGTAGCCGGGCTTGCGGCGCGCCAGGTAGCGGTCGAAGGCCTGCTGCACGCCGTCGGCCAGGCCCAGGCGCACCAGCTCGCGGGCCACGTGCGTGCGGGTGGGCACGCCCACGCCTGCCAGCACGGCGGCGGTGGGGTCCTGCCCCGCCAGGGCGGGCTCGCGGCGCAGTTTCTCGCCGATGGCGCTGATACGGCGCCTGCGGCGGGCGAGGATGTCGTCGAACTGGGCCTGCAGCACCGGGTTCGTGGCATCGAGCCCCAGTCCCACGATGTGGATCTCCTGGCCGCGCCAGCCGGCCGTGAGTTCGGCCCCCGGCACGAAGCCGATGCCGTGCTCGCGGCAGCTGGCCAAGGCCTCGTCGCAGCCGGCCATGGTGTCGTGGTCGGTGAGGGCCAGCACGGTGATCTTGCGCAACGCGGCCCGTGCCACCAGTTCGGCGGGGGTCAGGGAGCCGTCGGAATGCAGGCTGTGCGTGTGCAGGTCGATGAGGTCGAACATGTGCACGGTATGATACGCGTCCATGCGCTACATACCCGCCACCATTCCCGACGAGGTCGATACGCTGCTGCTGGACCTGGACGGCACGCTGCTCGACCTGGCCTTCGACAACCGCTTCTGGCGCCGCGTGGTGCCCGAGGCCTATGGCGCGATGCATGGGCTGAGCGTGCAGCAGGCACTCGACGAGATCATGCCTCAGCTGGCGGCGGTGGAGGGCACGCTGCCCTGGTACTGCCTGGACCACTGGTCGCGCACGCTCGACATGGACCTCTCGCTGCTGAAGACCGAGCACGCCGGTTTCGTGGCCTGGTTGCCCGGTGCGCAGGACTTCCTGCGCCGCCAGCGTGCGGCCGGTCGGCGTCTGGTGCTGGCCACCAACTCGCACCCCGAGACGCTGCGCATCAAGGTCGAGCAGACGCGCGTCACTGATTTTCTGGACGTGGCGTACAGCTCGCACGTCTTCGGCGCGCCGAAGGAAGATCCGCGGTTCTGGCAGGGATTCCAGGCAGCAGAGCCGTTTGATCCGCGGCGCACGGCCTTCCTGGATGACAACCTGACGGTGTTGCAGGCGGGTCGCGACGCGGGGGTCGCGCACCTGATCGCCATTACGCGGCCGGACACCTCGATGCCCGAGAAAGCGCCGCCGGCGCAGTTTGCCTGGGTCCGCGCCGTCGCGGACTTATAGGGCTTGGGGCCGGCTTAGCGCCGGCCACCGCCACCACTGCGCGGCGGGCCACCGCGCCCGCCACCACCACCACCACCGCCACTGCGGCGCGGCGGCGCATCTTCACGTGGCTTGCGCTTGGGGAAGATGACGCCCGTGGCCATGATCTCGGCCGCGATCGTGCCGCGCGGGATCTTGTGGCCAATGTAGGCCTCGATTTCCGGCAGGTACTGCGCGTAGTCCTCGCAGCCGAAGCTGACCGCGTCACCTTCGGTGCCCGCGCGCGCCGTGCGGCCGATGCGGTGCACGTAGTCGGCGCAGTCCTGCGGCAGGTCGAAGTTGTACACGTGGCTGACATCGGGGATGTGCAGGCCGCGCGAGGCCACGTCGGTGGCGATAAGCACCGCCAGTTCGCCGCTGTGGAATTCCTTCATGTAGCGCAGGCGCTTGTTCTGCGGCACGTCGCCGGAAATGGCCTGGGCATTGATGTTGTTGGCGCGCAGGACCTCTTCGAGGCGGTCTGCCGCGCGACGCGTGTTCACGAACACGATCGTGCGGTGCGCGTCTTCCTTGCGCAGCAGCCCGATGAGCAGCGGCAGCTTTTCTTCCATGGCCGGGAAGTAGATCAGCTGGCGCACCTTGTCGGCGGTGATGCGCTCGGGCTCGATGCGCACCAGCTCGGGGCTGTTCATGTCCTCGTAGGCCAGTTCCAGCACGCGCTGCGAGAGCGTGGCCGAGAACAGCATCGACTGGCGCTGTGCCGGCGCGGGCATGCGACGCAGCAGCTTGCGGATGTCGTCGATGAAGCCCAGGTCGAACATGCGGTCGGCCTCGTCGAGCACCACGACCTGGATCTTGTTGATGTCAAAGACGCCCTGGCGGTAGTAATCGATGATGCGGCCCGGCGTACCGATGAGGATGTCAGCGCCATTTTCGAACTGGGTGCGCTGCTTTTCGTAATCGACGCCACCGAACACGCAGGCCAGCTTCAGGCCCGTGTGGCGGCCCAGCACCACTGCGTCGTTGTGGATCTGCACGGCCAGTTCGCGCGTCGGCGCGATGACGATGCCGCGAATGTCGGTGGGTGCACGGTCGCCGCGCGGCATGTGCGTGAGCAGCGACTGGAACATGGCGACGAGGAAGGCAGCGGTCTTGCCGGTGCCGGTCTGCGCCTGGCCGGCGACGTCGCGGCCGGCGAGGGCAAAGGGCAGGGTCTGCGCCTGGATGGCCGTGCAGTGCGAGAAGCCCGCGTCGGTGATGCCCTGCATGACTTCCGGCACCAGGTTGAAGCTGGCGTAGGTCGGCATGGAAGCGTCGATGATGACGTTTTTCTTGGGGGCCTCGACCCGCGGCTTGTTGCGCGGGGGGTCGGCGTGCACACGCGGCTGCGGTGGCGCAGCGGAGTTGGCGCCGGCCGGCGAGCGGCTGCGTTCACGCCGCGGTCGCGGGGGCCTGCTGGCCGCAGGCGCCTCGGGGGCTGCCGGGGGCGCGGCCTGCGGGGCTGGCACTGCGGCAGGGGGTGTCGGGCTGGCCTTGGGGCTGCCACTGAAGAGTTTTTTGAAGAGCTTGGTGATCATAGGAATTCGCGCCGGTTACGGACCGGTCTTGCCGGATGCTTGCAAATCGGACTGGGAACGGATAAAAAAGCCTTTAAGACTTTGGCGACCTTCTCGTCGCCCCTTTAACCAATCCCTAAACATCTAGTGTATCTGCTTGAACCTGGTTCGTGGCGCGGGATTTTCTCCCCAGCCGCACCCGCAAGCACCCAATCCCCCTGATTTCCCTGAGCCGCGCCGTTTTTAGCATCCCTCACCACCCTTGGCACATGGAGGCCTCATCGTGAGCAGCCCGCAGATCGTCCATACTTCGGACGCCACGTTCGATTCTGATGTCCTCAAGTCCCCCGAACCTGTCCTGTTGGACTTCTGGGCCGAGTGGTGTGGGCCGTGCAAGATGATTGCGCCGATCCTCGATGAGATTGCCTCCGAGTACCAGGGTCGCCTGCGTATCGCCAAGCTCAACATCGACGAGAACCCCCAGACCCCGCCGCGTTTCGGTATCCGTGGCATCCCCACGTTGATCCTGTTCAAGAACGGCACGGTCGAGGCGCAGAAGGTCGGCGCGTTGTCCAAATCGCAGCTCGTCGCCTTCCTGGACAGCAACCTGTGAGGGGCTACCTCGGCAACCAGGGTGGCCGCAGCCGGTCCGGCAAGGGCGGCGGCGGTGGTGGTGGCGGTGGTCAGCGCCAGGGGCGCGATGGCAACCGCGGCGGTGGCGGCGGCGGTGACCGCAACGTCAACGGCAACCTGGGTGGCCGTCCCGATGAAGTTTACGATCCGGAGCCGTTTGATCCGACCGGTGACGGCGAGATCATCAGCCCGGCCGACCTGGCGCAATCGCGCAAGTCGATGAACCTGACGGAGCTCAAGGCCAAGCCGATTCATGAGCTCGTCAAGGTTGCCGAGACGATGGGGCTGGAGAGCCTGGCCCGTTCGCGCAAGCAGGACATCATCTTCTCGATCCTCAAGGCGCATGCGCGCAATGGCGAGAACATCTACGGCGAGGGCGTGCTGGAGATCCTGCAGGACGGCTTCGGCTTCCTGCGCTCGGCCGATGCCTCCTACCTGGCCGGCCCCGACGACATCTACATCAGCCCGCAGCAGGTGCGACGCTTCAACCTGCGCACCGGCGATTCGCTCTCGGGCCTGATCCGCCCGCCCAAGGATGGCGAGCGCTACTTTGCGCTGATGAAAGTCGGCGAGATCAATTTCGATTCGCCGGAAAGCTCGCGCAACAAGGTGCTGTTCGAGAACCTGACGCCCTTCCACCCGACTGCGCGACTGAAGCTGCAGCGGGGCAATGGCAGCAAGGAAGACCTGACCGCCCGCACCATCGACCTGGTTGCGCCCATCGGCAAGGGCCAGCGCGGCCTCATCGTCTCGCCGCCCAAGGCCGGCAAGACGATGCTGCTGCAGAACATCGCCACGGCCATCACGGCGAACCACCCCGAGGTCTACCTCATCGTGCTGCTCATCGACGAGCGGCCGGAAGAAGTGACCGAGATGCAGCGCACGGTGAAGGGCGAAGTGGTCTCCTCCACCTTCGACGAGCCAGCCGCGCGTCACGTGCAGGTGGCCGAGATGGTGATCGAAAAGGCCAAGCGCCTGGTCGAGCACAAGAAGGATGTCGTGATCCTGCTCGACTCCATCACCCGCCTGGCCCGTGCCTACAACACCGTGGTACCGAGCTCCGGCAAGGTGCTGACCGGCGGCGTCGACGCCAACGCCCTGCAGCGCCCCAAGCGCTTCTTCGGCGCGGCGCGCAACATCGAAGAAGGCGGTTCGCTGACCATCCTCGCCACGGCGCTGATCGACACGGGCTCGAAGATGGACGATGTCATCTACGAGGAGTTCAAGGGCACCGGCAACTGCGAGATCCACCTGGACCGCCGCATTGCCGAGAAGCGCACCTTCCCGGCCCTGAACATCAACCGTTCGGGTACCCGCAAGGAAGAGCTCATCACCGACCCGACCGAGCTGGCCAAGATGTGGATCCTGCGCAAGCTGCTCCACCCGATGGACGAGCTGGCCGCGATCGAGTTCCTGCTCGACAAGATGAAGGACACGAAGACCAATTCGGAGTTCTTCGAGGCGATGAAGCGCTAAGGGCGCTGGCGCATCCCGGGCCACGGCCTGTGATGCGCCTCTCTGTCTGGCCACGTCGCCGCCCGGCGACGTTGGCATCCTGCCCCTGCATCACGGATCATCTCTGCCACGGCCATCCTGGCCACGGCAGGGTCTCGTCCATGCGCACACTTTCCTTCGCGACACGTCTGGGCCTGGCACTGTGCCTGGGGGCAATGGCGGCTCATTCCGAAGAGGCCAAACGCGAGCTGCTGCAGCCGCCCCGCGTCGAGATCGCCAGTCCCATCACGGATCGCTTTGCCCTCACGGGTCTCTATTCCACGGCCAAGGTGTCGACCGACATCCGCTATGACCAGTCGCTGCTGGTGCCGGGCACTACTTTTCGCGCGGAGAATCTGCTGGGTCTGCAGGACAGGAGCCGCGGCGGCGCCCTCGAGCTGATGCTGCGGATGGGCGAGCGCAACCGGTTGCGCGTGGATTACTTCAAACTCACGCGTGATGGCGATGCGGTGCTGGACCAGCCACTGGTCGTCGGCGATTCCACGTATCGCCTGTACGATCGCCTGATTACGCACACCGACCTGCGCATGCTGGGGTTGACCTACACCTACTCGTTCCTGCGGCGCGAACAGGTGGAGATCGGCGGCGGGTTGGGGCTGTACCTGGTGCAGGGCGAGGGCTCGGGCGAGGTGCCCGCGCGGCGCGTTCGCGACACCTTCGATGGGGTAGTGCCGATGCCCACGCTCGCCCTGGATGGCAGCTGGCGCGTGGCAGACCGGTGGTCGGTGAACGGCCGCGTGCAGTACCTCGTCGTGCACACGCAGGGCGTCAAGGGCTCATTCGGTAACTACCATGCGGACCTGCAGTACCGCGCGTGGCAGAACCTCGCAGCAGGCCTGGGCTACAGCATGCGGCAGGTGCTGGTGAACAGTTTCGACCCGGGCAACACGGGCCGCGTCGACTTCCAGTTCAAGGGGCCGGAAGCCTTCCTGCGCGTCAGCTTCTGAACGCGCCCTCGAAGAAGCCGATGATCGAACTGACGGTACGGGGGTCGCGCAGCATGCCGCTGTGACCCAGGCCCTGCGTGATATGCAGGGCGCCGTGGGGCAGGGCCGCGAGCACTTCCTGGGCCTGTGACAGGGGCACCACGTCGTCATCGCGGTCGTGCACGAGCAGCACGGGGCAGGTGATGTGGGGCGCCATCTGCAGCGTCGAGATGCCCTCGGCTGCCAGACCAAAGCGTGTCTGGAAACGCTGTTTCACCCGTTCCTGAAGATCGGCGTCCACGCCCAGGATCAGCAGGAAGGATTCGAGCGTATAGCCGCCATCGCGCGGCATGCTGACCAAGGCCGCGGCCTGCAGGCCACCCGGTTTGTGGGTGGCCAGCAGCGCTGCCGCGGCCATCGCGCCGAAGGAATGACCCACGATCGCGTCGAAGGGTCCATGGGCCAGCACCACCGCCTCCAGCGCTTCGGAGAAGTCGGCGAGGCTGGCCTGGTGTCCCGGGGATTGGCCATGCGCAGGGGCGTCGAAGGCCACGGCTCGCCAGCCGCGCGCGAGGATCTGCTCGACGAAGGCTGAGTAGCGTGGGGCGTGGGACCCCCAGCCGTGGACGAGCAGCACGCCTTCTGCGCCGCTGCCCCACTCCAG
>CANGFJ010000083.1 GCA_947453065.1 Pseudomonadota bacterium
ACATCTTCATCGAAGAGCTGCGCAAGAGCGGCTGGTACGACAAGACCTCGCAGGCCTTTGCCGTGTTCCTGCCGGTGCGCAGCGTGGGCGTGACCGGCGATGGCCGTCGCTACGACCCGGTCATCGCGTTGCGCGCGGTGCAGACCATCGACTTCATGACGGCACAGTGGGCGCATCTGCCGTATGAGCTGCTCGACGTGTGCTCGCGACGCATCGTCAACGAAGTGAAGGGCGTGTCGCGGGTCGTGTATGACATCAGCGGTAAGCCGCCGGCGACGATCGAGTGGGAGTGAGCGTGCCGGGCTCCAGGCTGCGGCGCAGCTTTGCTCGCCAGGCGCTATGTCAGTGCAATGACGCCTGACTATTTTGCGCCCGCGGCTTGCGCGTCCTTGTTCGACCTGTAGCCCAGTTTCATCCAGTCTTTCCACCGGGCGATGTTTTCGTCACTGCCGTTGCATCCACCGTCGGCAGTGGAGAAGTACTTGCCGTCCGCGAGCATGACCCATCCGATTCCACCACCTGCGCGCCCGTCGCGTAGCGGGCAGAACATGACCGTCACCGTGGCGTCTGGCTCGAACGACTTGCCGGTAATGCCACGCCCGATCAATTGGGTGGGCGACGCACTCTCGAAGCTCCACAACGTCTGCGTGCCATCCTCGTTCGTCACGTTGACGTAGAGCCATGAGTGCGGGTTGTTGAACGCCCAGCGTTGCACGGTTCCCGTCTTGACCACTTCCGTGGTGCGGTCGAACATCGCGAATGAATGGTGCGCATGGACTGTCATGGCGGCAAGGGTTGTCACCAACGCTATCAGCACCGCCTTGTAAGTAGTCTTCATGTAGTGCACCTGCTGGCTATTTCGCGCCGGGGGTTAACGTCGTGTTGTAAATCGGATCCCGTGATTGTCCTGGCAGCTCCGGAAAATGCGTGAGGCCCCGCCCGTCATTGAAACCCGCTTCGCCGGGCAGGTGGAAATTGGATTTTCCTTTGTCATCGAGATACGTGTTGTTGGTCTGCTCGCATTCCCAATGCGTGACGCGATAGTCGGCCTTCTGGAGGTCGGTCGCGTGCCGGAAGGCATAGACGACGTTGACGGGTTTCACGAATGCGTGCTTGTCGTAGAACGTCGCCTGGACTTCGAGTCTCTCGATACCACCCGGGTACCTCTTGAGTTCCCATGTCTCTATGCTTTCGAACTGGTTGCTGGTCATGGGAGACCAGCGCGTAAAGTCTGCCGGGTAAAGATACTTGGTGCTCATCACGAGCTGGGCGCCGTTCCAGAAGCCAATCGTGTCGCCGTACCAGGAATGCGTGCCGTAGAGGTTGCTGTGTTGCTTGCCGATCAGCACACGGCGGATGGAGGGGCCGAAGTCGTTGATGAGATACGATTCGTTCGGCAGGTTGATGAACTCGTGCGAGTACGGTTCGAGCAGGAAGCGTGGCATGCCGGGAGGCTGGCACTCCCCCAGGCGGTCATAGTCGACCTGACCCTGCTCGGTCTGCTGGCGCCAGCGTTCCTTGAAGGCCGCCTCGTAGGCGGGCGTTAGAACTCCGTCGATCACCTTGCCGCCCAGATTGCCGGTGTCGATGAACGCGGCCATGTGCGTGTTGCCGGCAGTAACCCAGAACCCGTCCCATTGGGGCACCGAGTCCAGCGTGTGCTTCGTGCCATCGTGGGCACGCTTGAGAAGATACGCGTAGTGCTCGTCGGAAGTGACAAACGTCCGCGGAGGTGGCACTACCTTCAGCGGGGGGCCGTAGCCGCCACCAAATGCGCCTTGTTGCGCCATGGCTACCATCGATCCGATGCCGAGTGCGACGAGCCCGACGCCGATCCAGATCGGGTGCTTTGCGAATTTCATCGACTCCCCCGGGCGAGGCAAACGACGGCCGTTTTCTGACGCGGCGCCTCTTTGTTGTTGCTTGATACTAGGGTCGCGCCAGCCAGCGGGTCAACAAATCACCGAAGGAAGCCGTTCTGATGTGTTACTGCCGGTAAAGAGCGTGTGCGTGACGGGCGATAGCCATCGCCATGAACCGGCGATCGCGCTGCGCTTCAGGTTGTCCCATGGCATCGACGGATGCCTGCCCAGTGACCAGCCCAATGCAAACACTTATAGTCTTAGCCAAGAACTATAACGGGGGCTCAGTGTCATGCGGATTTCATCGCTTCGCGGCCTTTCAACCCTCTCCGTTCTGACCCTCCTGGCCATGAGCGCCTACGGGCAGGCGCCGCCCCCGGCACCTGCCGGTCCCGACACCCCGGGCACCGGTCCCTACCCGGCAATGAAGGAAGAGGACGCCTCCCTCCCGACGCATGTTGTCTATCGGCCACGCGATATGGCCGCAATGGGCAGGCAAAAACTTGGAGTTGTTGCGTGGGGAAATGGTGGCTGCTCGGATGATGCCGCGAGCACGCGGTTTCCGCTGCTGGAGATCGCGTCGCACGGTTACCTGGTGATCGCCAGCGGCAAGATTCTGAGTGGTCCTGGCGCACCGCCGCGTCCGGCACCTGCCGCGCCACCCGCGGGTCCACAGCAGGGCGCGCCGTCGGCGGGTCAGGCGCTTCAATTGCCTCCTCCCAAGACTTCGACAGCCCAGCTCATCGAGGCCATCGACTGGGCGGTGAAGGAAAACTCGCGCACGGGCAGTCCGTACCAGGGACGCATCGATCCGAAGCAGATCGCCGTCTCGGGATTCAGCTGCGGTGGCGTGCAGGCTATCGCGGCGTCAAAAGATCCGCGAGTTGCCACCGCTGTATTCCAGAACACGGGGCTCTTCAATGCCGGTGCCAGCCCCATGCCCGGCATGGACGTGAGCAAGGAAGCCCTGAAGGACATCCACACGCCGGTGATCTACATCCTTGGCGGTTCCAAGGACATCGCCTACAACAACGGTATGGATGATTTCCAGAAGATCAGTCATGTGCCGATTATGGTAGCCAATATTGATACGGGCCATGGCGGCACGTACTTTCAGCCCAATGGCGGTCCGGTGGCGCAAGTGGCCGTGAACTGGCTGCAGTGGCAACTGCGCGGCGATAAGAAGGCGAAGGCGATGTTCGTCGGCAAGGACTGCGGGCTGTGCAAAGATCCGCAGTGGAAGTTAGAGAAGAAGCAGATTCCCTGACGACGTATCTGGCAGGTGGCCCGGCACGCCAAAGACGACGTACTCGGCGATCATCATCCAGTCGAATCGGCGTTCTGCAGATTCGCGATGGGGGGCAAGGTAGTGAGGACAACCACGTACAGGGCTCGATGGGCAATGCAGTTCTGCATTGCCGCGCTGGCGTTTGGCGTCGCCGCGGCCCGGGCACAGGTGGCGACCGAAGCCCCGCCCGTGATCGCAGGAGCCGCGAAAGCGAGGGTGGAGTCGATCAAGGTTCATTCGCGCGAGATCGAGGGAAACCTGCTCGGCACCTCGCCCGACCGGGACGTGATCGTGATTCTGCCCCCCCACTACGACAAGGACCGGCACCGCCGCTTTCCGGTGGTCTATGCGCTGCATGGGTATTCAATCAGCGCCGAGCAGTGGACGAAAGAAATCCACCTGCCCGCGACTGCCGAAGGCGCGTTCGCCCAAGGTACGCCCGGCATGATCCTCGTGCTGCCGAATAGCAAGAACGAATACAACGGCGCGTTCTACTCGAACTCCGTCACGACCGGCAATTTCGAGAACTTCATCGCGGATGAACTGATCGATGCCATCGATGCGCGCTATCGCACCTTGCCCAGGCCGGAAAGCCGGGGGCTGGTTGGCCACTCGATGGGTGGATATGGCGCCTCGCGGATCGGCATCCGGCGGGCAGAACGCTTCGGTGCGCTCTACGTGATGTCGCCGTGCTGCCAGTCGCCACTGGGGCCGCGCGGACTAACGGCGGAACAGGTGGCGCAGGCCGAAGCGCTACAGTCCGCACAGGCATCCAGCACGCTGCCCTTCGGGCTGCGCGGCAACCTGGCGATCGCCGCGGCGTGGTCGCCGAATCCGGCCAAACCACCTCTGTACGTCGATCTGCCCGTCGATGCCTCGGGCAAGGAACGCTCCGAGATCGTCGCGAAATGGACCGCCAACGCGACGCTGGCCTTCCTGGACCAGTACGTTTCCAAAGTTCGCAGGTATCGCGCGATTGCGCTCGACGTGGGCGACAAGGACACCCTGGTCGAAGAAACACGCCACCTGCATGTCGCTCTCGAGGCGCAAGGCATTGCCAACTCGTTCGAGATCTATCCGGGCACGCACACGAGCCACGTGGCATACCGAATCCAGGATCAGGTGCTGCCGTTCTTCGGGCGCAATCTCTCGTTCGAACAAGGAAAGTGATTCAGGGCGGCTTGCATCCGAGTGGCGGCACGGCCGTTCAGTTGACGAAGACACCGGCCTTGCTGCTGCCGCCCTCCGACCTAGAGTCTACCGAGCTCGTACTAGAGCGCTTTGTAATACGCTGAAAACTTACGGACAGGAATTCATGAAAACCTTCGTCTTACTGTGCGCACTCTCTGTGGTAAGCACTGCGGCTCCGGCGGCGGAGCAGATGCAGCCGACGTCGCCCTGCGATCGCACCTGTCTCTACCAAGTGCTGGACGACTACCTCGCGGCGCGCGATGCGCACGACACGCGCCAGGTCAGGTGGGCCGCGCGCGTAAAGAACAGCGAGAACAACGTGGAGTTGCGCCCGGACGATGGATTGTGGGGCACGATCACGGCGCGCGGCGATTACCAGATGCGCTTCGCGGATCCGCAGACCGGGCAGGTGGCGATCTTCGGTGTGGTGCAGGAGACGATGACGCGCTCGCCGTACGCTACGCGGCTGAAGGTTGTCGATCATGCGGTAGCTGAAGTGGAGACTATCGTGGTCCGTCCGGAGGATGCGGGAATCCCGTTTGTCACTGCGGATATCAAAGCGAAGCCCGTCTGGAACGAAATGTTGGTGGCTGCCGACCGCACGCCGCGCCAGAAGATGATCGACGTAGCGAACGGCTATTTCGAAACGCTGCAACTCAACGATGGCACGCTGCACACGCAGTTCACGCCCGACTGCGACCGGCGCGAAGACGGGATGCAGTCCACAAACAATGTTCAGGTGGGCCTGAACGCGGCAAACTCTGGGCTGGGCTGCGTCGCGCAGTTCGAGCTCGGCTGGTACCGCTACGACGACCGTCTGCGCGACCGGCGATTCGTCGTCGTAGATGAGGAGCGAGGCATCGTGCTTGCTGCGGCCTTTATCGACCACGAGGGCCGGCTGGGCGAGTACACGCTGAAGAACGGCACGAAGCGAACGTCCAATTACCGTCGGCCGCACAGCTACCTGGTGTTCGAAGCCTTCCGGATCAAGGGCGCCAAGATCCAGCAGGTGGAGGCGGTCTTCACAACGGTGCCCTACAACATGCCTTCGCCCTGGGTGAGTCGTTGAGGCGAGTCAGCGGTCGCTGCGCTGCGTAGGACGGGAGTGGGTTCGATAACGGCGGGGGGCGACAGTGAAAATTGAGCGCGACGTTTCGGTGCCCGCGCGTTCCGGAAGCACCGTGAGCGTAAACGTCTTTACCCCCGACGGCGCCGGCCCGTGGCCGGTGATCGCCACAATGAGTCCCTACGGCAAGGACATTCACTGGCCCGCCCGCTACCCGCTTTACGATCAGGCCGACCAAGGGCCGCACGCTGTCTGGGAGACACCCAGTCCCGAGTGGTGGACCGCGCGCGGATACGCGATCGTGCGCGCTGATTCACCCGGCACGGGGAAGTCGCCGGGGATGCTCGACCTCCTCGGTCCGGCCGAGGTCGCAGGGTTCTACGACGTCATCGAGTGGGCGGGCGTTCAAACCTGGTCGACCGGCCGAGTGGGCAGCCTGGGGATCTCCTGGCTCGCGATGCTCCAATGGCTCGTCGCCGCAGAACGGCCGCCTCATCTGGCGGCGATCGTGCCGTGGGAGGGGGCGTCGGATGCGTACCGCGAATTCGGACGACACGGGGGCATCCTGGCCAATGCCTTCCTCAAGTTCTGGTGGGACATGCAGATTGCCCCCCAGCAATACGGCTTCGACTCGAAGGCCGCGGACGAGCTGGCTGCCCATCGGATTCTGCTGTTCGACGAAATGCAGAAGCGCGAATTCATTGACGACTGGTACCGGGAGCGCACACCTGATCTCGAGAAAATCGAGATTCCGGTGCTTGCCGTTGGAAACTGGGGTTCGCTCCACCTCCACCAGCGGGGCATCCTGGAAGGGTTCGGGCGAGCCGGTTCGTCGGTGCGTCAGTTGGTCATCAGCTCTGGCACGCATATCGGGCCGTTCTATGAGCTCTGGGCCAAAGAGCGCCAGCTGCGCTTCCTCGATCGCTGGCTCAAAGACCAAGCGAATGGCGCCGAGAACGACCCTCCCGTAAGGCTTGCAGTGCGCGTCGGCGCCGGGACCGTATGGCGTGACGAAACCCAGTGGCCGATCGCTCGCACGGAGTGGCGGCGGCTCTTCCTCGACGCCCGGACCGGCTCGCTCGTGGCCGATGCCCCGCTGGACGAGACAACCGTGTCGTACTCAGCGAACGACGGCGAACTGGCCTTCGTCTTCGCCGCCGAGAGCGAGGTGGAATTCACCGGGCCGATGTCGGCACGTCTGTGGGTGTCGTCGACCGGTCACAACCTCGACGTCTTCCTGCACTTCCAGGTCGTCGACTGCAGCGGAGCCATCCGGCTCGGCGTAGGACCTCAGGGCGCACCCATCCCCTTGGCCATGGGCTGGCTCCGTGCCTCCCACCGAGCACTCGACCTCGTTCGATCACGCCCCTACCGTCCTGTACACCTGCACACAGGCGCGTCTGCGCTGATTCCGGGCGAGCCGGTCGCCCTGGACGTCGAGATCTGGCCGACGAGCATCACACTCGCAGCGGGCGAGCGTCTTGTCATGCGGGTGCGTGCGTCCGACGACGACCTCGGGGTCATCGCGCACAACGATCCGCACGACCGTGGCGATCTGCGCTTGTTTACCACGACGATCCACACCGGGGGACGTTTCGACTCGGCCTTGCTTGTGCCGGTGATTGGGGCTCAGGTCGCCCATAACGGCGCCGGGGCGGTAAAGGTCTCGGCTTCGCCGCTT
This sequence comes from Pseudomonadota bacterium, assembly GCA_947453065.1. Classification (GTDB taxonomy): domain Bacteria; phylum Pseudomonadota; class Gammaproteobacteria; order Steroidobacterales; family Steroidobacteraceae; genus ZC4RG30. The sequence continues at coordinate 7,089 of CANGFJ010000083.1, forward strand.
GCGGGATGACAGAAGCTGATCCGTCAGGCATGCAGGCACAGCGTCGGTTCGCCCATCTCCTTCGTCAGTCGCGGGATTGCGTCGTCATGGCGATAGGCAGTTCCGCCACCTACAACTGGTCCTGCGCATCGTGTCAGGGGGAGGCTTGCTAGAATCACCCCTTGGCATTGGGGCTTATCGGCCCCGTATTCCGGAGAGCCCACGTCCATGTTTGCGGTCCGACCCATTCCATTTTTCGTGGTAACGGCCTTGCTGGCACTGTCCGCCGCTTATGCCGGCGATCTCAAGGGCAATGCCGTCACTGGCAAGGAGTTGTTCACGACCAGCGGCTGCCCGGCCTGCCATAGCGTGACGACACCAGACAATTCGAAATTGGGCCCCTATCTCGTGGGCGTCGTGGGGCGCAAAGCGGGCACCACCAAGAGCCTCCTGGGTCCCAGCGAAAACCTGAAGAAATATGGCGTGACCTGGGACGCCGAGACCCTGAATGAATTCCTGGCCGATCCGAACGCCAAGGCACCTGGCACGGCGATGGCTGGCATCCTGGTCGATCCGCAGCAGCGTGCCGACGTGATCGCCTACCTGATCACGCTAAAGAATTGACGGCGTTGCGCGGGCACCGGTCGATGGTGCCCGCGCATTGATCAGCAGCGATTTATCGACTGGCCTGGAGGCTGTCTCCGGCACCAGGTCCGCTGCCAGGGCCGCTGCCAAGGACGTCACCGCTGGAGACGAGCTTGACCCAAAGCGAGCCGTTACCCTTGTAGTACGAGGTGGCAGTGGCCTTGCGGAGTGCATCGAGGCTGTTCTGCTCCGTACCGGTCGCTGCAGTGGTGAATCCCGGTAGCTCGAAAATGACCCAGGCGCCGGTATCCAGTTCCTTCACGTTGAGGGGCAGGGTGGACCTTTCAGTGGTCACCTTGATCTCCGTGCCCGCGCGCACGTTGGTTTCCCCGGCGACGGTGAACGCCTTGCCGTTGCGGCTGAGCATCACGGGTGGCTGTGGCGTTGCGCTTCCGGCCCGAGCGCCAGGTGCACCAGGACCACCAAAACCAACAGGACCGCCACCGGTGCCAACAGTCATGCGCCCGAAATCACCCTTGCACACTGCAGCGTTCCAGGTGGGCTTTATTTCGCAGGCTTCGTCGATTGCGATGCCGTCATTGATGAGAATGAAGGAATTGGGAACACCGCCGACAGAGCCGTCCTTGTCGTGGAACACCGCGGTCTTATAGGTCCCGTTGCCGTAATCATCGTTGCTCCACTTGCGCTCTATCGGTGGGAAATACACCGGCTTTGCGTTGATGAATCTGGCGCGCTCTATGGTGTTGTTGGTGCTCATGCCGAAGCTCGTAAACAGCAGGTAAGAAACCGCTCCCGTCTTGCGGGTGGCGTTGTCCTTGAAGTTCACGAAGGTGACATTGACCAGTTCATGGCGGAAGTCGTAGAACTCGTAGCCACGGATCGGGAAATCGGCGAGTTCTGGCGCCGGCAAGCTGCGTCCGTAGGCCAACTCGGACGGCGTCCTGGGATTGCCGATGTTTTCGGTTTCACCCACGAAGAGTGAGTCAACCACCCGTGACGTGTAGGCGGACCGACCAAAGTTGGCCGATGCGTGCGTATAGCCGATGGCGTTGTCGGCCATCTTCAGGTTCTTGAACAGGTCCATCTCACCGCGGGCCCAGAGGCCGCCATTGCGGTTCTTGTAGCTGGTGAAATCCTCGATCAGCGTCACCAGCTGCTGGCTATTGGCGTCAGCGGCATTGGCCAGGGCGATATGCGCGCCGGTGCTGAAATGGCCATCGGGCCTGGGGCCGCGGTCAGACATCAAGCCGTCAAAGTTCGAATGGGCAACGTTGCCCCTGAACTCCCGCAGCGGGGTTCGACGGGGCCAGCTTGCCTTGCTGGCCTCCGTGCCTTCGAACGCGCCGGTCGGATGCTCCGGCAAGCCGTACCAGAAACCGATCGCGTCTGACCCTGCGGCGACATTGTCCCGGTACACATTGTTCGGATTGGTGATCCAGAACGTCGAGGCCGTGTTGTCAGAAGGGATCAGCACATCCTTGGAGTTCTGGCCGGCGGTCCTGAAGTTTTGGCCGCCATTAGGCCCAAACGGGGCAAGGTTGGTGGGGTCGCAGGGCTTGCTCGTATGGCACTTGGTCTGGATGCCCAGGTTGTGGACAAACTGGTTGCCGTGTTCGATGCCGTCTTCCATGAAGAAGCAGTGACCGACGGTGTTGTAGGTCACGTTGTTTTCAACGCGCAGGTCATTCGTGCCGTGCACGGTGACGCAGCGGTTGTAGGTGTCATGGATCGCCGCGTTGCGGATGTACTGGCCCAGCGCGTCACCAACCAGATGCCAGTGGATGGGATATCGGGCAAGCGTCAGGTTCTGGCCCATGCGATTGAGCTCTACGCCCTCGACAAACATCTTGCTCGTGGGCATCGCCATGATGTGCCCGCCGAAGAAGGACTGTGCCGCGTCGTCCGATGCCTGGATCTTGATGTTGCGCGTCAGCAAACCGACTTCGCCGCGTTCATCCACGTCGAAGGTGATCTTGCCGAAGTGCATGTAGTCCAGTTTCTGGGCCAGCGTGATCGTGTTGCCTCTGATGGCGGCAATGGTGCGCCGCTCTGCCTGCCGGGGGTCGAAATCCGTCGACGCAAGGACGATCTCGTCGCCAGCCCGCCAGCCCGCGGCGTTCAGCACTTGGATGGAGGTGGCGCCAGCCTTGGCCGTGCTGGTCAGCTTGGTCCAGGTGTTTGTCTGGCTTCCGTGCAGGTTCAGGGTGCCACCCGACAGCAGGATGCCGCGGTCACCCATGCCACCCATCATGTTCTCACCCTTGACGGTATCGGTCAGGGTGATGGTCGCCTTGCGCGTGTAGGGGTTGGCTTCGGTGCCAATGGCCAGTTCGCCGTGCACCATGATCCACTCGGTGGTGAGTTCCAGGTCGGCATCGTTGGCGAAGCTGAGTTTGCCGTTGATGGTCACACCGCCCAGTGCTGGGGGACTGACGTCAAGGATCACTGCCTTGCCGCTGGCGATTTCCACCTTGTCGCCTGCGCGGGGGACTTTCTGGTCTGGCCAGGTGGCAGGATCAGACCATTTCGTCTGGTTGACCGACTGCGCTCCTGCTTCCTGGGTTCCCAGGGCAGCCAATGCGCTAACCACGAGGAACGCTGGAATCAGCGACCTGGGCAGGAACGAACGATTCTTCTTGTTGCTCGACATACGAACCCCCAATACAGGTACAGAACCCCGAACTTATCGAAAGAGGATATCGTGATTCTTCAACGAATGGCGATATCACGCAGACAGGGGTATTCCCCATGCAGCCGTCTTTCGTCGTCAGCGCCGTTTGCTTTTGCGCTGGCAGAGCCAGCACACTCCTTTTCAGGGACCGCGGCCAGAGGCTGCGCAGTTGATTCCTAAAATATTCCGGGGGGGGAGCCATGTTCAACAAGAATGCGTATGGGTTCGTTGCCGCGGCGGTTGCCGCCGTCTTTGCGTCTACCGCCTTCGCGGGCGGCGAGGCGGGCCCGCTCGCGCTTCGTGACCTCGGTGCGAAGTTCGTCGGCTACGCGACGAAGCAGGCTGAAAAAGGCTCGATTGACGTTGCGAACCCGATGTTCGTGCAGTACATGCTGCCCGTGAACAAGAAGCATCCGCACCCCATCGTCTTGATCCACGGTGGCGGCGGGCAGGGCACCGACTGGCTGCAGACGCCAGACGGCCGCGACGGCTGGGCCGACTACTTCGTTGCGGACGGATGGGACGTTTACGTCGTTGACCGGCCGGGTCACGGCCGCTCGCAGAGCAACCCGTCCTGCCGCGACGGCAAGGTCGGCGTGGCGAATTCCGCGATTGTCTCTCAACTTTCTCACTCGTCCCCCACTGTGTGGCCGGGCGGTGAGCCGACTGTCAAGAACGACGCGGTCCTCGCCTGGACCGCGAGCTCGACGACGGCGCCGTACTGTGGCGACCCCGTTGCGGCGAAGACGATCTCCGCATTGCTCGACCAGATCGGTCCTGCGATCCTGCTCGCTCACTCGGCAGGCGGCGGCAGCACGTTTCGCGTGCCGGATCTGAACCGCACGAAGGTCGTCGGGGTCATTGGCTTCGAAGCGGCCGGTGCCAACCCGTTTGCTGCGGGCTTCAACAACAGTCCGCCGCTCGCTGCGACTTGGGCCGCGGAGCCGAAGTTGCCGGCCGACTTCAAGGCCGTGGAGAAGGACGGCTGTGCGATGCAGGGCGATCGTCCGAGCACGCTCACGCACTACGCAGGCCTGCCGATTGTTGTCGTCGGCTCCGAGATGGGCCTGG
>CANGFJ010000084.1 GCA_947453065.1 Pseudomonadota bacterium
CGCCGCGAACCTGGCCGAGCTGCGCGACCTGCCCGCCGACCGCATCATCGCGGCGCAGATCGAGAGCCAGGTCGGTGTCAGCGTGACCACGGGCGTGCGTGCGAGTGGTGTCATCGATGGCTATTTCGCGCCCAAGTCGCAGGCGGCCATCCTTGAGGCCCACGAGATGAACGACGTGCCGATCATCGCCAGCTTCAACAAGGATGAGTCAGTGAGCGCGCTGATGAACGCGCAGAGCGTGGATGAATACCGTGGCATCGCCAGGCGCATGTATGGGGCGGACGCCGATGCCTTCCTGGCGCTGTACCCGGTGGCCAGCGTGGCTGACATCAAGGCGGTTGCCGGCAAGGTGGCCCGCGAGGCGGGCCTTGAGACCAACGCCCGTCACTGCGCCGTGCTACAGGCGAAGGTCAACCACTCCAGGTCCTATATCGACCAGTTCTCGCGCCGCCACTCCTATGCGCCCGGTGTGCGCATTGCCGACCAGGACCTGTCCACTGTCGGGGCCTACCACACGGCGGATATTCCTTTCTGGTTTGGCACCCTCGACGTCTTCAACCTGCTGCGCCCGACGCGGGCGTGGACGCCTGCAGACCGTGACCTGTCCGCCAAGATGATGGCTGCGCTATTGGCCTTTGCCGCCACGGGCAATCCCTCGACCCCGGAAGTGAATTGGCCTGCCTGGTCCCCAGGCGCTGAGGTCAAACTGGAGTTCGGTGGCGCGACGCCTGCGGCCGTCGTGCCGCTGAATACCGCGGGCCTGGACTGGCTCCAGGCTCACCCGCCACAGCGCATGGACGCTGCACCCGGCACCGGCGGCCGCGTGGGCAATGGCCCGCGGGACTGACCCGTCCTTGAGATACTTGACAGGCAGATAGGGTCGTCCGGCAGACTGCGGCGAGCCGGCCTCGCCGGATAGAAAAAACAACAGGGGGAGCGAACAATGTCGACGACAACTGCCTGGGATTCCAAGTACGAGTGGAAGGCCGTACTCGTACTGAGCCTGGCCTTTGGCCTGGTGGGAATGGACCGCTTTATTCTGCCGTCGCTTGCCGGACCGATGATGGCGGAACTGCATCTGAACGAGCAGGACATTGGCAGTCTGGTGGGCATCCTGGGCATGGCCTGGGGCATCTCGGCGATCCTGATCGGTGGTCTGTCGGACATCCTGGGCCGGCGCAACATCCTGGTGCCCGCCGTGGTGCTCTTCTCCCTCTTGTCGGTGCTGAGCGGTACCGCCACGACGGTTGCCGGACTGCTGCTGATCCGTGCCGTGATGGGCGTTTCAGAAGGCGCGGTTGCCCCGGTGGGCGTGGCGGTGGTGGTTGAGGCTTCGCACCCGAATCGTCGCGGCATCAACAACGGTTTCTTCCAGTGTGCGATTGCGCTGTTTGGCCTGGGCTTCGCCCCGATCCTGGCCACGCAGCTGCTGGCAGTCACCACCTGGCGCTACGTCTTCATGATCGTCGGTGCGCCGGGTCTGGTCATCGCAGTGATCCTGTGGTTCCTCGTGCGTGAGCCGGCGGCCCTGGCTGCGCAACGTTCGGTGGAACTGCCCAAGCGCGCGCCGCTGTCGCAGATCTTCAAGCACCGCAACGTGGCGCTGGCGATGCTGTCGCTGTTCTGCGCGATGACGGGCATGTTTGTGCTGGCGGCGTTTGTGCCCAACTACCTGCTGGGGTATCTGAAGCTCAACACCCAGCAGATGGGTTTTGTGGCGTCCGCCATCGGCTTTGGTGGTGCGATCGGCCAGCTGGGTGTGCCGGCTCTTTCGGACTTCATCGGTCGCCGCCCGGCAACCCTGCTGGCCTTCGTGGTGGCTGCGGTGTTCCTGGTGCTCTTTAGCCAGGCCGGAGCCGACAACCTGCCGCTGCTGTTTGGGCTGCTGTTTGTGGCGGCCATTGGCAACTTTGGCGCGCTGGCGATCCTGGCCGGTCCGATCCCTGCCGAGGCCGCGCCCCTGGGCCTGGTGGGTGCGGTGGCCGGTCTGGTGATTGGTGCCGGCGAGGTCTTCGGTGGTGGCGTGGCCCCCTATGCCGCCGGCCACATTGCCACTGCCTATGGGCTGCAGTACACCTTGTACCTGGCGCTGGGTGGCCAGGTGCTGGGGTTCTTCATCGCCTTGTTCCTGGCGGAGACGGCGCCGCGCAAGACCCGCTCTGTGCAGGGTAGCGCGTCGGTGCTGGACGCCGGCTAAGCACAGCGCCATACGGGGAAGTGTTTCCCCGTATGGCTTGTCCGATGCGACGGCCACGTGCGCGATGGCCCCTCGCAGGTCGCGCTGGTTAAAAGTTCCAGCGCGCGGTCACGCCGTAGGTGCGCGGTGGATTGGTCAGGTAGCCGACCCGGGCGCTGCGACCGCGCTCGTAATCCAGCGCGAGGCGCGCACGCTCGTCGCTGACGTTGCTGACATAGCCGGCGAACTCCCGTCGATCGTTGCGGATGCCGAAACGCAGGTTGCCGATCTGGTAGGCCGGCAGTTCCGGATTGAACTGGAACACCGCGTCAGGCAGCGGCGCACCAAAGCCGATCAGGCGCGCGGCACCCGGTGCTCCGCCACCGATCTGGCCGAAATTCAACTGGGAATTTTCAAATTGCGCAAAAGAGGCGCCCACATACTGCACCGTGGCGCTGGCGAAGAATGCCTGCTGCGACGCCAGGGGCAGGGTAAAGCCCACGCTCGCGACGGCCTGGAATTTCGGTGCGGTAGGCAATGGCGTTCCGCTCTGCAAGCCGCCGATCACCGAGCGCGTGCCATTGCCCGCCACCGATTCAACCGACGAGTCGAGTTGGGCCTGGATCACCGTGGCGGAAAGGCCGAAGTCCCAGTTGTCACCTGCCCGCGCGAACAACTCCGCTTCTAGGCCGGTGCTGTGCGCCTTCGGCACGTTGTAGATGATGCGTGACGAACACGTGCCAGCGGTTACCGTCGCCTGCAAGTCGAGCAGCTGGCTGTAGAACGCTGACACATTGAGGGTGATGCGGTGGTCGGCGCTGCGCAGTTTCGCGCCGAGCTCGATGCTGCGATTGGTTTCGTCATCCCAGTTGCCGCCGCCGCCAAAGGTGATGCGATCCTGTGCCGAGCACAGGGGCAGGTTTATCGGGTCGTTGATGCCACCCAGGCGGAATCCACGCGCCGCCTGCAGGTTGAACTGCGCGTTGTCATTCAGCTTGTAGCTCAGGATCAAGCGGGGGGAGAGGCCGTCTGACCTGGCGCTTGCCGGCACGCCACCCGCCGGCGTGGGATCGGCAAAGAAGCCACCGAAATTCAACACGCGATCCTCGGAATACCGGTAGTAGCGCAGGCCACCGGTGAGCCGCCACGCATCGGCAAAGCGATAGGTGCCTTCCCCGAAGGCAGCGTATTGCTGCATCGTGTAGAAGAGATTGGAATAAAACGGCGTGTCGGGCGGCGCGTTAAGTTGCGCGCTGACAACGTTGAACAATCGCTGCGTGATGGCATCGTAGCCCGGCGTTGACAGGTTCTGTCCGTAGTGGCGGTCTATGTCCTGGAAAAACGCGCCCGCCACCCACTGCAGCGGCTCATCGCCATTCGATGCCACGCGCAGTTCCTGGCTGAAGCCCTTGAGCTGGGTCGTGTCGTAGAGCGGTGAGTTGATGCGTGCTTCGGCAGGCGTGCCGCCTACGTCGAAGGTGACGCTCCCCGCTAACTGCGATGCATCGCGTAGCACCACGACCTCACGGTCCGTATAAGAGGTCACCGAGGTCAGCGTGGCAGAGCCAATGTTGTACTCGACCTTCAGATCGGAGAGCTTGAAGTTGTCGGTGATCCCTTCGCGCTGTTGCGTGTATTGCTGCCGGTCGCCCATCGTTACCCGGGGCTGGGTCGTGGTGTAGGGATTGGCCAGGATGTTGAAGAGATCGACGCGCGGGTAGCCGTCTGTTTCCAGTTTCTGGTAGACGATACGCGGCGTGATCCTCAGGTTTTCGTTGGGTGCGTAGAGCAGGGCCAGGCGCGCGCCGCTGCGTGTGCCCTGGTTGACATCCTTCTTGATCGAGCCGTCCGGCTGGATGGCATCGATGAATCCCGGTAGCTGGTTGCGGTAAGCGGCGACCCGCAACGCGGCGGTGTCGCCGATTGGCAGGTTGATGAGGCCGCGCACGGCACCCCCTGTGCCGCCGTCGGTGACACTGCTCAGGCCGAGTTCCGCCGAGCCTTCGGGCGTTTTGAGCTTTGGCTGTTGCGTGATGTAGCGCAGCGTGCCGGACAGGGATCCAGAGCCGAACAGGGTGCCCTGCGGACCGCGCAGTACCTCGAAGCGCTGCAGGTCATAGAGTTCGAGGTCGGGCGTAAACAGCGCGACGGAAATCGGTGACTCATCCAGGTAGACGCCGACCTGTTCCTTGACGCCGGGCTGGTCGCGAATGACCTGGCCCGCGCTGATGCCGCGCATGGCAATCTGGCTTTGTCCGGGGCCGAGATCCGCGATGATGAGACTTGCGACGTTGCGCGCCAGATCGACAATGCCGGTCACCGTTGCGCGGCGCAGTTGCTCCGGGTCGGGCGCGGATACCGAGAAGGGCACATCGTGCAGCGGCATCACGCGTTTCTGCGCGGTGACAATGACTTCGGCCAGGATGTCCGCGCCCTCTGCGTGGGCTGGCGTCGCGGTGACCTGGAGCAAGGCTGCCGTCATGGCTATCGCCCGCGGGAAGTTCTGCTTGATGGCGAACACTGCCGTCATTTTCGTTCCGATCCCTGTAGAACTGCTGCGCGAAGCGTAGCCCAAACTCGCTGGCATTTTTACTGAGCAGGACCAGCACAGAATCGCCGGTGTTCAGTTGCGCCGAGGTCTCGTAGTCCACGGTCAGCGCAAGCCCTTGGTCGTGGTGGGTAACGCCGACCTGTCCGGCTTGTCCAGGTGGCGGCTGCGAGTGCTGCGGGCATCATTCACCCGCGATTGCGGCGTGCCGCTCGGACAAGGTCGAGAAGAAAGTAGAGTAGTCCCGAGTGTTCTGCCCGGGAAAGCCCTGGCAGAGCGCCAGGTGCTTGAGACTTGCAGGAAACAGTGGTCGGGGTGACAGGATTTGAACCTGCGACACCTACGTCCCGAACGTAGTGCTCTACCAGGCTGAGCTACACCCCGATGCCTGCAAGGCGCGGGAGTGTACGTGAGGGCGACGCGTCGTTCAACATGCGTTGGCTCGAGCATCGTGTTTCACCCACGCCATTGCGGAGATCGTCGATGAGCCCCGATACCCTGCACGCGCTGGTCACCACTGAATGGCTGGACGCACAGTTGCATGACCCGGGACTCCGGGTTTTTGATTGTTCCGTGAGCCTGGTGCCCGTCGAGGGCGGCATGCGACCCGAAAGTGGTCGGGCGGCCTGGGCTGCAGGGCATGTGCCAGGCAGTGGCTTTGCCGACCTGCTCGGTGACCTTGCGGACCCCGACACCCGGTTGCCCCTGATGATGCCGCCGCCTGCGCAGTTCGCCGCTGCGCTGGGTCGCTATGGCGTGGGCGCGGGAACCCGCGTGGTGCTGTATGACAGCGGTGGCCATCAGTGGGCCACGCGCGTCTGGTGGATGCTGCGGGCGATGGGCTTTGACGAAGTGGCCGTCCTGGACGGCGGCTGGGGCAAGTGGCGCGCAGAAGGGCGGCCTGTGTCCGTAGCGCCCGCGCGGTATCCCGAAGCGGTTTTCCCGGCGGCGGCGCGCCCGGGCGTGTTTGTCGACAAGCAGGCCGTCTTCGAGGCGATGCAGCAGCCAGGTGTGTGCCTGCTCAATGCGCTGTCGGCAGACGAGCACAGCGGTCGTGTCAGCCGCACGCCGCGGCCGGGTCGCATACCGGGCAGTGGCAACGTGCCGGCGATGTCGCTGGTCGATGCGGTGACGGGGGTCTACCTGCCGCTGCCGGCATTGCGCGAACGGTTCGAGGCCGTGGGCGCGCTGGATGGCCGCCGCGTCTTGACGTATTGCGGCGGTGGTATTGCGGCCACCAGTGCGGCGTTCACGCTGGCACGGCTCGGTGTGCGGGACGTTGCCGTCTATGACGGTTCGCTGGTGGAGTGGAGCGGCGACCCGGCGATGCCCATGGAAACCGGCTGAGCTGGGCGGCGAATCGCAGTCAGGTCGACGGTTCTTTCGTCCCGCGCTCGCTGCGCCACTTGAGTTCCTTGCAGTGGCGCTCTTCGTCGGCACTCAAGGGATTGCCCATGAGGCGTGCTTCGACACCCTGCCGGATGACATCGGGGTAAGGCGTTCCGGCCTGTCGATAGCCTGCCGGCGCACTGCCGTCTCGCGGCCGCGGGTTGCGCGCCAGGATTTCCACCACCCAGTCGCCGTGTTCGCGGCAGGCCAGGCCCGCAGGTCCGCGCAGGGTGGCAAAGGTCCGGCAGTACTGGCCCGAGGCCGTGCGGAAGCTCAGGCCGATGGTGGTGCCCAGGGCGTCGCTGCCGGCTGCGCCGGACAACTGGTTCAGCAGCGCGCTGTCCAGCGGCCCCACGGCGACCACACGTCCGCCCTCTGACACGAAGGGCAGGGGTTGGGAGGAGCGCAGCACCGTAGGCCCCAGCAACACCCCCAGCACCAGCGCCGCCGCGATCGCGCTGGCCTCCCGCCAGGTCCAGCGCTGCAGGCCCCTGGGGGGTGCTGGAATCGTCTGGCCGGTTGCTGCGGGTTGTGGGTCGCGCATGGCCGCAGTGCCGCTAGCGGTCGCGTCCGACGGCGACACGGGCCAGTGCAGCCAGGCCGTCGCGGCAGGGCGAAGCGGGCAAGGTCTGGAGCGCGGCAATGGCCAGCGCTGACTCGTTCAGTGCGCGCTCCCGCGTGTACTCGATGCCGCCCGTGCGGTCGATGCTGGCGATGATGTCCTGGATGTCCACGGGCACATCGCCCTCGTGGGTGATGGCCCGCCGGATCGTCGCGGCTTCCTCGCCGGTGGCATGGCGCAGCGCATGGATGAGCGGCAGCGTTGGCTTGCCCTCTGCCAGGTCCTCGCCCAGGTTCTTGCCGCGGGTGGCTGGATCGGAGCGGTAATCGAGCACATCATCGATGAGCTGGTAGGCCGCGCCCAGGTGGCGGCCGTAGGCGGCGAGCGCGTCCTGCGCGGCCGGGCTGCCGCCACACAGCACGGCGGCGACCTGGGCGCCGGCCTCGAACAGCCGCGCGGTCTTGCGGTAGATCACCTCGAGGTAGCGCTCTTCGGTCGTGTCCGGGTCGTGCGCATTCATCAGCTGCAGCACTTCGCCCTCGGCGATGACGTTGGTCGCGTCGGCCATGATTTCCATGACGCGGTGCGAGCCGGTGGCCGCCATGATCTGGAAGGCGCGCGAATACACGAAGTCGCCCACCAGCACGCTGGCCTCGTTGCCGAAGACCTCGTTGGCGGTGTCCCGGCCGCGGCGCTTGGACGAGTGGTCGACCACGTCGTCGTGCAGCAGGGTGGCGGTGTGGATGAACTCGATGAAGGCTGCGGCCTCCAGGTGCTTGCCGCCGCAGTCGGGCCGCGCGCCGGTGGCTGCATGGGCCGACAGCAGCACGATCAGGGGCCGCAGGCGCTTGCCGCCGCCCGAAATGATGTGCTCGGCGACCTGGTCGACCAGCGGAACGGCGCTTTTCAGGCGGGAGCGGATGACCGTATCGACATCGGCCATGTCCGCGCCCACCAGGGCGCGAATCTCATCTAACGTCATGTAAAACCCCGGACAAATCTGCGCGCATCCTAGCAGTCCCGGGGCCTTTCGGAGGGGGCGGCATGGGGCTGGCCCCAAGTCGCTGTTTGGCCAAGGAAACCGGGACGCAAACTGGTTTGACCCCAGAAGCCCTGGACAGTAGAATGCGCGGCCTTTCGCACGTGCTGACTTGGTTTTAAGCCGCGCGCGAGTTTTTACTTCAAGACCGGAGCGCTTACGATGTACGCGGTTATCGCCACGGGCGGCAAACAGTATCGAGTGGAAAAGAACGGCACGCTGCGCGTGGAACTGCTGGACGGGGAGCCGGGCTCCACGGTGCAGTTCGACCAGGTGCTCCTGATCGCTGACGGCACCAATGTGCAGGTCGGCGCGCCGCTGCTCAAGGGCAGCACGGTCACGGCAACGATCGAAATGCACGGCCAGGGTGACAAGGTCCCCGTCGTCAAGTTCCGTCGTCGCAAGCACTATCTGCGCATGAAGAACCACCGCCAGAAGTACACGCTGGTCAAGATCACAGACATTGCTCAGGGCTGAGGGTAGACAGACATGGCACACAAGAAAGCAGGCGGCAGTACTCGTAACGGCCGCGAATCACACAGCAAGCGCCTCGGCGTGAAGCGTTTCGGCGGCGAGAGCGTGCTGGCCGGCAACATCCTGATCCGTCAGCGCGGCACGCCGATGCGCGCCGGTGCGGGCGTGGGCGTTGGCACGGACCACACCCTGTTCGCGCTGGTTGCTGGCAAGGTTGCCTTCTCGAAGAAGGGCCCCCAGCAGCGTACCTATGTGAGCGTACTGCCGAACTAACGGCAGACCGCTGACAAGGTTGATCCAGAAGCCCCGGCCACGTGCCGGGGTTTTCGTCTGTGGAGCCGTATTATGAAGTTCGTCGATGAAGCGAAGATGAAGGTCCAGGCCGGCAATGGCGGGCGGGGTGCCGTGAGCTTTCGCCGCGAGAAGTTCGTGCCCTTCGGAGGGCCGGACGGCGGTGATGGCGGCGTCGGCGGCAGCGTCTACCTGCGGGCCGTGAATGGCATCAACACGCTCGCGGACTTCCGCATCCAGCGCACCTACAAGGCCCGCAACGGCGAGGGCGGCGGCGGGGCCGGTTGCACCGGTGCCAGCGGCGAAGACCTCTACGTCATCGTGCCGGTGGGCACGACCGTCAAGGACGAGGAAACCGACGAAGAGCTCGGCGACCTGCGCACCCACGGCGAAACCATCAAGGTGGTGGAGGGCGGCAAGGGCGGCTTCGGTAACCGGCGCTTCAAGTCCAGCACCAACCGCGCGCCCCGGCAGTACGGCCCCGGCCTGCCCGGCGAGAAGCGTTCGCTGGCCCTGGAGATGAAGGTCATCGCCGACGTGGGCCTGCTGGGCCTGCCCAATGCGGGCAAGTCGACGCTCATCCGGGCGGTCTCGGCAGCGCGTCCGCGTGTGGCCGACTACCCGTTCACGACGCTGTACCCGAACCTGGGCGTGGTGGATGTGGGCGAACACCGCAGCTTTGTGATGGCCGACATTCCGGGCCTGATCGAAGGCGCGGCCGATGGCGCGGGCCTGGGGCATCGCTTCCTGAAGCACCTGCAGCGAACCCGCGTGCTGCTGCACCTCATCGACATCTGCCCGCCGGACCCGGATGCCGACCCGGTGAAAGACGCGCGCGCGATCATCAGCGAGCTGAAGAAGTACAGCAAGTCGCTGGCGACCAAGCCCCGCTGGCTGGTGCTGAACAAGAGTGATTTGCTGCCTGAGGAAGAGGCGCAGGCGAAGGCCGCCGACATAGCACGCCGGCTGCGGCACCGTGGTCCGAAGTTCCTGATCTCAGGCGCGACGGGTACGGGAACGCGTGAACTGTGTGAGGCAATCATGCGGACGCTGGAAGATGCGCGTCCGCCGGAGGAGAAGCCCTAGGGCTTCTCCTGCAAGGCCGTCTTAGGCCTTGGCAGCCTTGACCTTCGCGGACAGGCGGCTCTTGTGGCGAGCGGCCTTGTTCTTGTGGATCAGGCCCTTGTTGACCATGCCGTCGATGGTCGGCACAGCAGCCTTGTAGGCCGCCTCTGCATCAACCTTCTTTTCCGTGGCGACCGCATCGGTGACCTTGCGGATGGACGTACGCATGCGAGAGCGCAGCGCAACGTTCTGTCCGCGATGCTTTTCCGCCTGCCGAGCCGCTTTTTCTGCCGATTTTGTGTTCGCCACGCCTATCTCCGCCAATACCAAAAATTCGAGGTCGCGTAGTGTGAGTAGCGGGATTCCCGTTGTCAATCAACCTCTTTGCGCGGCCGCCGGAGTGCCCTTCTGGTAGGCTCGCGGCCGAATGAGTCGCGCCATATTCCGAAAAACCAGCATTGTCGGGCTCGCCACGCTGGCCTCCCGCGTCACCGGCCTGCTGCGCGAGATGGTCTACGCGCAGAGTTTCGGGGCCAGCGCCCTGATGGACGCTTTCCTGGTGGCCTTCAAGATCCCCAACTTCCTGCGGCGGCTGTTTGCCGAGGGGGCGTTCTCGCAATCCTTCGTCCCGGTGATCTCCGAGTACAAAGTCCAGCGCAGCCACGAAGAGGTGCGGGAACTGGTGGGCGGGGTGGCCGGCACCCTGGGCTTGGTGGTCTTCGGGTTGAGCGTGCTGGGAGTTGTCGGCGCGCCCCTGATCATTTTGCTGTTTGCGCCGGGGTTCGCGGCGGTGGACGGCAACAAGTACGAGATGGCCGTGCAGATGCTGCGCTGGACCTTCCCATACCTGTTCTTCATCTCGCTGACCTCGCTGTTCTCCGGCGTGCTCAACAGCTACGGACGCTTTGCGGTGCCGGCGCTCACGCAGGTGGTGATGAACCTGGTGATGATCGCGGCCACGGTGCTGGCGGCCCTGCACAGCGACAACCCGGGCATGGCCATGTCGATCGGCGTGTTCATTGCCGGGTCGGTGCAACTGGCCTTCCAGTTGCCGTCTGTGGCACGCCTGGGGCTGCTGGGGCGGCCACGCTGGCGGCCGGCGATGGCTGGCGTGCGGCGCATCGGTGCGCTGATGATCCCGGGGATTATCGGCTCGTCGATGGCGCAGGTGAGCCTGCTGCTCGACACGCTGATCGCCTCGTTCCTGGTCACGGGCAGCATCGCCTGGCTGTACTACGCGGACCGCTTGATGGAGTTTCCGCTGGGCGTGTTCAGCATCGCGCTGGCCACGGTGATCCTGCCGGGCCTGTCGGCCCACCACGCGTCGGATTCGCGCGAGCAGTTCAGCGCCACGCTCGACTGGGCGCTGCGCCTGACGGTGCTGCTGGCCGCGCCGGCAGCGGTCGGCATGCTGTTTTTCGCGGGGCCGCTGACGGCCACGGTGTTTGGCTATGGGCGCTTCGGGGTGCAGGACGTGCGCATGGCCAGCTACGCGCTGATGGCCTATTCCTGGGGGCTGCTGGGCTTCAGCCTGGTGAAGGTGCTGGCGCCCGGCTACTACGCGCGGCAAGACACGAAGAAGCCGGTGCGCATCGCGCTGACGGCGCTGGCCTGCACGATGTCGTTGAACGTGCTGGTGGTGTTCCCGGCCTCGCGCATGGGGTTTCCGGCGCCGCATGTGTTGCTGGCGACCACGACCTGCATTGGCGCAGCGATCAATACCGCGTTGCTGTGGCGCGGGTTGCGCCAGGCCGGCGTGTTCACGCCCTCATCGGTGTGGCCCAAGTTCCTGCTGCGGGTGACGCTCGCGAACGCG
>CANGFJ010000085.1 GCA_947453065.1 Pseudomonadota bacterium
CGCACGCTGAACGACTACATCGAAAAAGCCGCCAAGAAAGAGAAGATCCAGACCACGGGCGAAGATTCGCGCGAGGGCCTGACGGCCATCCTGTCGGTGAAACTGCCCGATCCGAAGTTCTCCTCGCAGACCAAGGACAAGCTGGTTTCCTCCGAGGTGAAGGGCGTCGTCGAAACGGCGGTCGCCGAGAAACTCTCTGAATTCCTGCTGGAACATCCGCAGGAAGCCAAGGGCATCGTCAACAAGATCCTCGAAGCGGCCCGTGCCCGCGAGGCCGCCCGCAAGGCGCGCGAGATGACCCGCCGCAAGGGTGCACTGGACATTGCGGGCCTGCCCGGCAAGCTGGCCGACTGCCAGGAAAAAGACCCGGCACTGTCGGAGATCTTCATCGTCGAGGGTGACTCGGCAGGTGGCTCGGCCAAACAGGGCCGCGACCGCCGCACGCAAGCGATCCTGCCGCTGAAGGGCAAGATCCTCAACGTCGAGCGCGCGCGGTTTGACCGCATGATCTCGTCGGCCGAAGTCGGCACGCTGATCACGGCGCTGGGCTGCGGCATTGGCGCTGAAGAATTCAACATCGACAAGCTGCGTTACCACCGCATCATCATCATGACCGACGCTGACGTGGACGGATCGCACATCCGCACGCTGCTGCTGACGTTCTTCTATCGCCAGGTGCCGCTGCTGATCGAGCGGGGTCACATCTACATCGCGCAGCCGCCGCTGTATAAAGTGAAGCGCGGCAAGAACGAGCTGTACGTCAAGGACGACGTTGAGCTCAATGCGATGCTGCTCAACAGCGCCATTGACGAAGCGGGCCTGCACGTCACGGGCGAAGCGCCGGCGATCAGCGGTCCTGCACTCGAGGCGCTGGCCCGCCAGTACATGGAAGTGCAGGCGATCATCAAGCGCCTGACACGCCGCTATGACGCGCGCGTACTCGAGCAGCTGACTTATGTGCCGGCGCTCTCCGCCGATGCCTTCGCACAGCCAGACCTGCTGCGCGACTGGACCCGCGAGCTGGACCGTACACTGAACCTGCTCAACGATGGCAGCCGTAGCTACGTCATTGCCGTGCAGGCAACGCCGGAAGCACCGGTTGTCGATGCCGTCGAAGGCGAGGCCGCAGAGGTCGTTCGCGAAACCGTGCGGACTCCGCGCATCCTCATTCGTCGGCAGGAACATGGCACGGCCACCGAGAAATTCCTGACGCGGGACTTCTTCGTGTCAGCCGAATACGCGCGTATTGCAGAGTTGGGTCGCACGCTGCAGGGCCTGATTGGCGAAGGCGCGCATGTGATGAGCGGCGCCAGTCGCCGGGACATCGGCAGCTTCAAGGAAGCCATTACCTGGCTGTTTGACCAGGCGCGCAAGGGCCAGAGCATGCAGCGCTACAAGGGCCTGGGTGAAATGAACCCGGAGCAACTGTGGGACACCACGATCAACCCCGAGACGCGTCGCCTGTTGCAGGTCCGCATCGAGGACGCCGTGGCCGCCGATGGCATCTTCACGACGCTGATGGGCGACCAGGTCGAACCGCGTCGCGAGTTCATCGAGAAGAACGCGCTGGCGGTGTCGAACCTCGACATCTGACGCTCGTCGGCTAGCCTTTCTCGGCGACGACGCGGCCGTCTGCGTTCACATAGACCCGGTAGCGATGGCCATCTTTGCAGGTGGCCACGTTGTCGTTCTCGCCCTTCGGCTCGACCTTCACCACTTCGCCGCAGGGCAGGCCCAGCAGGGTGATGACCGTGGTCAGGTCCTTGGCCACGGACGGCGGCTCCTGTGCCGCCGCGAATCCGGACGACGCCAGCAGCAGCCCTGCGGCCGCGGTTTTCGCCAATGCATTCACAGTCGTTCTCCTTGAACCGGAATTCAGATTGCGGACAGCTTGGCCGGGTCGTTCAGGATGCCCCACAGCGCATCCCGTGAACCAACGATCGCTTTGGCCAGGGTCGGATCGCGATCCTGTAGCAGTGACAGCACCTTGAGCATCAGCATGTCGAAGTTCTGCCGCAGTTCGCTGACGGGCGGCTTGGGCTTGCCCTGGTGATGCGCGCGGAAACTGGCGAGCAGGTCATCGACCTGGTTCTTCAGGGCCAGTTTGGTGAAGAGGCCGATGGCCTTTGTGTCCCGCAGCCGCTGCTCCAGGGACTTCAGGTCAAGCGGGGGCGTGGTCGCGGCTGTCGGCACGGGGGCAGCGCTAGCCGGTGGGGCGGCAGCAGGTAAGGGCGCCACCCCAGCGGGCGCAGGCCTGTTCCCCACAGAGGGCGCAGCGGCTGCGGTCGGCACGGGCGGCTTCCTGGCCGTGGGCGCAGGCGTTGTACTGGCGGGCTTTGGTCCCGCTGCACTGGCGGCGGTCGCGGCGGGTGGGGTGGCAGGTGCGACGGTGGGGACACCGGCAGCAGCTGGCGGCGCCATCGCCGGCAAGGCAGGCCCAGTAGCGGCGGCCGGGAGGGCCGGGGCAGGCTGAGTTGGCGGAACGCGTGGCCGACTCCCCGCACACGCGGACAGGGCCAGGGAAACGGTCAGCACGACGACGGATCGGTTCATGCTTCTCACCTAGAAAGGGCAAGGCCCCGTCGAGTGTGCCA
Source organism: Pseudomonadota bacterium (assembly GCA_947453065.1). Lineage (GTDB taxonomy): Bacteria > Pseudomonadota > Gammaproteobacteria > Steroidobacterales > Steroidobacteraceae > ZC4RG30. The sequence continues at coordinate 2,595 of CANGFJ010000085.1, forward strand.
TTCCCTCGCGGGTCGCGTCGCGCCCGTGAACTCAGCGCCAGGGGGCCTGCGCGTCTACCTCGTGCCACTGCCCCCATGGCAGGTCCGTGACCCGAACCTCGCCGATGGCGGCACGCACCAACCGCAGGGTGGGGAAGCCTACGTGGGCCGTCATGCGCCGCACCTGGCGGTTCTTGCCCTCGCGCAGGGTGAGCTCGACCCAGCTGGTGGGAATCTTGGCGCGATACCGAATCGGTGGATCGCGCGCCCACAGGCCGGGCGGCTCGTCGATCAGCCGGGCCCCGGCGGGCTGCGTGATGAAATCGCCCAGATCGACGCCGCTGCGCAGCGACTGCATCGCCGCTTCAGTCGCCTGCCCCTCGACCTGCGCCCAATACACCTTGCTGACTTTGTGACGCGGACTGGCGATGCGGGCCTGCAAGCCACCGTCATCCGTAAGCAGCAGCAGCCCTTCGCTGTCGGTATCGAGCCGACCAGCCGGGTACACACCCGGCCGCTGGATATAGTCGGCCAGCGTCGGCCGCCCGGGCTCGGGACTGAACTTGCAGACGACGCCGAAAGGCTTGTTGAAGGCGATCAACATGAGGGGGCGCAGCCTAGCGCAGCGGCGCGTGCGGCGCCGCTTTGCCTGACCGTCAGCGGAACAAACCCAGATCCACGGCCTTGGCCATGGCTTCATAGCCCGCATCGCTGCCGTGCAGGTGATCCCCGGCATGCAGGCCGGCCTTGATCTGCGATGGCCTGGCCGGGTCGCGCAGCACGGCATCGAAATCAATGACGCCATCGAAGGCGCCGCCGCTGCGGATCCACTGGTTCACGCGCTGGCGATGCGACTCGCCTTCGGGTGACCAATAACTCGCGCCTTCATAGGGGGCGATGGTGGCACCGATCGCCCGGATGCCATGGGCATGGGCGCGTGCGATCAGCTGCTGATAGCCGGCAATCAGTCGCTCGGCGGTGGCCTTCTCTTTGGGCTGCAGGGCCTTGAACCGTTCTGCCATCGGCCCCTCGGGCGCACCAAAAGAAATGCCCAGGTCGTTCACGCCCTCGAAGATCACGACATGCGTTACCCCGGCCTGGGCAAGCACATCGCGGTCGAAACGGGACAGGGCGCTGTCGCCCGCACCCCCGTCGAGGACGCGGTTGCCGCTGATGCCCTGGTTGGAAATGCCCCATCGCGCGCCGTCTTTGCGCGCCAGCAGGCGGGCAAAGAACTGGTCGGGCCAGCGCCGGTCGGCATTGGCCGGTGACCCCACGCCATCGGTGATTGAGTCACCGAATGCAACAATAGTCCGACCTTGTGGGGTATCTGTCTCCACCCCGGAAACAAAGGCACGCATCTGCAGGGTCTGACGCGGTGTGAATTCGCGCGCGGTGTAGTTGCCCGGCTCGGACACGGCGGTGTCCTGCAGGCCCACGGCGTGGCAACTGCAGGGGCCGGTGTCCTCGGGCAGGTAGAGGTTCAACACCAGCTGCGCACGCGGCGCCGTGGGCAAGGCCACCGCATCGCTGAGCAGCGGCGCACCGGCCGGAATGACGGTGCTGGTGGCGCCCGCGAATTGCAGCGACTGGGCCGGACCGGTGGAGCCATCGGCCAGACGCAGGGCCACGGTGGCCGCGCCGATGCGCAGCGGGGCAGTGCCGTACTCATTGCTGAGCTTCACGCGAAGCCGTGTGCCACCGGCACTGAGCCGCAGCACCTGCCGGATGGTCTGGTTGGCAAACGTGGGTGTACCCGGAAGCGGACCCATGGCCGTGGAAGGCGGCAGGGGCGAAGCCGCCCAACTGGTGGTCCACGGGCCGGCCGCAGGTGCCGCGGTGAGTACAGCAGGCACGCCCAGCGATAAGGCGGTCAGCAGGACAAGACGTTTCATCGAAAGCCCCGATCTTTTTAGTTAGCCCATGACTATCGCGCAGCCCGCAGACGAACGCTAGGCAAGCCCAAGCCGCCTGCGTCATGCTCCCGCGGCAAACTACAAGAAAGGCAACGACGCGCATGGCCAGCCCGACTCACCATTCCCCCGCAAGACCCCTGAGCGCCGCAGAGCGCAAGGTCATTCTTGCGTCCTCGCTCGGCACCGTTTTTGAGTGGTACGACTTCTACCTGTATGGCTCGCTGGCCGCGATCATCGCCAAACAGTTCTTCACGAACCTGGACAGCACCTCGGCGTTCATCTTCGCGCTGTTGGCCTTCGCCGCAGGGTTCATCGTGCGTCCCTTCGGTGCGCTCGTGTTTGGCCGCCTCGGGGACGTGGTTGGCCGCAAGCATACGTTCATGGTGACCATCCTGATCATGGGCGTTTCGACCTTCCTGGTGGGCATTCTGCCCGGCTACGCCACGATCGGCGTCGCGGCGCCGGTGCTGCTGGTGCTGCTGCGCATGCTGCAAGGCCTGGCGCTCGGCGGGGAGTATGGCGGCGCGGCCACCTTTGTCGCCGAACATGCCCCGCAGAACCGGCGCGGCGCGCACACCGCCTGGATCCAGACCACTGCCACGATGGGGCTGTTTCTCTCGCTGCTGGTGATCCTGGGTACGCGCACGCTGCTGGGCGAAGAAGCCTTCGCCAGCTGGGGATGGCGCATCCCGTTCCTGTTGTCCGCCGTGCTGCTGGGCCTGAGCGTGTGGATCCGCCTGTCGATGGAAGAATCGCCGGCTTTCCGCAAGATGAAGGCCGAAGGCCGCGGCTCCCGGCGGCCGCTGCGCGATTCGTTTGGCAACTGGGCCAACCTGCGCATCGTGCTGATCGCGCTCTTTGGCGTGGCCGCGGGCCAGGCCGTCGTTTGGTACACGGGCCAGTTCTACGCGCTGTTCTTCCTGACGCAGACGCTGAAGATCGATGGCTCGACCGCCAACCTGCTCGTGGCTGCTGGCCTGCTGTTGGGTACCCCGTTCTTCCTGGTGTTCGGCGCCTTGTCGGACCGCATCGGCCGCAAGCCCATCATCCTCGCGGGCTGCCTGCTGGCAGCGCTGACGTACTTTCCGCTGTTCAAGGCCCTGACTGTTGCCGGCAATCCCGCGCTGGCCCGCGCCCTGGTGACGGCGCCTGTGCAGCTCGTTGCCGATCCGCGCGAGTGTTCATTCCAGTTCAACCCGACCGGTGCGACGAAGTTCACCAGTTCCTGTGACGTGGCCAAGCAGCTGCTGGCCAACGCCTCGGTGAACTACGCGAGTGTTGATGCCACCGGTGACGCACGCATCCGCGTGGGCAGCGTGGACATTGCCTTCAACGACGCGAAGGGCCTGCGCGCAGCCTTGAATGACGCCGGCTACCCCGCCAGCGCCGACCCGGCCCACATCAATCACGGGATGGTCATCGCCATCCTGACCTTGCTGGTGATCTATGTGACGATGGTCTATGGGCCGATTGCCGCGTTGCTGGTCGAACTCTTTCCCACGCGCATCCGCTATACGTCCATGTCGCTGCCCTACCATATCGGCAACGGCTGGTTCGGTGGCCTGCTGCCAACGCTGTCTTTTGCAATCGTTGCGCAGACCGGCAACATCTACAGCGGGCTGTGGTATCCGGTCGGCGTGGCCGCAGCCACCTTTGTGATTGGCCTGCTCTGCGTGCGCGAGACGCACCAGCGTGACATCTTTGCCGGAGACGCCTCATGACCGCGTACGACCACAGCGCCCGCAGCCTTGATGGCACCGAGTGCCCGCTGTCTGAATTCAGGGGGCAGGTACTGCTCATCGTGAACGTGGCCAGCCGCTGCGGCTTTACGCCGCAGTACGCCGGCCTTGAAACGCTCTATCGCAAGTACCGCGACCGTGGATTTGCGGTGCTGGGCTTTCCGTGCAACCAGTTCGGTTCGCAGGAGCCGGGCAGCGAGGCCGAGATCCTGGCGTTCTGCGCCACCACCTATGACGTGAGCTTTCCGCTGTTCGCCAAGGTCGAGGTCAACGGCGCCGATGCACACCCGCTGTATCGCTACCTCAAGGGCGAACGGCCTGGCATCCTCGGCACCGAAGCCATCAAGTGGAACTTCACCAAGTTCCTGGTCGACCGCAACGGCGCCGTCGTCAAGCGTTACGCGCCCACCGACAAGCCCGAAGACCTCGATGCTGCGGTGGCCGCGCTGCTCTAACGCGCGGCCGTTTGCTACAGTCGCCGGTTGAGGTCGACGCGTCGGCACAGCGAAAACAGCGCGGAGTGTGTGTGCCCATACTCCCTGCCTTCTTACACACGGACCGCGGTTGAGGGAGTCAGCGTGCGCATAGCAATTGTGGGTGGCGGCATCGTCGGCTTGACCACGGCCTTGAGCCTGGCGCGTCTCGGATTCACGCCCACCGTCTACGAGGCGGTGCGCAAGCCGCTGCCCCTGGGCGTGGGCATCAACGTCCTGCCGCATGCGGTACGCGAACTCACCGAACTGGGCCTGCTCGACAAGCTGCTGGCCATCGGCGTCTCGATCGAGAGCCTCGTCTACCGCATGGCCGATGGCTGCGCGGTATGGCAAGAGGGGCGCGGCCTGTCGGGTGGCTATGACTGGCCGCAGGTGGCCGTGCACCGCGGCCACCTGCAGATGCTGCTGCTGGCCGAAGTGCAGGCGGCACTGGGCAGTGAGGCCGTGCGCTTTGGCCACGCCCTGGCCGGACTGCGACTGGGGGACCGGGTCGCGCAGCTGGACTTTGTCGAGCGCGAATCCGGCGCCCCACGTGGCACCGTCGAGGCAGACCTGGTCATCGGCACCGATGGCATCCACTCTGCCGTGCGCCGGCAGTTCTATCCGCAGGAGGGCATCCCGAAGTGGAGCGGCGTGTCCTTGTTCCGCGGCACCACCGTGTTGCCCAGGGGCCAGGTGGGTGCGCTGATGCACTGGACGGGCCATTCGCGCCAGAAGTTCGCCGGCTACCCGATATCGATCAACCCGGAGAATGGCGAGATCCTCTTCAACTGGATCTGCGACCTGAAGACGGCCGAGGCCGGCAGTACCCCGCGCGAGGACTGGAACCACAGCGTGGACCGCGCGCCGCTGCTGCCGCGCTATGAGAACTGGCGGTGGCCGGGCATCGACGTGCCGTCCATCGTTGCCGCTGGCGGCGATGTGTTTGAGTTCCCGATGGTCGATCGTGACCCGCTGCCGCGTTGGACCCATGGCCGCGTCACCCTGGCAGGCGATGCGGCCCACCCGATGTACCCGATTGGTTCCAACGGCGCGACCCAGGGCATCCTGGATGCGCGCTCGGTGGCCTTCCACCTCGCTACTGCACCGGACATCGACGAGGCCCTGGCCCGCTACGAGGCCGAGCGACGCGAAGCCACGAGCCGCATCGTGCTGACCAACCGCGCCCACGGGCCCGACAAGGTGCTGGAAATCGCCGCCGCGCGCGCGCCCGATCCAGCGACCGACCTGGACGCTGTGTTCCCCATGGCAGAGCGCGCGCAGATTGCCCAGGACTACAAGCTCATCGCAGGGTTCGACCCGGTGCTGCTCAGGCAGCGACGCAGCTATACGCCCTGAGCGCGAGCGACTGCGTACACGCGGTCGCTGTGCGGATGTCCCTCATACAATAGGGTGGCTTGAGCGTAATATGGAAAATGGGTTCGCCCGGCGGACACTGCTTCATTCCTCATGAGGTGCCTCCCATGAACACTCGGCTGTCGATCCTCCTTGCATCGCTGCTGGTCGTCACCCTGCAGGTCCCACTGGCACAGGCTCAGAAGAAAGTGCCTGGTGAGAAATGGCGCCAGACACAGTCCCTGCAGATGGAAGGCATGTCGATGCCCGAGCGCACCACCGAGCTCTGCGTTCCCATCGGCAAGAGCAACGAATCCCTCTACAAGTCGCAGGATGCCAACTGCACGATGTATGACCTGCACGCATCCGGGAATACGTTCTCGGCGAAGATGCGTTGCACCGGCAAGGACGCGATGGAAGGCAGTCTCGAGAGCATCAGCGAAGGCAACCGCACGCGCGGCACGATGCAGATGAAGTCCAAGGACGGCCAGATGTCGATGAAGTTCGACAACACGAAACTGGGTACCGCCTGCGAGGCGCTCGACTACAGCGATTACAAGCCACCGGTCGGCAAGGTCGCGCCGGTCGGCGACCCCGATCAGCTCTGCAAGGGCTACGCGAAGGAAATCGAGCAGGATCCTGACAAGGCGGCCACCTATGCGTCCCTCTATGCCGGGGCTGGGGCGAACTGCGCCAAGTCACCCGCCCAGAAGACGTTCTGTACGGCTGTGCAGTCCCATCGCGGCTTCGTCACCCTGGACCTGCAGGAGCGCCGCATGGTGAAGGCGATGGCAGGCAGTGGCAGTGACGGCGCCGGTAGCGTCGACTTTCATCCGCTGACGCTGTCCCTCGGCGCCTGCGGCCTGGGCGCGACCCCCGCCGCCACGGAGGCCCTGCGTCAAACGCTGCGCCTGACGGCTGCGGCACAAAACGAATGGGAGTTCCTGCTGGGCGAAGGGGACGAGAACGATTTCAAGACCGTGGTGGCCCTGGCAAAGCAGGAATGCTCTGGCCGTGCCTTCACGAGCGCCAAGAACCCGCGCTATACCCGCCTCTGTGGCCAATACGGCACAATGCTCGTGAAAGGTGATCGCGCCGGCGTAATGTCGGTACTCACCGGTGAGTGCAGCGGTGACTGCGGCACCTCGGGTGGTACCTCGGGTGGGCCCGCCACCGAGCAACCACCGGCGAAGGACACCGCACGCGATGCGGCCAGGGAAAAGGCGAAAGACGCTGTCGACAAAGGCAAGAAGCTGCTGCGCGGCATTCTGGGAGGCGGTTGAGTGAGATTGAGAAGACTGGTTGCGACGGCCGCCCTGCTGGCTGCGCTGTATGGCACAACATTACACGCGGCAGAGCCGATCGACCGCTACCCAAAGGCCGCCGCGGCCTACGCCGTCGCGGTGGATGACCAGTTGGTCTGGGGCCGTGCGCTCGACACGCCCCGGCCACCCGCCTCGCTGACCAAACTGCTCAGCGCGCTGGTCATTCTCGACCACCACTGGGATCCGGATGCGCCGGTGAAGGTCAGCACGCTGGCCGCTACCGTAGAAGGCTCGCGCATTGGCCTGAAGGCCGGTGATCGCGTGCGTGCGGGCGACCTGCTCACGGGCATGATCGTGCGCTCCGGTAACGACTCCTGCATGGCCATGGCGGAGTACGTGGGCGGCGACGTGCCGAACTTCGTTCGCATGATGAACGAGAAGGCCCATGCCATCGGCATGAACGCCTCGAAATTCCGCAACCCCTGTGGCCTGGATGCCGACGGCCATGTCAGCACGCCACGCGACCTGCTGACGCTGGCCCGCGCGTCGGCCGATCATCGCGAGATTGCGGTGCGCGCCAACGCGCAGCATGCGGAGTTCCGCACGCTCAACACCAACCGCCGCATCCGCTTCAAGAACACCAATGCCATGCTGGGCCGCGACCCCAATGCCATCGGCCTGAAGACGGGCTTTACCAACCGTGCGGGCAAGTGCCTCATCGCCCTGGCCGAGAACGGCGCGCACCGAGTCTGGGTGGTGCTGCTGCATGCCCCGAATCGCTGGTTCTCGGCGTCCGACCTGCTGGCCCAGGGCATGGCGATGGCTGAACGGCCCGTCGCAAAACGCAGCCCATGACGGTGACGGTGGCCCGCCTGAGGGCGTGGCTGCCGCTGATTCCTGCCTTGCTGGTGCTGGTGGTCTGGTTTCCATCGCTGGAGGCCAGCTTCCAGTTCGATGACTGGTCCGTCATCGTTGGCGACCCGCGCGTGCAGTCGCTGGGTGCCTGGTGGCAGTCCATGCCCGGCATTCGGCCGTTACTGAAACTCAGTTACGCCCTGAATCACGCGCTCGGCGATGCGCCTGCTGGGTTTCGCGCGGCCAACATCCTGCTGCACGCCCTCAATGCGAGCCTGGTGTTCGTGCTGCTGCAGCGACTGGCGCGCCGCGTGCGCGTGGCCGATGAGGCGGGTGCCTTGCTCATCGCCGCGATGGCCACGCTGGTGTTTGCCTTGCATCCGGTGCAGACCGAATCGGTCACTTACGTGTCGGGTCGCTCCAACGTGCTGATGGGCAGCTTCGTGCTGTTGTCGTTGCTCGCGGCAACCGCGCGCCGTGCCGGACTGTCGAAGTGGGCCCTGTCCGCGCTGGCGTTGTTACTGCTCGCGGCAGCGCTGGGCGTCAAGGAAACGGCGGCGGCCACGCCGCTGGCCCTGGCACTGTGCCTGGCCGGGGAACACGGCCGGCGCCTGCGCGACCTCCTGGTGCCGGTGCTGCCGCAGCTCCTGCTGGTGCTGCTGGTGCTCGCGGTGGGCCTGGTGTTCCTGCCCTATGACGCGCTGCTCGTCACCAGTCTCGCCACGCGTGACCCGTGGACCAACCTGCAGGTGCAGGTGCAGGGCATTGCCTGGCTGGTGGGACAACTGCTGCCCCTGGAAGGCCTCAATGCCGACCCGATGTTGCCCGCAGTCGTCCACGGGGATATCGAGACGCTTTGCACGGGCATGGCCCTGGCGGCCGGCCTGGTGCTGGGCCTGTGGAGCCTGCGCCGCAAGCCTGCGCTGGCCTGGGGCATCCTGTGGTTTTTCCTGTGGCTGGCGCCGACCAACTCGGTGCTGGCGCGATTGGACGTGGCCAATGATCGCCAGCTGTACCTGGCAATTATCGGGCCCGGGTGGCTGTTGGGTCTTGCCCTGCTGCAGCTGCAGACCTGGACGCGCACGGTGCTACCTTCTGCG
>CANGFJ010000086.1 GCA_947453065.1 Pseudomonadota bacterium
GCCAGGGCCGCGGTCGGTTACCGCGGTGAGCTGCGTGTCATCCAGGCCCTTGCCCTCCGGCAGCTTGTGCGTGCGGCGATCCACCCAATAGCGGATCAAGCCGCCGACAAAGATCGGCGTCGAGGTGGAAACCGGCAGGTACACGCCCACCGCGAAGGCCAGTGAGGGCACGCCGGCCAGTTCCATCATCACGGCGATCATCGCGCCGAAGATCACCAGCTCCCACGGCAGCTCACGGTCGAGGATGCCCTTGATGATGTAGGACACCAGCGTGGCCTTGGGCGCGTCGAACTTGCGCACTTCACTGCCATCGGGCCGCGTGGTGTGCGTGCCGTTGATGCCCGGGTCGACCAGCCACACGGCCTGGCCTGCGTCATTCACCAGGTACTTGCCGGCCGGCGCGCCCTCGGCGCTGGTCTTGTGCCAGACGTGGTAGCTGCCGGTGTCGCTGGCCGCCTGCGGACCGACGATGGACTCACGGCGATCGCCCAGCTGCGCCACGGTGGTCGACAGGCCGGCGGGCGCCACCTCGGCCACAGGTACATAGACGGTGGCCGTCTCGTTGAGCTTGAGCAGGATCGGCCCCATGCACAGCGCCGAGGCGAAGGCGCCGATGAGGATCGACACCTGCTGCAGGCGCGGCGTGGCGCCCACCAGGTAGCCGGTCTTCAGGTCCTGCGAAATGGTGCCGCCATTAGAGCAGGCGATGCAGACGATGCCGCCCACCGACAGCGCCGTGACGTACCAGGCGCCGCCGGTCCAGCCCACCAGCAGGAACACCAGGCAGGTAAGCATGAGCGTGGCGATGGTCATGCCCGAGATGGGGTTGGACGTGGAGCCGATCTCGCCGGTGAGGCGCGAGGACACGGTGACGAACAGCGCGCCGAACAACACGATGAGCAGGGCGCCCAGCAGGTTCATGTGCAGCGAAGGCGACAGCAGGATGATGGCCATCAGCAGCACGATGCCGATGCCCACGAACTTGATCGACAGGTCGTTCTCGGTGCGCAGGGTGCTGGCCTTGCCGGCGCGCGCCGCCGCGAAATCGTGGATGCCGGCGCGGATGCTGCCGATGATCAGCGGCAGCGCGCGGATCAGGCTGATGATGCCGCCGGCTGCGACGGCACCGGCGCCGATGTACAGGATGTAGGCGCTGCGGATTTCGCCCGGGCTCATGCCGGCGATGGGCTTGGTGCCGGGGGCGAGCACGCCGGGCAGCGAGGCGCCGAAGAACAGGATCATCGGGATCAGCAGCAGATAGGCCATGACGCCACCGGCGAACATCATGCCGGCGATGCGCGGGCCGATGATGTAGCCCACGCCCAGCAGTTCGGGTGACACCTCCATGGAGATCGAGCCGCCTTTCAGCGGCGCGCCAAAGAGGTAGCCCGGCGCGTCGCGCCAGCCTTTGAAGGCGATGTTGGCGGTCTTGTAGAGCAGGCCGATGCCGAAGCCGGTGAAGATGGTGCGGGCGCTGATCCCCACTGCGCCGCTGCCTTCGGCCTGCGGGTCGGCGGCCTCGCGGCTCTCTTCGGAGGCGCCGGCTTTGAGCACTTCGGCGCAGGCCGTGCCTTCCGGGTATTTGAGCAGGCCGTGCTGGTTGACGATGAGCGCGCGGCGCAGCGGGATCATCATGAGAATGCCGAGCAGGCCGCCCAGCACCGCCACCAGCAGCACCCGCGTGAGCTCCAGGTCGAAGCCCAGGATAAGAATGGCCGGCATCGTGACGCCGACGCCGAAGGCAATGGACTCACCGGCGGACCCTGCGGTCTGCACGATGTTGTTCTCGAGGATGCTGGCGTCGCGGCTGCCGAACTTCGACAGCAGGCGGAACAGGGTGATCGAGATCACCGCGACGGGGATCGAGGCGCTGACCGTGAGGCCAACCTTGAGCACCAAGTAGAGCGAGGAGGCGCCAAAGACGATTCCCAGGATCGTGCCAACGAGCACCGCCCGCAGCGTCATCTCGGGGAGCCGCGTGCCAGCGGCGATATAGGGGCGGAAGGCGGCCTGTGGCTGACTCATGGGTGAAGCTCCCTGCCTCATTCTTGGTTGTTGCGCGGACTCTAGCGTGGATTGGCGAGCAGTGCCCGCAGCGCGGCCAGCAGGGCCAGGGGCTGGCTGACCGGCAGGTGGTGGTAGCTGCAGGGCACGACGATGGGGCCGCGTGCGGTCGGCAACGACTGCACCATGCGCAGGCCCCGCTCGGCGGTGACGACCTTGCTCCATTCACCGCGGATGATGTCCAGCGGCGTGGTGAGGTCGGACAGTTCCAATGCTTCGTCCACGGCCGGGCGGCTGCCGCTGCCGCGGAACAGGTGCGTGATCTGGTCGTCGAACTTCCAGACCCAGGCATCGCCGTCCTGGCGGACGGACTGGCTGGCCATGTGGGCCAGGGCCTGCGCGGGCGCCGGCTCATCGGGCCGCAGCACGAAGCGACCCTTGATGGTGTCGAAGTCCGGGTAGCGCTTCTTGGGCCGCCAGGCTTCGTCAAAGCCGCGCATCGGGTCGCCGGGCGTGGTGAGGCGTGAATCGACGACGATGCCGCGCTGGATCAGCTGCGGGTAACGCTGGCAGGCGTAGAGCATCGCGCGTCCGCCGAAGCTGTGGCCGATGGCCGTGCAGGGGGCGATGCCGGTGTGCTGCAGAATGGCGCCGATCTCCTCGACGAAGTGCTCGTGCAGATAGGTCGGGCGATGGCCGCTGTCGCCCATGCCGCCGAAGTCCGGCGCGATGACGCGGTAGTCCTCGGCCAGCCAGGGGGCGATGAAGTCCCACCAGTGGGCATGGGCCAGGAACCCGTGCAGCAGCAGCAGCGTGGGGGCACCGGGCGGGCCGTCCCATTCCAGGTAGTGCAGGCGGATGCCTGTGGCCTCGATGTGGTGGGAGCGACCCGGCCGCTCGAGGGAGCGGCGCAGGTAATCGTCAAAGCCATGCTGCAGGGGATCGATCAAGGGTGAGCTCTCATTGACACGTCGTGGTCGCAACGCATTAATTGTCGCGATGAAGACCCGCATCTTGCCATTGATCGCCGCCGTGGGGCTTGCCTCACCATTCCCCGTCAGTCTGGCTGTGGCCGCAGAGGTCACGCCTACGCCGCGTGCCGTCCTGTTGCCGGCCACGGCCACCAACCGCCCCTTCCTTGGCGCTGGCGCGACCCTGCAGCCACTCGACCTGGCCAAGCGGGGCTATGTGGAATCTGAATACCTGGTCAGTGGCCTGGCCAATGCCTATGACTGGGCAGAGCAGGGCGCCCATCCGGCGGTGCGTGTGCGGTCGCCGCGCGTGCCCTACACGACGCGCCTGCTGCTGCGTCGACCGGTCAATCCCAAGCACTTCAGCGGTCGCGTGGTCGTCGAGCTGCTGAGCGCGGCAGGCGGCTATGACACGGCGCCGCTGTGGGGCTTGTCGTCAGAGCACTTCCTGCGCCATGGCGATGCCTGGGTGGGCCTCACGGTGAAACCGGCTGCGGCAGAGACGCTGCGGCGTTTTGATCGGGTGCGCTATGCGCGCCTGGCCTTCGCACTGACACAAGCGCCGGACTGCCGCACCGAGCCGGCCAACACCGAGAACGGGCTTGCCTGGGACATCACGGCGCAGGTCGGCGCCTTGCTGCGCAGTTCGAGCAAGGAGAATCCGCTCGTTGATTTCGACGTGCAGCGCCTGGTCGCCGCCGGCTACGCGCAGGCAGGCGGCTATATCGCCACCTATGTGAATGCCGTGCACGACGTGCAGCGACTGGGCAACGAAGCGCCGGTCTACGACGCGTATGTGGATGCGGCCGGGGCCATCGGGTCAGGCCCGATCAACAGTTGCTCGGGGCCGCTGCCGGTGGGCGACCCGCGTCGGGTGGTTGCGCCGCGCGATGCGCCGGTGGTCACGCTCATGACCCAGAGCGATGTCAGCCGCACCTTGTGGATGCGCCGCCCCGACAGCGACGCGCAGGACGACGTCTATCGCCTCTATGAGATTGCGGGCGCGCCGCATGGCGGGCCCTTTGGCCCGGGAGACCCGTCGCTTGCGGACCTGAAGATCGCGGGCATTGATCCGGCGGAAGCGGCCCCGGTCTGCGCCGAACCGGCGAGCAGTTTCCCGGTGGGCCTGGCCCTGAACGCGATCTGGATGCAGCTGGATGACCTGCTCGTCCGCGGACTGCCGATGACCCAGGCGCCGCGCGTGGCAGTCACTGCCGCGGGCCAGTTGCAGCTGGATGCGCTCGGCAATGCGCAGGGGGGCTGGCGGCTGCCGCAGCTGGAACTGCCGCTTGCGGTCTACAGCGGCGCCAGCACGGCGCGCGCGGATTCGCCCCAGAGCCAGGGGCGCTGTGCGCTGACCGGTTCGATGCGTCGTTTCGATATTGCGCGGCTGCGTACGCTGTATGGCACGCGTGCGGGCTATCTGAAGCGCCTTGGCGTCGCTGCCGATGCGGCCGTTGCGGCACGCACCCTCGAGCCGGCCGATGCCGTCGCCCTCAAGGCGCAGGCCGCCAAGACCGTGCCCCTGTTCTGACAACACCGGGCCACCCGGCCCCTGGAGACCGACATGAAAACCGTATCGATACTCTGTGTGGCGGTGGTGGCTGTCGCGCTGTCGGCCTGCAGCGGTGGCAAGGCCCCGGAAGCGGCAAAGGTTGCGGCGCCCGCGCTAGAGAGCTATGCCACGACACGGCAGGTGATGCTGGGCCTCACCATTCCCGCGTCGAACCTGCTGTTCCAGCTGGGTGACAACAAGCCCAAGGATGACGCGGGCTGGGAAGTCGTCGTGGCCACGGCGCTGACGCTGGCCGAATCCGGCAACCTGATGCTGACCGGCACGCGCGATCTGCACCAGCCGGAGTGGACGGACTTCTCCAGGCGGCTCATTGAGGCCGCAAAGAAGACGGCCGTGGCGGCTCAGTCGAAGGATGTCGACCAGGTGCTGGACGCCGGCAACGAGATCTACGAGGTCTGTGAGGCCTGCCACCAGAAATACATGCCGGCGCGCGCCGCCGAAGCACCCGCCCCCAAGACCTGAGTGTCGCAAGAGAACCTGACCATGCAGAACGATCCGGCCACGGCCGACTATATTTTCAACCAGACCATGCTGCGGATCCGCGATCCGGAGAAGTCCGTGCCGTTCTACCGCGACGTGCTGGGCATGACGCAGCTGTACCGCTCTGATGTCGCGGCTGCACAGTTCTCGGTGTACTTCATGGGTTACCTGCGGCCGGGTGATGCGCCGGTGCCGGAGGAACACGAGGCCCTGCGGCGCTACCTGCTCGGGTTTGGCAAGGGCCTGGTCGAACTGACGCATAACTGGGGCACGGAGTCTGATCCGGCGTTCCCGGGTTATCACACCGGCAACACCGAGCCGCGTGGCTTTGGCCACATCGGCATTGCCGTGCCCGACGTCGAGGCCGCCTGCGCGCGCTTTGCGTCGCTGGGCGTCGAATTCCAGAAGCGACCGGAAGAAGGACGCATGAAGAACCTCGCCTTCATCAAGGACCCCGACGGCTACTGGATCGAGATCTACAGTCCGCAGCGTCCGCCTTCAATGTGAGACGCGTAGCGCTGTGCCTGCTGCTGGGACTGGGCCTCGCGGCCCAGGTTTTCGCGGCCGATCCCATCGAGGAGCTGGTCGTGTCGGGTGAACAGCCCGGGCCTGGCCTCTGGCAGGTCCGGCACGGGGAACACAGCCTGTGGATCCTGGCCACGCTCTCGCCGCTGCCGGCCAAGATGCGCTGGCGCACGCGCGAGGTCGAGACGCTCGTGGCCCGCTCCCAGCAGGTGATCGCACCGATGAACGTGCGCGCGGGCATCGGGCTCTTCACGGGCCTGCGCCTGCTGCCCGCGGTGCTGAAGGCCCGTGCCTTGCCCAAAGGGTCCACGCTGTCCACGGTGTTGCCACCGGCGCTCTATGCCCGCTGGCTGCCGCTGAAGCAGCGCTACCTGGGCCGCAGTGACAAGGTGGAGCGCTGGCGACCGATGTTTGCGGGCGGCGAGTTGTACGAGGCGGCCTTGGCTGACTCCAAGCTGGATCGTCGCCTGGATATCTGGTCTGTCGTGGAACGGGCCGCACAACGCGCCAACGTGCCTGTGCGCACACCCAAGGTGGAACTTTCGATCGCTGATCCGCGCGCGGTCGTCCAGGACTTTACGCTGACGCCGCTGGCGGCTGACATCGCGTGTTTCGAGAGCCTGGTGGTCCGCACCGAGACGGAGCTGCCGGTGCTGCGACAGCGGGCGATGGCCTGGGCGCGCGGCGATGTGCAGGCCATGCGCCAGTTGCCGCTGGAAGATACCGAGACGCGCTGCCTGGGCGCTGCGCTGAGTTCGCCGCGCGTGGCGCGCGAGTACGCCGAAGCGCTGCGGCGTGTACGGCAGGACTGGCTGCTGGCCGCAGAGGGCGCCCTGTTGCGCAACGCCACTAGCGTGGCCGTGATGCCGATGCGCGAAATGCTCGCCCCTGATGGCCTGCTGGCCCAGTTGCGCGCGCGCGGCTACGAGGTTGTCGAGCCCTGACGCGCTGCACCCGCCGGGGTTACGATGAGAACAGTCTGCAGGACAGAACTTACAACACGCAGTCGGGGGAACGGATCATGACGAGGAAGATCGCTCTGGCAGCGGCCGCTGCGCTGTGCCTGATGGTTGCCGCGGCCCAGGCCGCCAAACCCGCCGTTGCGTC
This sequence comes from Pseudomonadota bacterium, assembly GCA_947453065.1. Classification (GTDB taxonomy): domain Bacteria; phylum Pseudomonadota; class Gammaproteobacteria; order Steroidobacterales; family Steroidobacteraceae; genus ZC4RG30. Next base: position 6,664 of record CANGFJ010000086.1, read on the forward strand.
GCCGCCGGTGCCCGTGAATCTGGACCGAACAGCCCTGATCACGCTCGTCGACACCTATCTGTCTGCCCTCGTCGCTCACGACCCTGGCAAGGCGCCACTGGCTACAGACCTGAAGTTCGTCGAGAACGTCACGCGCCTGCAGCCGGGCGAAGGCCTGTGGAAAACTGCCAGCGGCGTGCCCACCACGTTCAAGGTGATAGTGCCCGATGCGGTGGCGCAGTCAGTGGGATTTATCGTGATGATGCAGGAGAACGTCGACGGCAAGACCAACCCGATCCAGGTCGGCGGTCGCCTGCAGTTGGTCAATGGCCGCATCACTGAGGCGGAACACGTCGTGGTGCACGCCGTGCGCGAGTCCAGCCTGAAGAACCTGCAAAAGGTGCGGGCCCCCTTGCTGGCTGATGTGGCCGAGCCGTATCGCGACGCGCGCAGCCGCCTGCTGTATATCGGCCGCCGCTATTACGATGCACTCGACCTGAACAACGGCCGTCTGGCGCCCTTTGCGGACGACTGCGTGCGCATGGAAAACGGCATGCAGACGGCGCGCAACACGGTGCCCACCGAGGCAGCAGGCATCAGTGCGGGTCCGGGCCAGGGGCCCAGCCTCGTGGGTGCACTGGGTTGTGCCGCACAGCTCGATACCCAGACCTTTACCTACATCGACAGCATCGACAACGTGCGCATGATCGCGGCGGATGAGCAGACGGGCCTGGCCATCGGCTTCTCGCACTTCCGGCATTCGATGAAAACCAAAGAATTCCATCTGGTGGGTGTGCCGGGCCGCGAGACCTACACGATGAACACGGCACCCTTCGACTTGCCAGCTGTGCACATCTACAAGATCTGGAATGGGCAGATCCACGAGATCGAGGCGCTGGGTTTCACGACGGGCTATCTGTCGAAGACCGGCTGGGAGTGAGGGTGATGCCCACCCAGCGATGGACCCTGGGCACCGCACTGGCGCTCTGCGGGTCGGTGGCTGTGGCCGCGCAACAGTGGCTCACACAGGACGTGCCCACCCTGGTAACCGATGGCGTCGTGCGCGCCTTCGACCTGCCGCAGGCCGCCAGTGGGCCGACTACGATCACGGTGGCGCGCAATGGTCAGGTCTGGTTCACCGAGAGTAGCGGTAACCGCATTGGCCGGATCAATCCGGACGGCACGGGGCTGGTCGAGTATCCGCTGCCGCAGGCCGACAGTTCGCCGCGCATCATTGCGCTGGGTGCCGACGGCAACCTCTGGTTCTCGGAGCACACGGGCAACCGCATGGCGCGCATCACGCCTGCGGGGGTGATTGCCGAGTACGACATTCCCACACCTGCGAGCCAGCCTCGCGCTATCGCGCTGGGTTCAGATGGCGCGATCTGGTTCGGTGAGTTTGCCGGCGGCAAGATCGGACGCATCACGGTAGCTGGTCAGCTGACCGAATTCACGATCCCCACGCCCGACAGCGGGCCGCGTGCGCTGGCTGCTGGTGCGGACGGCAACATCTGGTTCTCGGAATATCGCGCCGGCAAGATCGGACGCATCACGCCGGCCGGGGTGATCACGGAGTTTGCGTTGCCACGCCGCAATGCAGGCCCCGGGGACATCACCGCGGGTGCCGATGGGGCCCTGTGGTTCGTCGAGCTCTCCGGTGGCATGGATGGCATCCATACGGATGGCAATCGCGTCGGCCGCATCACCACGGCGGGTGTGGTCACTGAATTCCCGATGCCCAGCACCACGCCTTCGGCCGTGAACCTGGCCGTCGGGCCAGACCGCAACATCTGGTACACACAGGGCTCGAAGCTCGGCCGCGTGACGCCGGACGGGCGCATCACGGAGTTCGCGCTCGGCGAGGGCGTCCGCGCCGTCGGCATCTCGGCGGGCAGTGACCGCGAGCCACCGAGTCGCCTGCTGAACCGGTTGTATTTTGCCGATGGCGGACGTAACCGCATCGCCTATCTGGAATTCGCACCGCGAAGGTGAGTTTGCTGCATTGACTGCCCTGAGACTGCAACGCATCACATGACGGGGGAAGACAACATGGATGACAACAAGACGGGTATTGATCGCCGCCAGTTCATCGGCGGCGCTGCACTGACCGCGGGCTTGCTTGCGGCGACGACGCGCGCAGGGGCTGCCGCGCCAGCGCCAGCCCCTGCCTTCAGCGCGCCGCTGCGTGAAGTGGCGGGCAAGGTGGCATTCATCACCGGCGCTTCCAGTGGCATCGGCCTGGGCCAGGCGCATGTGTTCCATGACGCAGGCATGAAGGTGGCAATCGGCTACATCCGTGATGACCAGCGCGAGGAAGCGGCCACGGGCTTCACCCACGACCTGGACCGCCTGCACTGGGTGAAGGCCGATGTGACCAGTCGGGAGCAGATGAAAGCGGCTGCCGAAGACGTGGAGCGCAAGTTCGGCAAGATCCACCTGGTGTCTGCCAATGCCGGCGTGGGCATGGGTGCCTCGGTGGCGAACGCGAGCTACACGGACTATGACTGGTGCCTGTCGGTGAACCAGACCGGCGTGTTCAACACCCTGCGCGAGTTCCTGCCCTACCTGCGCAAGCATGGAGAAGGCGCGCATTTCGTGGCGACCTCGTCCATGAACGGCCTGCTGCCAGTGACCAATGGCAATGCCGGCATCTACACGATGACCAAGTTCGGTGTGCTGGGCATGATGGAAGCCCTGCGTGCGGAGCTCGACGCCACCGGCGAGCCGATTGGTGTGTCGGCGTTCTGCCCTGGCTTCGTCACGACGAAGATCGGTGAGGTGGACCTGAACCGCACGGGCCAGTTCGCCGGCACCAAGACGGAAGGCGCCAGGGCGCCCACTGCTGCCTATGCGCCCAAACGTGCCCCAGGCTCTCCGTTCATTGGCATGGACCCGATCGAAGCCGGGCAGCGCGTGCTGCAGGCCATCCGCAACAACGAGTTGTTCATCGTGTCGCATGTGGAGTTCGGGCCCGGCATCCAGGAACGCAACGAGGCGATCATGGCCTCTGTGCATCCGGAGAAGCCGCCGGCGGACCGCGTGGCGATGGAAGTCGTGAACCTGCGCAACCCGCTGTACCCGGCCGAGCGCGACCGCCTGCTGGCGCGACGCAAGGGGCGCTAGGCGCCATGTATCCCTTCAAGCCAGGCAGCTATGCACCGCGCAACGGCTGGTATGTTGCGGCGTTCTGCAATGAGATCGGCGAGAAGCTGCTCAGCCGCTGGATCCTGAACCAGCCCGTGGTCCTGTATCGCAAGGCGGATGGCACGGCCGTGGCCGTGCAGGGTCGTTGTCCGCATCGGCACTTTCCGCTGGGCGACAGCAAGCGCGTGGGCGATGCCATCCAGTGCGGGTACCACGGCATCACCTTCGGCGCCGACGGCAAGTGCACGTTCATCCCGAGCCAGCAAACCGTGCCGGGCGTGTACTCGATCAAGGCCTATCCGCTGGTGGAGCGGGGCCTGTGGGCGTGGATCTGGCCGGGTGAACCGGACAAGGCCGATGAGTCGCTGATCCCGACGATGGAGGAGATCGGCTATCGCACCGACCCGGACTTCCATGCCAAGCCTTTCTACGTGCACCACGTGAACGGCCGCTACCAGCTGCTCAACGACAACCTGCTGGACCTCACCCACCTGGGCTACCTGCACAGCGGCAGTATCGGCACACCCGATGACGCTGCGACGCCAGAGGTGCGTGACCTTAACGCGCGGCGCCTGAGCAGCCGCCGCCACATGAAGAACACGCCCCCGACGCCTGCTATCCGCGAACGCTGGGGGTATGACGGCTTGCTCGATCGACTGTCCGGGATGGATTTCTACTTCCCGGGGTTTCACGCCGGGATCGGCGACAGCACCGTGCCCGAGGGGCAGCCGCGCGCCGGCGAGAAGCTGGCCTCCAGCCGCGTGTGGCATGCCGTGACGCCAGCGACCAAGACCAGCACCACGTATTTCTTTGCGATGGGCTCGCCCGACCGCAGTGGCGTGGAGTTCATGGTGGAGTACCTCAAGCCCGTGCTGGCCGAGGACATCTTTGCCACCGAAGCGATCGAGAAGATCATTACGACGGTGGATGAAGTGCCGCCGGAGCTGATGCTGCGCAGTGACACCACGGCCGTGCAGGGCCGGCGTGTGCTGCAGGCGATGATGGATGCAGAGGCTGCGCAATGAGTTACGACGTCCGCTGCGTCCGTGACGCCTGGTACATGGCCGGCTGGTGGCCTTGGAAGACCGTTGTGCGCACGCCGTTACCCGGTCGTCGAACGGCAGAGTGCCGTGTTCGTGTGGATGGGCGACCCGGAGAAGGCGGATGAGGCGCAGCTGCCGCCATTCATCGGCCATGAGGACCCAGCCTGGCATATGTTGCCGGGCCGCAGGGATTGCGAGGTCTACTACGAGCTGATCCAGGACAATCTGCTGGATCCCTCGCACATCGACTGGGTTCACCGGAACAGCTTTGGCGGTGGTAACGCTGCCAGCAACCGCGCCTGGGCAGAGGCCGAGTTGCGCATCTCGCCGTTGCCCAATGGCGTGCGCGTAGAGCGCTGGATGAAAAACCCGGCGACACCGCCGTCGCAGTCGCCCA
>CANGFJ010000087.1 GCA_947453065.1 Pseudomonadota bacterium
AGGCTGCCCACAAGACGATGGACCTCATCGAACAGTGCGGCCCCCTGGCCGAGCGCACCGGTCGTGGTGCGGCCAACCTGGTCAGCCTGCTCAAGGACACCCGCGGCGATGCCACCGCCATCCACAGCGACCCGCTGCTGGACCGCGTCACCGACTACCTGACCACCGCCGCCGATGACTGCAGCAAGGTTCGCGAGAACCTGGCCGAAGTGATGATCGCGCAGACCTACCAGGACCTCACGGGCCAGATCATCCGCGGCGTCGTGACGCTGGTGGGCGAGGTGGAGACCGTGCTGGCAGAACTGCTGCGCATGACGGGCGCCGAGGGTCGGGGTGGGGCGGCGGCCGAGGCCGAGATTGCCTCCAGCCGTGGCTTTGGCCCGGCCATCCCCGGGCTCACCACCACGGCGGTGGATGGCCAGCAGGACATCGATGACCTGATGGCAGGCCTGGGCATTTGAGCAATATGTAAAACCTGTGACGCAGGGCGCATACAGCCTCGTCACCGGGGGCCAACAATGGCCCACAGATAAACGGAACGGATCGCAGGGAGCGCAGCGCTTGAAAAAGAAGCAGAAAGCCACTGAAGTTGCAGACGCCGGTGCACTGGAAGCACCCAGCGTGCTGAAGCTTGAGTCGCTGTGCACCCTGCGCGAGTCGATCGCCCTGAAGGCGAGCCTGCTCGAGCAACTGGAGCTGGGCCGCGATGTTGCGCTGGACGGCTCTGTCGTTGACCGCATCGATGCCGCGGGCCTGCAGCTGCTGGTCGCCTTCGTGCGCCAGGTGCAGTTTGGCGGTCACCAGGTGTCCTGGCTGGGCGAATCCCCGGAACTGCGGCGCATTGCCGCGCAGCTGGACCTGGTCGATCACATCGGCCTGCCGGCCGAAGCGGTGTTGTCATGAGTATCGATCTGGCCCAGTTCCATGCCACGTTCTTCGAGGAGAGCCGCGAGGCCCTCGACGCCATGGAAGCCGGCCTGCTGGAGATCGACGCCAACGGCTCCGACGCCGACACCATCAACACGATTTTCCGCGTCGCCCATTCGATCAAGGGTGGCGCCGGCATGTTCGGGTTCAATGACATCACGTCGTTCACCCACACGCTCGAAACGCTGCTCGACGAGCTGCGCGGCAGCCGCATGCAGCTGACGGCCCGCATTTCCAACGCGTTGCTGCAGTCTGTCGATGTCCTGCGCACCATGATTGGTTCGGTCCAGCATGGCCTGCCCGCCGAAGCCGAGCGCACGGCATCACTGCACGCTGAACTGACCTCCCTGATTGCCGGCAACGATCCGGGCTCGGCGCTGGGGGCGGCGGCGGAACCCGCCATCGAGGCCGTTGTCCTGCCTGCTGCCGAAGACTCCCTGGATGACATTGAATTCACCGGCGTCGTCGCCGACGTGGTCCCGGTGGTCGCTGCCCCCACGCAGTGGACGATCGGCTTCCGGCCGCTGCCGGAGCTGCTGACCCGGGGCAATGACCCGGCGCGCATGTTCAGTGAACTGGCGGGCCTGGGTACGCTGGAAGTGCACGCCGACCTCGGCGCGCTGCCGGAATTCGCCAGCCTCGATCCGGAAGTCTGCAAGCTGTCCTGGGAGCTGATCCTCACCAGCGAAGTCCCGCGCGAAGCGATTGAACTGATTTTTGAATGGGCGGAAGGCGATTGCGAGCTGAGCATCCAGCGCCGCCAGGCCCCTGTGGTGGCCGCGGTTGCCGTGGATGAGCCGGAACCGCTGGACGCGGAACTGACCGCGGCCAATGTGGCTGCGCCGGTGGCGTTGGCCGTTGTGTCGTCCGCCAAGCCGGTTGCGGCAGAGGCTGCGGCGCCCAAGTCGGCCAACGCCGACGCCGGTTCCATCCGCGTCAGCATCGAGAAAATCGACGAGCTGCTCAACACGGTCGGCGAGATCGTCATCACGCAGTCCATGCTCAGCCAGCTGGCCTCGCGCCTGGACGGCGTGACCGCCGACCGTCTCAAGACGGGCCTGGCGCAACTCGAGACCAACATCCGCGAGCTGCAGGAAAGCGTCATGCGCGTGCGCATGCTGCCGGTGAGCTTCGTGTTCAGCCGCTTCCCGCGCTTGGTGCGCGATCTCTCGCAGCGCCTGGGCAAGCAGATCAAGCTGAAGATGACCGGCGAGCAGACCGAACTGGACAAGACCGTGCTCGAGAAGATCGGCGACCCGCTGGTCCATCTCGTGCGCAACAGCATCGACCACGGCATCGAAATGCCCGACGCGCGCGTGGCCGCCGGCAAGCCGGCCGAAGGCACCGTGCACCTGAACGCCTTTCACAAGGGCGGCTGCATCACGCTGGAAGTCAGCGATGACGGCAAGGGCCTCGACCGCAACCGCATCATCGAGAAGGCCCGCAGCCGCGGCCTGGTCGACCCGGGTGCCGTGCTCACCGACGAGCAGATCAACGACCTGATTTTCCTGCCGGGGTTTTCGACCGCCGAAGCGACCACCGAGCTCTCTGGCCGCGGCGTTGGCATGGACGTCGTTCGCCGCAACATCAAGGAACTCGGCGGCAGCATCGAGTTGCGCTCCGACCCGGGCGTGGGGACGCGCTTCGTCATCAACCTGCCGCTGACGCTGGCCATTGTCGATGGCCTGTCGGTGGCGGTGGGCGAAGAGGTCTACATCGTGCCGCTGGTGACCATCGTCGAGTCGCTGCAGCTCAAGCCGGGCACGAGCAGCCAGATCGTCGATCACGGCGAGGTGTTCTCGTTCCGCGGTGACTACCTGCCCGTCATCCGCCTGCACGAAATCTTCGGCGTCGAACCGCGCGCCCGTGACCTGCATTCCGGCCTGCTCATGGTCGTGGAAGGCGAGGGCCGCCGCGCCGGACTGTTTGTCGATGCGCTGCTGGGTCAACAGCAGGTTGTCATCAAATCCATGGAATCCAACTACGGCCGCATCGATGGCGTGGGTGGTGCAACGATCCTCGGTGAGGGCACCGTTGCACTGATCCTCGATATCCCCGGCCTCATCCGCCTGTCCTCGACCTGGCAGCCTGCCAGGCGCATTGCCTGAACCCCGAGGTATCTCCCATGAGCGCCACGCCTGAAGACCTGAACGCCGGCAAAACCGCTGTCCGCCAGATGCTGACTTTCTGCCTCGCGGAAGAAACCTACGGGGTCGACATCCTCCGTGTGAAGGAGATCCGCGGCTGGTCGCCGGTGACGCGCATTCCGCAGTCGCCGCGACATGTGCTGGGCGTGCTGAACCTGCGCGGCGCTATCGTGCCGATCATCGATCTGCGCACCCGCTTCGACCTGCCGACGGCAGAGTTCACGCCGGTCACGGTCATCATCGTTATCTCGGTCAAGACGCCCGATGGCAGCAAGGAATGCGGCCTGGTGGTCGACAGCGTGTCGGACGTCGTGGACCTGGACCCGAGCGCACTGCGTCCGGCGCCGGGCATGGCGGGCAACGCCAGTTCCGAATACATCGAGAGCCTGGCCACCGTCGACAGCGGGATGCTGATCCTGCTGAACGTCGATGACCTGATCGGTAGCGACTTGCAGCAGGTTGGCAGCGCCTCGCGCGCCGCAGCCTGACGCCTCTTAAGAGGAATCGACGATGATCACGAATCACACTACGCCCATCGCTTCCCGGGTCTACGCCCTGGCTGCCTTGCTGTTGGTGCTCGGGTTTGGGCTGGCGGCTTATGCCACCGGCTCGCTGACACTGAAAGGGCACCTGCTCCTGGTGCTCGGTGTCGCCGCCGCCGCCGCCGTGCTGACGGTGCTGACCGTCCGCGGCGCCCAGAAGGCGCAGGACGCTGACGCCGAGACGCTGGCCGCCGTGCAGCGCGAGAAGATGGCCATGCAGCGCGACTTCCAGGGCCGCCTGGACGCCATCAGCGCGTCCCAGGTCTCGGCCGAGTTCACGCTGGACGGCGTCCTCACCGATGCCAACGAGAATTTCCTGCGGGCCTTCGGCTATTCGCTGGCCGAGATCAAGGGCAAGCCCCACAGCCTGCTGGTGGATGCCGCGGACCGTGACGGCCACGCCTACCGGGATTTCTGGCAGCGCCTGGTGCGCGGTGACCTGAAGTCCGAGCAGTGCCGCCGCGTCACGCGCGATGGCCGCGAACTCTGGCTGCAGTCCATGTATGCCCTGGTCGTCGATGAGCACGGCAAGCCGTCCAAGGTCGTCAAGTACGCCACCGACATTACCCAGCAGCACACCGAGAACCAGCTCAACGCCGCCTTCAAGGGCGCGTTGCAGAAGCTCAGCTCCAACGTGATGGTGGCCGACCCCGATGGCCGCATCGTGTATGCCAACTCTGCCGTCATGGACATGCTGACGACGGCCCAGGCGGACTTCCGCAAGGACCTCCCGGCCTTTGATGTGGCGAAGGTCGTCGGCTCGAATTTCGACATCTACCACAAGAACCCGGCCCACCAGCGCAACCTGCTGGGCCGCCTCACGGACACGCACCGCACGCAGACCGTCATTGGCGGCCGTACGATGCGCCTGGTGGCCAACCCGATGTACGACGAGGCCGGTCGCCGGCTGGGCACCGTGGTCGAGTGGTTCGACCACACCATCGAAGTCTCGGCGCAGGCCGAAGTGCAGCAGGTCGTCGATGCCGTCACCGAGGGTGACTTCACCCGCCGCATCCTGATCGAAGGCAAGACGGGCTTCTACCAGAGCCTGTCGGTCAGCCTCAACGGGCTCATCGATGCCATGGGCACGGTCGTCAAGGACACCGAGACGCTGGTCGCGGCCGCCAATGCCGGTGACCTGACGCGTCGCGTACAGCTCGAGGGCAAGCCGGGCCTGCTGGTGAAGATCGGCACGGGCCTGAACCAGCTCACCGACAACCTGGCCGACGTCGTGTCGCAGGTGAAGGTCGCCGCCAGTGAAGTCAGCCGGGGTGCCGACGAGATCAGCCAGGGCAACACCGACCTGTCGCAGCGCACTGAAGAACAGGCTTCGTCGCTCGAAGAGACCGCTTCGTCGATGGAACAGATGACCAGCACGGTCAAGCAGAACGCCGACAACGCCGGGCAGGCCAATCAGCTGGCCGTCGCGGCCCGTGACCAGGCCGAGAAGGGCGGCGCGGTGGTTTCCAAGGCCGTGCGCGCCATGTCAGAAATCAACGACGCGTCCAAGAAGATCGCCGACATCATCGTGGTGATTGACGAGATCGCCTTCCAGACCAACCTGCTGGCGCTCAACGCGGCGGTCGAAGCAGCGCGGGCAGGCGAGCAGGGTCGCGGCTTCGCGGTCGTGGCCTCCGAGGTGCGCAACCTCGCGGGCCGCTCGGCCACTGCCGCCAAGGAGATCAAGGCGCTTATCCAGGACAGCGTCCGCAAGGTCGACGAGGGCGCCGAACTGGTGACCCAGTCCGGCATGACGCTCGAACAGATCGTCACCGCAGTCAAGAAAGTCACGGACATCGTGGCGGAGATCGCCGCTGCCAGCCAGGAGCAGTCCGCGGGCATCGAGCAGGTCAACAAGGCCGTCATGCAGCTGGACGAGCTGACCCAGCAGAACGCGGCGCTGGTCGAGGAGGCCTCGGCCGCCAGCCAGTCCATGGCCGAACAGGCCCGCGGCCTGAACGCCACGATGAGCGGTTATCGGGTCAGCGACAGCGACCTGGCCCGCAACACGACGGTGGCCCGGCCTGCCGCCACGGTGAGCCCGGCCTCCCGGCCGACGCCCATCCGCAGCGCTGCCGACCGTCGCAAGGCGCCGCGTCCCTGGGCCGTCAGCAGCAAGCCTGCAACGAGCGCAAGGCCAGTCGCGGTGCCCAAGCCCGCCGCCGACCTCAAGCCGGTCGCCGTGCCCAAGCCCGCCGTCAAGCTGGCCGCCAGTGGCGGCAACGACGATGACGTCTGGAAAGAATTCTGATCTGAGCAGGGGTAGAAGATGGCAAGAATCCTAGCAGTTGATGACTCGGCCTCCATGCGGCAGATGGTCGGCCTGACGCTCCAGAGCGCCGGCCACGAAGTGGTCAGCGCCGCCGACGGCGACGAAGCCCTGGAGCTCGCCAAGATCGGCGAGCCGGTAGACCTGGTGATTACGGACGTCAACATGCCCAACATGGACGGCATTTCGCTGGTTCGTGAACTGCGCCTGTTGCCGCAGTACAAGGGCGTTCCGCTCCTGGTGCTGACGACCGACTCCACGACCGAGCGCAAGAGCGAAGGCCGCCAGGCCGGCGCTACGGGTTGGATCGTCAAGCCGTTCAATCCGGAACGTTTGCTCGAGACGGTGGCCAAGGTCCTGCGCTGAGCGGCGCCTGACACCATGGGCAGCCTATCCAGCAAGGACTTACCCGAAAGGGACAACAGGTCCGCCCGTTCCCCGGGAACGGCGGCACGCCCGGTTGAACTCGAATCCCACAGCCCCACCACCCAGGTGCTGCTGGCCGCCATGGCCCAGATCGACCTCGCGCTGCGAGAAGCCCACGGGCCGGTCGCCGTGCTCGGCAAGACGCTGGAAAGCATCTCGCTGCACCTCGGGCAGCTGCGCCGGGACGAAGACACCCACCAGCCGGCCCTCAAGGCCCTGACCGCAGAATTGGCCACGGCCATCCAGAGCATGCAGTTCTACGACCGCATGTTCCAGCATCTCTCGCATGTGCATGACTACCTGGCCGATGCGGCCGAGGACCTCGGCGAGACCCCGGGGGACGACAACCCCACGGGTCGCTGGGAAGTGCTGCGCGAACGCCTGTTCAGCCGCCTGCTGACGGACGGACAACGTGACGTACTCGACGCTTTGCTGCCGCCCGGGCACTGGCAGGAGCGGGTTATGTCACAAGATACGACGCAGCGCACAGTGCCAGGTGACATCGAACTGTTCGAATGATGGCGCAGAGACTCGAAACAGATAGCGAGACGGAGACGGACCCATGACCACAGAACTGAACGCCGGCACCCTGTTCAACTGGCGCTTTATCAACCGCCAGCCGGTATCCCGGAAACTCGCCATCATGGCCGGTGCCCTCCTGATCCCGATTGCCTGGCTGCTCTATTTTTACGTGTCGACCCTGTTGGGCACGATCACTTTCACGTCGAGTGAGCAGGCCGGCATGGCCTACTACCACCCGCTGGAAGAAATCGGTGGCCGGGTGGCGGATCACGCCGCGGTCTCTGCCACGGGCATCCTGCGCAACAAGGCGCCCACGGACGCCGAACTGGCGTTCATGAAGGAAGCCGACGAATGGATCAGCCACATGGACGAACTGGACGCCAAGTACGGCGTTGCAGACACCTCCGCGCAGTGGAAGCAGATCCGCGCCGAGTGGGCTGCGCTCAAGTCCACCAAGTTTCCGACCGCTGAAGCCAGCTTTGCCGCGCACCGCAAGACGGTCGATGCGATCAACAGCCTGCGCGAAGAGATCGCCAACAAGTGGAACCTGGTCCTCGACCCCGAGGCCGCCACCTACCACATCATCGACACCGCAGTGCTGAAGATGCCCGATGTGGGCAGTGACTTCGGCCTGGTGCGTGCCACCCTGGCCATGGCCGAGGCGCGCCACAGCTTCACCGATGCCGATCGCGTGCTGATGGTCTCGCTGATCGTCAATGCGCGGGACAAGATCGACGGCATCAACAGTGCGCTGGCCCTGGCCCGCGTCGCGGCGACGGATCGCCCTGCGGTCCTCAAGCTGATCAACGACGTTCCCCGGACCTGGGACACCGAGCTCAGCAAGTGGTTGGCTGACACGCAAGCCTTCGTGCTGGCGCCGGGCTTCACGCCTGCGGTGGCCGCAGACCTGTTGCAGCGATCGGAAGCAGCGCCCGAGCAGCTGGATGCGGCGCATGACCTGGTCATGGCCGCCGGCGACGCAGCCCTGACCCAGCGCCAGTCTGCCGATCGGCGGACGCTGGTGGTCACCCTGCTGGCGACGCTGGCTGCCCTGACGTTTGCACTGTGGGTTGCCGTGGCGGTCACCCGCCGCCTGTCCGGTGGCATCAGCCGCCTGCAGGATATCGCCCACCGCATCGCGGTCGGCGAGTTCGATAACGACGTCCACAACGATGACGCCGATGAAGTCGGCGAGCTCTACCACAGCGTCGGCGAAATGCAGGCCCGTCTGGCAGCGGACGAGACCAAGCGCGCCGCCGCCGCCATTGTCATCAGCCGCCTGCAAGGTGCGCTGGATTCCACGTCCACGAACGTCATGGTCGCTGACGTCGATTGCAACATCGTCTACATGAACCGCGCGGTGACCACGCTGTTCCGCGAAGCCGAGTCCGACATCCGCCGTGACCTGCCGAATCTCAACGCGGCCAAGCTCATGGGCACGAACATCGATATCTTCCACCGCACCCCCTCCCACCAGCGGAATGTGCTGGCCAACCTGCGCGGCACCCACACGGCCCAGATGGTGATTGGTGGTCGCACGATGCGCATCATCGCCAACCCAATCGTGACCGAGCAGGGCGAGCGCGTCGGCACCGTGGTTGAGTGGAGCGACCGCACGCAGGAGCTGGCTGCCGAAAAGGAAGTCGCCTCGATCGTCGATGCGGTCATCCGCGGCGACCTGGCGCAGCGCATTTCCCTCGAAGGCAAAGTCGGCTTCTTTGCGGCCCTTTCCAAGGGCATCAACGAACTGGTCGAGAATGTCTCCGGCGTCGTCACCGAAGTGCACAAGCTGGTGGCTGCGGCCAACGCCGGCAACCTTGAAGTGCGCATGCAGTTCGAAGGCAAGGCCGGTCTCAACCGCACGCTGGGCGAGGGCATGAATGACCTCGTGGCCGAAGTCTCCAGTGTCGTCGATGAGGTGCAGAAACTCGTCGCGGCCGCCAATGACGGCGACCTGACCGCACGGATGCCCACCGAGGGGCGCGGCGGGCTCTTCCAGAAGGTCGGCGTTGGCATCAACGAATTCACGGCCAACATGTCGGGCATCGTGGCCCAGGTGAAGCGCGCAGCCAGCGAAGTGAGCCGGGGCGCCGACGAAATCAGCCAGGGCAACACCGATCTGTCACAGCGTACTGAAGAGCAGGCTTCTTCCCTCGAAGAGACGGCCTCGTCGATGGAAGAGATGACCAGCACGGTCAAGCAGAACGCCGACAACGCGGCCCAGGCCAACCAGTTGGCAGCCGCTGCCCGCCAGCAGGCCGAGAAGGGCGGCGCGGTGGTCTCCAGGGCCGTGACGGCGATGTCCGGCATCAAGGACGGTTCCAAGCGCATTGCAGACATCATCGGCGTGATCGACGAGATCGCCTTCCAGACCAATCTGCTGGCGCTCAACGCAGCCGTCGAGGCAGCGCGCGCCGGCGAACAGGGCCGCGGTTTCGCGGTGGTCGCCTCTGAAGTGCGCAACCTCGCCGGTCGCTCGGCCACGGCTGCCAAGGAAATCAAGGCGCTCATCCAGGACAGCGTGCACCGGGTCGACGAAGGCTCGACGCTGGTGGTGCAGTCCGGCACCACGCTCGAAGAGATTGTTGCCGCGGTCAAGAAAGTGGCCGACATCGTTGGCGAGATTGCAGCGGCCAGCCACGAGCAGTCCGCGGGCATCGACCAGGTCAACAAGGCGGTCATGCAGCTGGACGAGCTCACGCAGCAGAACGCGGCACTGGTGGAAGAGGCCTCGGCGGCCAGCCAGTCGATGGCCGAGCAGGCCCGTGCGCTCAACGATTCAATGAGCCGCTACGCCGTCGACGAAACCAGCGCCGCGCGCCAGCGTCAGGGTCGTGGCAACGACAGCGCCAGCCGGCGCGGTGCCGGTCGCCCGCTCGCAGACAGCTATCGCCGCGCCACGGGTACGGATGACCAGGGTTGAATGGCTTGAAAACACCCGTCAACACTGGCCGTGAACGAGAGCGCGAATTCGAGTTCGGGGACGAAGACTTTCGTTCCCTTCGCGATCTGGTTCGTGAGAAAACCGGCATTACCCTGTCGGAAGCCAAGCGTGAGCTGGTGTACGGGCGGCTCTCGCGCCGTCTGCGCGTCCTGAACCTGGGGTCCTTCCGTGAGTATCGCCAGTTGCTGGCCAGTGACCAGGGCAAGGACGAGATCGGCGATTTCATCAACGCCGTCACGACCAACCTGACCTCGTTCTTTCGCGAGAATCATCACTTCGACTACCTGCGCGATGCCTTTCTCGCGCCCATCGTGGCAGCCGGCGCCCGCGGCCAGCGCATCCGCATCTGGTCGGCCGGCTGCTCCAGTGGCGAGGAGCCTTATTCGATTGCGATGACCATTGCCGAGAACCTGCCGGACTGGCAGCGGATGGACATCAAGATCCTGGCCACCGACCTCGACACCGAAATGGTCGAGCGTGGCCAGAACGGCGTCTACCGCGAAGACCGGGTCGCAGGCATCGGTGCCAAACGACTCAGTACCTGGTTCCGCGAAGTGCCTGGCGCCGGCGCGCGGCATTACAAAGTGGTGCCCGAGTTGGCGTCCCTGATCACCTTCCGTCGCCTGAACCTGATGGAGCCACTGCCGTTCAAGGGCCCGCTCGACGTCATCTTCTGCCGCAACGTCATCATCTATTTCGACAAGGAAACCCAGCGCGAGCTGTTCCTGCGGGTCGCGCCGCTGCAGCGCCCGGGTGCCCTGCTGTTCCTTGGACACTCCGAGAGCCTCTTCAAGGTGTCCGAAGCGTTTTCGCTGATCGGCAAGACGATCTATCGCCGCGTAGCGGGTTGAGAGGCCCACCGTGCCAGTCATCGTCAAGGAGCGGGCCCCCTCCAATCCGGGGTTCGAAGCGATCCAGCGTAACTGGGACCCTGCCCTGGAGCGCTGGTCTGCCAAGATCCTGCCGGGCGAGTACTACGTCACCAGCACCGACGAGGCGATTACCACGGTGCTGGGTTCCTGCATCTCGGCCTGCGTCCGTGATCGGGAACTGCGCATCGGTGGCATGAACCATTTCATGCTGCCCGAAGACACCTCGGACGGCACCAGCAGCTGGCTCGACAAGGCGACGGGTCTTGCGACCCGCTATGGCTCCTTTGCCATGGAAAGCCTCATCAACGACCTGCTCAAGCGCGGCGCCAAACGCAACCGGCTGGAGGTCAAACTCTTCGGCGGCGGCAAGATGATCGCCTCGATGCTCGACATCGGTGCCCGCAACATCGCCTTCGCCCACCAGTGGCTGAAGACTGAATGCTTGCCGCTCGTGGCCGAAGACGTGGGCGACGTCACCCCGCGCCGCATTATCTATACGCCCGTTGACGGCAAGGTGAGGGTCAAGCACCTGCAGTCGATGGAAAGCCGCGCCATTGC
>CANGFJ010000088.1 GCA_947453065.1 Pseudomonadota bacterium
CTTGCCGTTGGCCACTTCGACCACGATGGTGTCGGCAGCGGCCAGCGCGGCGGCGGCGGCACGCTCCCGCAGGATGAGCACGCGCTGGGCGGCCACGTATTCCAGGTAGGCTTGGTTCACTTCAGCCGCCAGCCCCACGATGCGATCGGCCACTTCCAGCCGCACCCTCGCGAGGTCGCGCTGTGCGATGCGCCGGCGGGCGGGCAGGTTCAGCAGCGCCAGCACGTTCTGCAGCACCCCCACCGTGACGTTGCGCTCCGGATAGAAGGCCGAGAGGTTGCCGCCCGGGGCGCGCAGGCCCATGACCGCCACCGGGTTGGGAAAGGTCGAAGCGGCGACCAGCTCTGAGCGACTGATCTCCAGGCGCTCCAGCTGCAGCTGCAGGTCGGGGCTGGCGATGAAGGCAATGGCGATGCTCTCCGGCGCGCTGACGCCGCCGGTCAGCAGCGGACCGATGTCGCGCAGGACCGCGGGGTCGACAGCAGTCGTGCGACGCCAGCTAAAGGGCGCTGCAGATTGCCGCGCGACCAGTTCGGCAGCGCCGGAAACGGTGTCTTTGGAACTGGGCACGGCGCAACCGGCGAGCAGCCCAAGGCCCAGCAGCAGCGCGGCAGGAGGCAGGGTCTGGCGCAGGAAGCGGTGCATGGGCGGCGGCTCAGCGCCCGGCGGGCAGTTCGGTGAAGGAATAACCGATCAGCCGGTCCTGCAGAAAGGAGAACCGCACCTGCAGGGTGCCGCGGGCAATGTTGCGGAAGCTGCCCAGCAACAACACGGTGGCCCCTGACTGGCCGGGCGACCCATGCTCGACGCCATGGCCATCAAGGAACTTCATGACGGTGGCAGCGCTGGAGCCGGACGGCAGCTCGCGGGACAGCAGCTGTTCGACCTGCTCGCGCGTGGCGGGCGGAGACGGCGCGGCCTGGGCCTGGGCTTGGCAGGCCAGCAGCGCGAGCAACGCAGTCAACAGCACTTTGGCCATGGGCAAGACGCCTTTCCGTGATGGAGGCGACTATACGCGATAGACCTGAATGCCTGCTTGAAGCCGCCGGCCCGGGGGACTTAGGATCGCCCACCTTCCCTGCGCAGTAGCCACCCCACCATGACCGAGATCCTCCAGCAGCATCGCGTCCATGGGGGCACCTTGAGCTTTTGCCGGCACGACAGTGTCGCCACGCGCACGGCCATGCGCTACTCGTTCTTCCAGCCGCCGGGCACCGGGCCCTTTCCCCTGCTCGTCTGGCTGTCGGGCCTCACCTGCACCGAAGAGAACTTCACAACCAAGGCCGCGGCCTATGAAGCGGCCGCGCGATTGGGCCTGGCCATCGTCGCGCCCGACACCAGCCCGCGCGGTGACGGCGTGGCCAACGATGCGGCCTATGACCTGGGCCAGGGCGCCTCGTTTTATGTCGACGCCACGCAGGCGCCCTGGGCCGAGCACTTCCAGATGGAGCGCTATGTCACGCGCGACCTGCTGTCGGCCGTGGAAGCGCAGTTTCCGGTGGACCCGACCCGGCGCGGCATCTCGGGCCACTCGATGGGCGGGCATGGCGCGCTGACCCTGGCCCTGCGCCATCCGCAGCTGTTCCGCTCGGTGTCGGCCTTCTCGCCGATCGTGTCGCCCACGCGCTGCCCCTGGGGCGAGAAAGCGCTGGCGGCCTATCTGGGCGATGCACGCGAGGCGTGGCAGGCACACGATGCCACGCGACTGATCGAGTCCGGCGCGGCAGCCGGCCATTACGACGCCATCCTGGTGGATCAGGGCCTGGCCGATCAGTTCCTGGCTGCGCAGCTGCAGCCGGAACTGCTGGAGGCGGCCTGCGCGGCAGTGGGCCAGAAGCTCACGCTGCGGCGGCAGGCTGGCTACGATCACTCGTACTACTTCATCACCACCTTCATCAACGACCACCTCACCTGGCACGCTGCGCGCCTGTCGCGCTAACGGAACACACCATGACCGCACGCCCGAAAATCCTGCTGACCCGCCGCTGGACCGAAGAAGTCGAGCGCTACCTCGCCGAGCGCTATGACGTCACGCTCAACGAGCACGACGTGCCGATGGACGCGGCCGCGCTGACGCAGGCCATGCACGACTTTGACGCCATCTGCCCCACCGTCTCGGATCACCTGGGTGCACCGATCGTGGGCACGCCGGGCGCACGCGTGAAGGTGATCGGCAACTTCGGCGTGGGCTTCAACCACATCGACATTGAGGCCGCGCGCAAGGCAGGCATTACGGTCACCAACACGCCTGACGTGCTGACCGACACGACCGCTGACCTGGCGATCCTGCTGATGCTCATGGCCACGCGCCGTGCCGGTGAAGGCGAGCGCGAACTGCGTGCGGGGCGCTGGATCGGCTGGCGCCCGACGCACCTGCTGGGCCAGGACGTCAGCGGCAAGACGCTGGGCCTGGTGGGCTTCGGGCGCATTGCCCAGGCCACGGCACGCCGCGCGCACCACGGCTTTGGCATGCGCATCGCCTATCACAGCCGCCGCCGCGCGGATGTGGGCATCGAGGGGCAGTGCGGGTCGACGTATTACGAGTCGCTGGATGCGCTGGTGGCCGACAGCGACGTGCTGTCGCTGCACTGCCCGGGCGGCGCCGAGACGCACCACCTGATCAACCGCGCACGGCTGGGCCTGATGAAGCCGACCGCCGTGCTGGTGAACACCGCGCGCGGACCGGTGGTGGACGAGGCCGCACTGGCCGAGGCGCTGGCCACGCAGCAGATCGCCGCAGCGGGCCTGGACGTCTATGAGCGCGAGCCCATCGTGCACCCGGCCCTGCTGGGCCTCGAAAACGTGGTGCTGTTGCCGCACATGGGCAGTGGCACCCTGGAGACACGCACGGCGATGGGCATGCGCGTGGCGCGCAACATCGACCTGTTCTTCGCCGGGCAGCCTGTCCACGACAAGGTGGTCTGAGGCCGTGCCGGTCAGCGCCGCGTGGATCGACGCCTTCATCGCCCGCGAGCGCCTTCCGGCGCCCTTCCGCGCGCTGATCGGCCAGGTGCATGCGCCCATTGCGGCGCGCATCGCTGCGGAAGCACGGCGGCGCGGCGGACGGCTGGACGTCGCGCTGTGTGGCTCGCAGGGCAGCGGCAAGTCCACGCTGGGCGCGGTGCTCAAAGGACTGCTCGACGCCGACGGACTGCCTACGGCAGTGCTGTCGATCGATGACCTGTACCTGACCCATGGCGAGCGCCGGGCCCTGGGCGAGCGCGTGCACCCCTTGCTGCGCACGCGCGGCGTGCCGGGCACGCATGACGTGGGCCTGGGGCTGCGCACCTTCGAGCAACTGCGCGGCCTGGACCCGGTGGCCCTGCCCAGTTTCGACAAGCAGCATGACGACCGCAGGCCCCGCGACCAGTGGCCCGTGTTCCAGGGGCCGGCATCGATCGTGATCCTGGAGGGCTGGTGCGTCGGCGCGCGGCCCGAATCGGAGGCGGCACTGGCTGTGCCCATCAATACGCTGGAGGCGCGGGAGGATGCCGACGGCATCTGGCGGCGCCATGTGAACGATGCGCTGGCCGGTGAATACCGGGCGCTGTTCGACCGTCTCGACATGACGGTGCTGCTGCAGGCGCCCTCGTTTGACGTGGTCTACGGCTGGCGGCTGGAGCAGGAACAGAAACTGCGCGACCGGGTCACCGCCGAGGGCGGCGACCTGTCACGCGTGATGAGCGATGCCGGCGTGGCCCACTTCATCAGCCACTACGAGCGCATCACCCGGCACATCCTGACGGAGATGCCGGGCCGCGCCGAGGTGGTGCTGGAACTGGACGCGCAGCGCGCGCCTGTCCGGCTACTGGGCGCCTGACTTCGCTTCGCCCGCGGCCTTGGCGCGGGCGATCGATTCGAGGATGAGGCCCTTGGCGGCCTCGGCATCGCCCCAGCCCAGGACCTTCACCCACTTGGTGGTTTCCAGGTCCTTGTAGTGCTCGAAGAAATGCTGGATCTGCATGAGCGAGATGTCAGGCAGATCGGTGTAGTTCTTCACGTTTTCGTAGCGACGCGTCAGCCGCGTCGTCGGCACGGCAATGATCTTCTCGTCGCCACCGGCCTCGTCCTGCATGCGCAGCACGCCCACGGGGCGCACGGCAATGACCGCACCCGGGATGATGGCGCGGTGGTTGGCAATGAGTACGTCGCAGGGGTCGCCGTCATCGGACAGCGTGTGCGGGATGAAGCCGTAGTTGCCCGGGTAGCGCATCGGCGTGTAGAGGAATCGGTCGACGACCAGCGCGCCCGAGGCCTTGTCCATTTCGTACTTGATCGGCTCGCCGCCAACCGGCACTTCCACGACGACGTTCACTTCTTCGGGGGGATTGGCACCAATCGAGATCGCTTCCAGACGCATGGATTCTCCGGCAAAGGGGGGCTTTCGGGGGGGCGCAGACTATACAGGGACGACGCACCGGGCAAGATGAAGCCGGGCATAATCAGCAAAACGGAGTGCTGCCATGAACATTCTTCACACCATGCTGCGGGTCGGCGACCTGCCCCGCGCCATCGATTTCTACACCCGCGTGCTGGGCATGAACCTGCTGCGGACCACCGAGCGGCCCGGCCAGGACTATTCGCTGGCCTTCGTGGGCTATGGCCGGGGCAATGCCGATGGCGGCACGGAAATCGAGCTCACCTACAACCACGGCGTGTCGGGCTATGAGCTGGGCACGGCCTTTGGGCACCTTGCCCTGGGCGTGCCGGATGTGGCGGCCACCTGCGAGCGCATCCGGGCGGCGGGCGGACTGGTGACGCGGGAAGCCGGGCCGGTCAAGGGCGGCAACACGATCATTGCCTTTGTGCAGGACCCGGACGGCTACAAGATCGAGCTGATCCAGGTCTGAGCCCGCTGCGGCAGGCAGGGCCGCAGCAGCACGATCAGGGCGGCGGCGAGTGCAAACTCGCCGCACCACCACACCAGACCCAGCGACGGGCCTGCGGCGGCGGCACAGGCCAGGTAGGCCGCCGCCAGCAAGCCGCTGCCCCACACCTTGCGGCGGCGGCGCAGCAGACCCAAACCGACCAGGCACAGCAGCAGCGCCAGCCCGATCACGGCTGGCTCCGGGCGCCGCTAAAGCGGGCAGCCACGGCCAGCGCCAGGGCGACCGCCAGCGTGGTGAGGTCGAAGCCCGCCAGCACCGCATCGCCCCCACCCTGCGCCCAGGGCCCAGTGACGCCCAGGTGGCGCTCGGTGGTCAGGGCATTGAGGACGGGCAGCAATCCATAGAGCGCAGCCGCCGCACCGAGCAGTTCGGGCCAGGCACGCTGCGGCCGACGCAGGGCGGCCCACCCCAGCGCCAGCCCCCAGGCCATGAACAGCGCGTGCGCTTCCCAGAGCCCGCGACCGGCCAGGCCGGCAGGGATCAGGCGGTTGGCCCAGAAGTACGCGGCCACGCCCAGCACGGGCCCCAGGATCATGGCCGGGTTGAGCCGTTCGATGGCGAGCAGGCCCCAGGCACGGCGACCCTCGCGCAGACGCGCGCGGCGCTTGGCGGTCCACAGAATAAGACCGCTGGCGACCAGCGCCGTGCCCATCAGGCTGCTCAGGAAGTACAGCCCGCGCAGGGCTGGGCTGGCGAAGAGGCCCTTGTGCAGGCCGGCCAGCGCATCGCGGGTCTGGCGGGCGCCACTGCGCAGCAGGCTGGCGGGCGCCAGTGGCTGGCCGGTGACCCCGTCGTAGACCAGCTGGTCGGTGCCGGACTGGGGCGTGCCACGCTCGCGCACGATGACGATACGCGCACTGGCATCGCCGGGATTGCGGATGCTGACCTGCCACAGCGGGGCGCCGTGGGCCGTGCGGCGGGCGTGCTCGAGCACTGGCGCCAGCGGCGTGAGGGCTGCGGCAACGCCGCTGCGCGGCTGCTCGGGCAGGCGCGGATTGGCATCGGTAAAGAACTCGTTCTGGGCGTCGTCGTCGTAGCGGTAGATCTCGTCCAGCACCAGCGGCGAGTAGGTGAACATCAGCAGCACCAGGCCGCTGTAGGTGATCACCAGGTGGAACGGCAATGCGATGCTGCCCAGCACGGTGTGCGCGTCGCGCCAGCTGCGCTGGCCTGCAGCGGGGCGAAAGGCGAAGAAGTCCTTGAAGATCTTCTTGTGCGTGATGACGCCGGTGAGGATCGACACGAGCATGAGCATCGAGCAGAAGCCCACGATCCAGTAGGCCTGTTGCACCGGCAGGTAATGCAGGCGGTAGTGCATCTGGTAGAGCAACTGGCCGCCACCGGTCTGCCGCGTGTCGATGCGCGCGCCAGTGCCGCCATCCAGCGGCACCAGGCCCGTGGCCCCGCGTGTGCCGTCGGCCGCAGCAGGCATGCGCCAGGTGGCACGCAGACCGTTAACCGATTTTCGATACGGCAGGTCGATGTTCCAGCGTTCGGCGCCGGGGGCGACCTGGGCCAGCTGGGCGATGGCCTGTTCGAGCACTTGCGTCGTCGCTGTCGCGGCGTGCTGCAAGGGCAGCTCTGGCTGCATCCAACGGTCGATTTCGGCGCTGTAGTAGCCCAGCGTGCCGGTGAAGAACACAAAGTACAGCACCCAGCCGACCAGCAGCCCGCTCCAGGTGTGCAGCCAGGCCATCGCCGGGCGAAAGCCCTGGTTCATACCGGGCTCGCGCCGCCCAGCGGCCAGACCCAGGCGGCCAGCGCGATCGTCGGCAGCGCCAGCCACAGCGCGGCACGCCAGGCGGTGCGGGCCGCGAACACCGCGATGGCGGCCAGGGCGTGTAGCAGGAAGCCCAGCAGCAAGGCCGTCATCACCGCCTGCGCGGGCGGCAGCGGCAGGGAGCGCGAGAGCGCAGCGCTGGCGACCGTGGCAAACGCATAGCCACCGCCGATGGCCAGCAGCACGCGCAGGGAAACATCGAGCCGGCGATGGAGTGTGGCGCTCATGGGAGGCCGATGTTTACACAACCCCGGCCCGGACTGCGATTAGGATCGGCCCATGTGTGGTCGTTACGTCAGTCCGGGCATGGCCGATATCGAGCGCGAGTTCGCCGTGGTGGGCTCGCGTTCGCTGCCTGCGATCGTGCGGCATTTCAACGTGGCGCCGACGACGCAGGTGCCGGTGATCTGGCAGCGGGCGGGGCAGCGCGAACTGGTGCTGATGCGCTGGGGGCTGATTCCGTTTTTCGCACACGGCGTCGCCGGCAGCTATTCGACGATCAATGCGCGCGTGGAGACGGTGCGTACCTCGCCGGCCTATCGGGGCGCCTGGCAGCGCGGGCAGCGCTGCCTGATCGTGGCGGAAGGGTTCTATGAGTGGCAGGTCGTGCCAGGCGGCAAGCAGCCCTGGTACATCGGCTGTGCGGACCAGCCGCTGTTTGCCTTCGCGGGCCTCTGGGACCGCTCGACGCCGGTAGGGGGTGAGCCGCTGTTCTCTGCCACGGTGATTACACTGCCAGCGTCACCGCTGATGGCGCAGATCCATAACACCAAGTACCGGGAGCCGGCGATCCTGTCGCGGGCGCAGTGCCAGACCTGGCTGGGCGGCACGCCGGATGAGGCCTTTGCCTGCCTGGCGCCCTACCCCGATGCCCTGCGCTCGGCCTGGCCCGTGTCACCGCAGGTGAACAACGCCCGGCACGAGGGCGAGGCGTTGCGACAGGCGGTGGCCGGGCCTTAGCCCACCGCTCAGTGCGGCGGGATCATCCAGTGCCACACGTGCTGCTGCAGGAACGCCAGGATGCCCAGCAGCACGGTGAAGACAAGCGAGTGGATGAAGGTGCGGCGGAAGATCAGGGACTCCTGCCCCTTCAGGTCGCTGACGGCCACGCCCGTCGAGATGTTCTGCGGCGAGATCATCTTGGCGAACACGCCGCCGGACGAATTGGTGGCGGCCATCAACACCGGGTCGAGGCCCAGTTTGTTGGCAGCGACCACCTGCAGGTTGCCGAACAGGGCGTTGCCCGAGGAGTCGCTGCCGGACAGGAACACCGCCAGCCAGCCCAGGAAAGCCGACAACACCGGGAAGAAGATGCCGGCTGAGGAAACGCCCAGGCCCAGGGTGTAGGTCAGGCCCGAATAGTTCATCAGGTAGGCCAGGCCCACGATGGCCGTGACCGTCAGCACCGGGAGCAGGATCTGCTTCCAGGCGGTGCGCACAGCCTCGAAGAACTGGCCCACACGCAGGCCCACGGCCAGCGCGGTCAGGATAGCGGTCACCAGGATGGCCGTGCCGGTGGCCAGGGGCTGGAAGTTCCAGACCGCGGCGTACGGCTTGTCGTACAGGGTAATGAAGACCTGGTTGTGCAGGCCCGGCCACTGGATGGGCTGGGCGAATTTGGTCGCCACCGCGTAATGCGTCCAGGCCACGACCACCACGCACATGAGCAGCCAAGGCAGCCAGCCCTGCCACAGCGGCACGCGGGCATGGGGCGACTGGGGGTCTTCAGTGGGGACGACTAGCGCGTACTCCGCGCTGTACTTGGGCTTCCACACGCGCAGGAACAGGACCGTCGCGATCAGCGAGGAACCGGCGGAAATCACGTCGGTGAGCTCATAGCTGTAATTCGCCGTGATGAACTGGCCCAGCGCAAAAGCACCGCCGGCCACCAGCAACACCGGAAACAGTTCGCGCACCGACTTCCAGCCGCCGTACATGGCCATGACATAGAACGGCAGCAGCAGGGCAAACAGCGGCAACTGGCGGCCCACCATGGCACCCAAGGTCGCGGCCGGCAGGCCGGTCACACCGGCCAGCGTGGTGATCGGAATGCCCAGCGAGCCGAAGGCCACCGGCGCAGTGTTGAAGATCAGCGCATAGACCACGGCATCCAGCGACCTGAAGCCCAGCATGATCAGCAGCGAGGCGGTGATGGCCACCGGCGCGCCGAACCCCGTGACACCTTCCAGCAGGGAACCAAAGCCATAGCCCAACACGATGAGGACGATGCGCTTGTCATTGGGCAGGTTGGCCAGCACCCAGCGACGGAAGGCATCGAAGCGGCCGGACAAGACGGCCACGTTGTAGAGAATGAGCGCTGCGAACACGATCCACATGATCGGCCACAGCGCGAACATGACGCCGGCGGCCGTAGCATTGAAGGCGAGGCCCACGGGCATCTGCCAGACAGTGATGGCGATGAGCAGCGCGCTCGCCAGGCCTGCCAGCGAGGCCTGCCAGGCGGGTCGATGCAACACGCCCAGCATCAGCAGCACCACCACCACGGGAATGGCCGCGACCAGGAAGGACAGCAGCAGGCTGCCGCCCACGGGGGTGAGTAATTGTTGAAACATGTGATTTCCCTGCCAATGACTGCGCTGTTGTGCGCGCTTGCGGTCTAGTGTGGCTGAAATCCGGGAAAAACATCAGGGTGGCTGGCGCTTGGCGGCAGTTCTGCCGGCGCTCCACTTACCGCATCGGCTGGAGGTGCTGATACCCTGTCGCCGCTCCCGCCTGAACACGCGGGACGTTATGCGTTCAGGAAGAATTCAGTGGGAAGTCAAGGATGAACCAGATCATTGATGTGGCGATTGTCGGCGCCGGTGTGTCGGGCCTCTACAGCGCCTGGCGGCTGAAAGAAGATGCTGCACAGCGAGGTAACCCGCTGACGGTGACGGTCTTCGAAGGCAGCGAACGGGTGGGCGGTCGCCTGCTGTCGGTCAAGCCACCGTTCGTCAATGACACCTACGTCGAACTCGGTGGCATGCGCTTCACGGAAGCCCACCGCCTGATGGTTGACCTGGCGAAGGCCCTGGGCCTGGCCTCCGGCGAACTGCCCGATGCGAACCCGGACAACATCGCCTATCTGCGTGGCCAGCGCCTGAAGATGAGCGACCTGACCGACCCCGATCGCATTCCCTATGTCATCGATGAATCCCTGCGCAACCGGGAGTCCCTGTCGAACCTGGTTGCCATCGCGGCCGTGCGCTCGCTGGGCCCGGCCTTCAAAGAAGTGCTGGGTATCGACCTGACGCTCGAGACGCTGAAAAGCGTCACGGCTGAAGACTGGCGTGCGGTGGGCGAGCGCGGCAGCTTCGAAGGCAAGCCGCTTTACGAGACGCCCCTGCGCTACATCCTGGAGCGCACGCTGGGCCACGGTGCCGTGCAGCTGCTGCAGGACAGCCTGGGCTACGACTGCATCCTGTGGACCTGGAGCGCGGCAGACGGCTTCCCGTTCAACCTGACGGACATCGGCAGCGCGGTCCGGCATATGCACCTGGTGGAGGGCTTCAGTGCCTTCCCGCGTCGGCTGCAGGAAAAAGCGCTCGCGCTGGGTGTCGACGTGCAGCTGAGCACACGCGTCAAGTCGGTCGAAGACACGCTGTTGTCTGACGGCACCACCGGCATCGCGTTCACCACGGTGGGCCTTGATGGGGTGGAAACCCCGCACCTGGCCCGCAAGCTCATCCTGGCCATGCCGCGCCGGGCCATCGAACTGCTGGACCGCAAGGGACCGCTGTTTGACAGCCGGGGCGCTGGGTTCAAGTCGCTGCTGGAGTCCGTGTCGCCAGTGCCCTTGTTCAAGATCGCGCTGTGCTATGAAAACTGCTGGTGGGAAAAGGTGGTGGGTGGCGGGTCCAATGGCAAGTCGGTGACCGACCTGCCGATGCGCCAGGTGTACTACTGGAAAGTGAACCCGGATGACCAGCAGGGCGTCGTGCTGATGTATGACGGTGGCCTGACCAAGTCGTACTGGGAACAGCTCGACAACGTCGAAGGCCCCAAGCAGCAGGTCAAGCTTGCCGGTCGCAAGGAGGGCGTGGAGCTGTGGGCCGATTACGCTGCGCCATCGCGCCTGATCTTCGAGGCGCACCGCCAGCTGCTGGAACTGCACGGCCTGCCGGAGAGCGAAGTGCCGCCCCCCTATGCCGCCGCCTGCCGAAGCTGGGCCCGCGACCCCTATGGTGGCGGCGCGCACTGGTGGAACATTGGCGTGCGCAGCTATGAGGTGGCCGAGAAGATCCTGCAGCCGATCGAGGGTTGCCCGATCTTTATCTGCGGCGAGGCCTATTCGCACGAACAGGGCTGGGTCGAAGGGGCCCTCAATACGTCTGAAGCGATGCTACAGCGCCACTTCGGCCTGCCTGGCATCCGCGACACCAACCTGCTCTGACCCCTGACAAACGGAATTGCCATGACCCAGATTGCCAC
>CANGFJ010000089.1 GCA_947453065.1 Pseudomonadota bacterium
CATCGACCCAAGCCAATGGAGTGGGCGCACCCAGCTTCATGCCGCGATGCCTTTGAGCTGCAACAAGGCAGCGTACAGGGCCTGCTCGGCATCGGACGCCGAGTCGTAGCGGCCTGCAGGCAGCTTGGCGAGCAGCCGATCGATGAGGGGCTGCAGCAGTCCGAGTTCTTCTGGCAGGCGCGGAATCGGGCTGTGCCGGTGTTTATAAATAATGGCCATCGGATTGGAGTCGGTATAGGGCTTCTCGCCGACGAGCATCTCATACAGCAGGATGCCCAGGCTGTAGAGGTCGGTGCGCGCATCGATCTCCTGGCCATGGCCCTGCTCCGGGCTCATGTAATGCGGGGTACCGAAGATCAGGCCCGGATCGGTCATCTCCAGGTCCATCGCCAGCTGCTTGGCCAGGCCGAAGTCGGTCAGGGCGATCTTGTCTGCGCCCCGCATGAGCACGTTGCCGGGCTTGAGGTCGCGGTGCAGCGCCCCGGCCTGATGCAAGGCACGCAGCGCACGGGTGATCTGGATGGACAGCGCGAGGGCCTCTTCGGCCGTGACGCCCAGGCGCAGCCGGCGCCGCAGGTCGCCGTCGGGGAAATACTCCATCGACAGGTAGGCATGGTCGTCGGCAATGCCCAACTCATGGCAGCGCACGATGTTGGCGTGATGGAGCTGCTTGGCGATCTCGTATTCCTGCAGGAAGCGCTCGAACGTCTGGTCCACGCCGGTCTCGTCGCGCATCGACGGCGTGATCTTGATGACGACCAGTGATCCGGCCTTCTCGCTCTCAGCCAGGTACAGCTGGGACAGGGAGCCACCCGCCAGCCGTCGAACGCAGCGGAAATCCGGGATGCGCACCGTACCGAAGCGGCGCGATTCGACAGCAGCCGGCGACACCCGCCAGTCGGCAAGTTGCCGCTGCTGGGTGCGGGCGGCTTCGTCGAGCAATTCCATGAACTCGCCGTGATCGACCCGCTGCCGGTTGACCACGCCAAAGGCACCAAATACCCGAGCGCGGCGGGCGTCATCGTCATCGGTGCGGTCGGCCAGGTAGACCACGGGTGCAAAGCCGGGGCGGGCCGCCAGGTCCTGCAGCCAGGCCAAGCCCTCACCACCTGGCCACGACGCGCCCAGCAGCACGGCATCGAAACCCTGCGCCAGGAACTCCGGCGGCAGCAATCCATTGGAGACCGGATCGTGGCTGACGAAACGCGCGTCCGCCCAGCGGCAGCTGACGTGATGCCGGATCAGCGACCGGAATCGCGCGTCATGCTCGATCAGCAGCAGGCGCATGGACGAGCGTCGCGCTTCAGCTGACAGCCTTTAACTGGGGATCTCGACGCGAGTTCTGCGCGCCGTCGTTGCGCTCCTGCTGCAGTCGCGCGAGGTATTCCGGCGTGATATCGCCGGTGACGTAGACACCTGAGAAGCACGAAGTATCGAAGTCTTTGATGTTCGCGTTGTCATGGCGGCAGGCCTGCACCAGGTCTTCGAGGTCCTGGTAGATCAGCCAGTCGGCACCAATGGCCTGGGCCACTTCCTCGACATTGCGCCCCGCGGCCACCAGCTCGCTCGCCGCCGGCATGTCGATGCCATAGACGTAGGGGTGGCGGACCGGCGGCGCGGCCGAGGCGAAATACACCTTGCGGGCGCCGGCTTCGCGGGCCAGCTCGATGATCTGGGCCGAGGTGGTGCCACGCACGATGGAGTCATCGACCAGCAGCACGTTCTTGCCGCGGAACTCCAGGTCGATGGCGTTGAGCTTGCGGCGCACCGACTTCTGGCGCTGTTCCTGGCCCGGCATGATGAAGGTGCGGCCGATGTAGCGGTTTTTGTTGAAGCCTTCGCGGTATTTGATGCCGAGCTTCTGCGCCAACTGCAGCGCGCAGGTGCGGCTGGTGTCGGGAATCGGGATCACGACATCGATGTCATGGTCCGGGTGCTCGCGCTTGAGCTTGTCGGCCAGCTTCTCGCCCATGCGCATACGCGCGCGGTACACAGAGATGTTGTCGATGATCGAATCGGGACGCGCGAAGTACACGTACTCGAAGATGCAGGGCGTGTGGACCACGGTCGCCACGCACTGGTTGGAATGCAGCCGCCCCTGCTCATCGATGAAGATCGCCTCGCCCGGCGCCACGTCGCGCACGAGCTCGAACGACAGCGTGGCCAGCGCCACGCTTTCGGAGGCCAGCATGTACTCGGTGCCCTTGGCACTGCGGCGCTGGCCCAGCACCAGGGGCCGGATGCCGTGCGGATCGCGGAAGCCCAGGATGCCGTGGCCGATGATCATGGCCACCACCGCATAAGCGCCGCGGCAGCGACGATAGACGGCGTTGGCAGCGGCAAACAGGTCGCCCGGGGTGACGCGGAGCGTGCCGACGCGCTGTAACTCGGACGCGAAGACATTGAGCAGCACTTCGGAATCCGACCTCGTGTTGAGGTGACGGCGATCCTCGCGCGTCAGCACCGCACCCAGTTCCGAGGCGTTGGTGAGGTTGCCGTTGTGCGCCAGGCAGATGCCATAGGGCGCATTCACATAGAACGGCTGCACTTCGGAGGCGCTGTCGCCGCCGGCCGTGGGATAGCGCACGTGGCCAATGCCGACGTTGCCGCGCAGGGCCTCCATGTCGCTCTGGTCGAAGACATCGCGCACCAGTCCGCGGCCCTTGCTCACGAACAGTTCGCCATTCTCCACCGTCATGATGCCCGCAGCGTCCTGGCCACGATGCTGTAGCCCCGTCAGGGCGTCATACAGCTGCTGATTGACGGAGCTTCTACCGACGATGCCGACGATGCCACACATAGAGGTCTCCGCTCTTACAGGTCAGACAGACTAGGCGCCGTGCGAGAGCCGATCCCCGGCAATCACACGCAGGCCAGAGGCCACGCCCTCGACATAGGGCATGAGCCGGGAATGTTTCCACCACGATTCGCTGTCCAGCCGTACGGCATGGCAGACGATGGCCGCGACACCGAGCACCACAAAACCGCGCACGATACCCAGCAGGAAGCCCAAGAGGCGGTCCATGCCACTGAACAGGGACAGCCGCACCAGGTGCGACAGCAGCGCGCCCACCGCAGCGCCAAGCAGCAGCACACCGATGAACAGCGGTACACGACCTGCCCAGGTGCTGAACGGCGGATCGGCCAGGTCGCCGCCCAGATAGGGTTCGAGCTGGGGGCCGAAATGCCAGGCGGCCCAGTAGGCCAGCACCCAGGTAACGAGCGAGCAGACCTCGCGCAGGAAACCCCGCATCAGCCCGGCCCCTGCTGAGAACAGCAGCGCTCCCGCGATCACATAGTCGATAACAGACATAAATGGCCGCCGTGCAACACCCCGATGAGGCGTGTGAATTCTACCGGATGGGCGCGCATGCCGCGCAGCAGAAGCGCGGAGCCGCGATGTCGGTCAAGGCGCGGCGAGCGAGCCGCGATAGCCCTTTGCTGCCAGCTTGGACTGCAGCGCGGCCGCGGCGGCCTTGTCCGCCACGGGCCCGACCCTTACGCGGTACATCTTTGAACCGCCCAGCACCTGGGTCGTGAATCCCTTGGCAGTCAGTTCCCGCGCAAGATGCTGGGCGTTGACCTGACTGGCAAAGCTGCCCACCTGCACGCTCCAACCCTTGGCACGCGCAGCCGCAAGCTTCGGCACAACCGGCGTCGCAGCGCCGGCTGCAGGCTTGGCCTGCACCGCTGGCCTGGGCTGATCGACTGGATTGACCTGCGCCACCGGCTTGGCGGGTTGCGCGGCAGTGGTCAGCGGCTTGGCCTGCACGTCAGGTCGAGGCTTAGGCTCGGGGTTGGCCGGAGGCGGAAGGGCCTGCTCGGGCACTGCCTCCTGGACGACTGGCGCGGGCAACGGCGCGGGTGCGGGCAGCGCGGTGTCGTTGCCTTCGTTGGTTCGCACATTCAAGGCGGCCTGACCCGCGGGCACAGCGTCAGCGGCCGCGCCGATGTCCATCGTGTAACTGCGGAGCGGTGGCCCTTCAGTGGCTGGCCGGGCCACGGGTGCCTCGCCCAGCGCCTGGGTCGGTCGCCGGCCAGACAGCAATTCAGGCACCAGCAGCACGAAGACCGCGACGAGGATCAGGGCCCCGGTGAGGCGTTCTTTGATGCGGGTTTCCACTGTTTTCAGTATAGGCCCAGCGCCTTGAGTGCGGGCGCTACGGCGAGGAATGAGCCACAGACCACGACCCGGTCACCCGGTCGGGCGAGGGACTGAGCCATGCGGATGCCAGCCGGGATGTCATCGGCCAGGCGCGCGGCCGCAAAGTGACGGGAGCGGCGGGCCAGGTCGTGCGGCGGCAACCCCCGGGGCTCATCGATGCCGCAGAGGATCCATTCGCTCGTCACGGGCGCCAGCGTGCTGGCAATGGCATCGATGTCCTTGTCGCCGAGGATGCCGGCCACCAGGAACGTGCGCCCGGTGACCGGACGTGCCGCGAGGTTGTGGGCGAGCACCTGCGCGGCCGGCTCGTTGTGGGCCACATCGAGAATCCATTCCACCGGACCCGGGATCACCTGGAAGCGGCCCGGCACCTGGACGCCCGTGATGGCCGCAGCCACCTTCGTGGCATCCAGCACTACCGGGGGTTGCAGCGCCGTCAGGGCCGCGATGGCCGCGGCTGCATTGGCAAACTGTACGTCGCCCTGCAGGGACGGCGCGGGCAGCGGCGCGAGGTCCACACCTGCTGTCGCGAATCGCCAGCCTTCGTCCTGCCGAGTGAAGGCGTAGTCGCGCTGCGCGCGCAGCACGCGGGCGCCCAGACGCTGCGCCTCGTCTTCTACTACCGCCACCATGGCGGGATCGGCAATGACGGCGATGCGATCCTTGCGGAACACCCCCGCCTTCTCGCGGCCAATGGCCTCGAGCGTGTCGCCCAGCCAGTCACGGTGATCGATGCCGATTGAACAGACGATGGCCGCGTCGGCATCGACGATGTTGACGGCGTCCAGCCGCCCCCCCAGCCCAACTTCGAGGATCGCGAACTCCACCTGCCGGGTGCGGAACACCACCAGCGCGGCCAGCAGGTTGTATTCGAAGAACGTCAGCGTGATGTCGGCGCGGGCTGCCTCGACCTGCTCGAAGGCGGAGACCAGCTCGGCGTCGCTGGCCAGTGCGCCATCGACCTGGATGCGCTCGTTGTAGTGGACCAGGTGCGGGGAGGTAAAGGCACCCACGGTGTGCCCGGCCTCCCGCAGCAGCGCGACGAGGTACGCCACCGTGGAGCCCTTGCCATTGGTACCCGCCACGGTGATGACCCGGCAGCTTGCCGGCAACAGCGCCAGGCGCTGGGCGACTTCACGGACGCGTTCCAGCGTCAGGTCAATGCCGCTGGAGTGCACGGTCTGCTGGGCCGCCAGCCAGTCCGCCAGGCTACGGGTCGGGGAATCCACTGGAGTTACCGGGACAGGCCGCGTCAGGACGCGGCGGGCTGGTTCAGGAAGACACGCAGCATCTGGCCAATGCGCTCCCGCAGGTCGCGGCGATCGACGATCATGTCGATGGCGCCCTTCTCCAACAGGAACTCACTGCGCTGGAAGCCCTCGGGCAGCGTCTCACGCACCGTCTGCGCGATGACGCGCGGACCGGCAAAACCGATCAGGGCACGCGGCTCGGCAATATTGAGATCACCCAGCATGGCCAGGCTGGCGGACACGCCACCGGTCGTGGGGTCGGTGAGCACCGAGAAATACGGCAGCTTGGCCTGGGCGAGTTTGGCCAGCGCCGCGCTGGTCTTGGCCATCTGCATCAGCGACAGCAGGGCTTCCTGCATGCGCGCGCCGCCGGTGGCCGAAAAACACACCAGGCCCGCACGGTGCTCGATGCAGTGTTCCACGGCGCGGCGGAAGCGCTCGCCCACGACGGAACCCATTGAGCCACCCAGGAAATTGAACTCGAAGGCGCAGGCCACCACTTTCGTGCCCTGCAGCGTACCCGCCAGGACGATCAGCGCGTCCTTCTCGCCGGTGGCTTTCTGGGCAGCGACCAGACGATCTTTGTAGCGCTTGCTGTCCTTGAAGCGCAGCGGATCTTCCGGCTGCACCGAGGCGCCGATTTCGGACGTGCTGCCCGGATCAAGGAACCGGGTGAGACGGTCGCGGGCCCGGATGCGCATGTGGTGGCTGCACTTGGGGCAGACACTGAGGTTGCGCTCGACTTCGGCGCGATAGAGCACCGCATCACAGGCCGGACACTTGATCCAGAGCCCTTCAGGCACCGAACGCACACGCCGTTCGGTCTTGATACGGGAGGGGACGATTTTCTCAAACCACGACATGCGCTTATCCCACTTGATCCAGAAGGTCACCCGGACAACCGGCCGGGCCCGGCATCATATCGGAATCGTCGGGAAGGCCGAACACCGCCGGGTATCGGGCCGCCCAAAAATAAAGCCCGCCTGCAGGCGCCGTGGCTGCATTGAGCTTGCGGTCCCGCGAGGCCAGCACCTGGGCGGCCCACTCCGGCTCCCGGTCGCCCTGCCCGACCGCAATCAGCGTTCCGGCGATATTACGCACCATGTGGTGCAGGAAAGCATTGGCGCGAACTTCGAAGACGATGAGCTCCCCGGCGCGCGCCAGTCGCAGGACCGACAGCCTGCGGATGGGCGACTTGGCCTGGCACTCCGACGAACGGAATGCGCTGAAATCGTGCTCGCCCACCAGGCAGGCAGCGGCCTGCTGCATCGGGGCCAGTTCCAGGGGACGGTGGACAAACGAGACTCGGCTGGCGGCCAACCCCGGCCGAGACCAGCGGTTGAGGATGCAGTAGCGATAAACGCGCGATTCGGCCGAATAGCGGGCGTGGAAATGCTCTGGCACTTCGCGTGCCCAACGCAGGGCGATGCCGGCTGGCAGGTAATTATTGGCGCCCAGCACCCAGGACCGGGGGCTGCGCTGCACGTCCACGTCGAAGTGCGCCACCTGACCCCGGGCGTGGACACCCGCATCGGTGCGGCCGGCACCAACCACCTTCACGGGGCGATCGGCCACGCGGGACAGGGCCGCCTCCAGGCTGTCCTGCACCGTGGTCAGTACCCGCTGGGACTGCCAGCCAGAAAAAGAAGAGCCGTCGTACTCGACGCCGACGGCAATACGCGGCATGACTGACCGTCAGCCTGGGATGGAGTCCAGCAGTCGCTGCGCTTCCTGCTTCTGGTTGGCTGAGCCTTCCTGTAGCACTTCAGCCAGGATGCTGCGGGCCCCTTCCGGATCGCCCATATCCATGTAGGCCCGCGCGAGGTCGAGCTTTGTCCCGACTTCGCTCATGGTCGCCGGCTCAAGATCTGCCTGATCGACAGCCTTGACCCGCTGGGTGTCCGGAAAGTGACTGGTGTCGATCTGCTCGTGCTCCGGCACCTCCAGATCGAACCCGAGATCCTCACCGACCGGAATCTGGTGCAGGCCCGTGGCCGATTCGTCGTAGGGGGCGCTGCCGAGCCCCGGCACAGCCTGGGTGGCGTCCGGATCCGTGGCCTGGACGGTTACCGCGGAAGGGTCGGCGAATTCGTCGTCGAGCAGCCAGGAGCCGCTATCGCCCTGATCGATTGCTGGCGCTTTCACATTCGCCGTAGCGAAATCATCGAGCCCGGTTGCCGCATCCATCTCTCGACGCGCCGTATCATCGAGCTCGGTGTTCAGGGTCAGATCGTCCAGGGAACTACCCAGAACCTGCATGACCTGCGAGTCGTCCAGCGACGTGTTGCCAACTGCCTCTAGCGCACCGAGGTCCAAGCCCAGATCGTCCAGCGACAGTTCCGCTGTCTGGTCGGTTGCCACCTGCTGGCTGACGATTCCATCGACCTTCTGGCGAAGCGTCTCATCCTGCGGCAACTGCGGCTGCTCGACAGTCGGCGACTCTACGTCAAAGATAGACTTGAATTCGTCACGCAGGCCCTGAATCGACTGGCGGGCCGTATCGGCGTCGCCCTGGGCATCGACCGAACCGCGGGCCGGATCGTCCAGCGGGAAATCAAGGACATCCTTGTTGAGCAAGGTCGAGTCCGTACCCGAACCTGACAAGGTGGCGCTGAAGTCCATGTCGACGCTTTCAGCCTCAGGGGCAGCGCCAGACTCGCCCACCACATCGAAGTCGACCCGGTTCTGGCCGCCTTCGAGGTTGAGGTCGACGCCGGCGTTGCCCGCACCGGAGGCCGACTCGCCAAACAGCGCGTCATCGGGCGCGATCTGCTTGCCCATGATCAGGATCTTGTCCCACTCGCCCGGCTGAGACTCACCCCGGGAGGCCGCAAGTTCCTTGGCCACCAGCAGGAACTGGTCCTTGTTGCCCCAGACGAAGAACACTTCCAGCAGCTTGAGCTTCAGGTCCCTGCGCTGCGGCTCGCGCTGCAACGCCGAACGCACCAGATCGGCGGCCTGGTCGTACAGGCCGTACGCCATGTGGAAATCCGCTTCGGCCAGGGGATCGCCGTGGTCCAGGCCCATGGCCAGGGGAATGGAAACGGTCGGCGCCGCGTCTTCGAGTTTGGCGTGACGGCCCGTGCGCGATGCCTGGGGAATGCGATCGCTGGCACTGCTCTCCTCCACCAGGAAAGAGGGGTCAACGTTGCCCATGCCAACAATGTTCGGGGCACGCAGCGGCATGGTGTTGTTGTCGAAACTGCGCAATTCCGGGTCACGCAATGCCGCGACCGAGAACTCGCCCGTGGCCAGCGGATCGGACTCTTCGCGTCGCGATCGTGCGGCCCGCAAACCCAGCAGCGCCGCCAACAGCGCGAGCGCGCCAGCCGGCAGGTACCAGTACGCCTTGAGCACATCGACGTAGGAACCCTTGGAACTCGAGGCCTCCACCTTGGCAGCCGGCGCCTGCTTGACTGCCGGCGCGGGAGCGGGCGGCGCGTCGGGCGCCTGAGCAACAGGCGCTTCGGGCGCTGCCGCGACAGGACCGGGTGTCGGCGCAGCGGGCGCGGCTGACGGCACGGCCGCGGGAGCGCCCTGCAACTTGGCGAGGGCAGCGCTCTGCAGGTCGATCAGGCGACGCGACTCTGCCAACTGGGACTCCAGTTCCGAGAGACGCTGCTGCAGGGCCGGAGCCCCTGTGCCCGCTGCAGACGGTGCCTGGGCAGCCGCAGACGGGCCTGTGCCAGCGGCTTCTGCCGGCGGCACCAGCTTGAGCCGTGCATCCTGTGCCGGTGCAGCCTCTGCTGCCGGGCGGCCACTCTGCCAAGCCGCGGACTGCCGGCGGATCTCGGCACCCGCCTCAGCCGGATCGATAGAGGAAATGCTGGCCTGATCCGGCAAACGCAGGACCGAGCCGGAACGCAGGAGATTGATGTTGCCGTCGAACGCGGTGGTGTTGCCGCGATAAATCGCGATCATGGCGCGGCGTCGATCGACCGGCACGTCACCCACCAGCCCGGAAGCGATGCCAGAGAGCGTGTCGCCCCGACGCACCTGATAAGACCCGCCTGCGGCCGCCGACACAGCCGCCGGCGCAGTCGGTGACGCAGGAGGCGCAGCAGGCGTCGGGGCGGCCTGCCGCGCTGACGGCGACGCGGCCGGGCGGGCAACCCCGCCACTGCGCTCACCGCTGCCCACCACCGGCGCTGCCACGGGGGCAGGCGCCTGCGCTGAAGGCGGGGCAAAGACAGGGGGATCAAGCAGCACGTTGTATTCGCGCATCTGCCGGCCCCGAGACCAGTTCACCTCGACGAGCAAGGTGGCCAGGGGTTCGGTAATGGGTGTGCCGGAACGCAGCTGGATCAGGTTGCGGCCATCGCTGGCACGCACGGTCCGCAGCGTGATGCCCGTCAGGAAGGCCGGGTAATCGAGGCCGTAGCGCGCGAAGGTGTCACGCGATGCCAGCTGCGCCTTCAGGCCGGAAAGCTCGTCTGCGGTGACGCCGACCAGCTCGATCTCCGCCTCCAGCGGTGCGTTCAGGGCCGATTTTAGCTGGATATCGCCCAGGCCCAGCGCCTGCGAGGAACCCGGCAACACCGCGAGCAGCGACGCCGCTGCGCTGAGGACTTTAAGACGCATTACGACTCCCCGCCTGGCCGGACAGCTCATTGAATCCGCATGAAAAACAATGTGTTGGATTCAAAAACTCGGCCTTATGTAGCATCGGACTATAGCTTACAAATATTCGCGGACCAAAATTTCGGCGATCTGCACGCTGTTGGTGGCAGCGCCCTTGCGGACGTTGTCAGACACGATCCAGAGGTCGAGGCCGCGCTCATGCGAAATATCTTCACGAATCCGCCCGACATAAACTGTGTCGTGGTTCGCTGCATCGGTGGCTGCCGTCGGATACCCGCCGGGCTTGCGCTCGTCCATCACCGTAATGCCCGGCGCCTTCTCAAGCAGCGCCCGGGCAGCCTCGGCGGTGAGCTTGCGGCGGGTTTCAATGTGCACCACCTCGGAATGGCCGAAGAACACCGGCACGCGCACGGCCGTGGCGTTCACCAGGATGGTCTTGTCTTCCATGATCTTCTGGGTTTCCCAGAACATCTTCATCTCTTCCTTCGTGTAGCCGTTCTCCATGAACTTGTCGATCTGCGGCACACAGTTGAAGGCGATCTGCTTGGCAATGACCCTAGCCTCGACCGGGCGGCCGTTAAGCAGCTCGGCGGTCTGGTGGGCCAGTTCGTCCACGGCTTCCTTGCCGCCGCCCGACACCGACTGGTAGGTCGCGACGTTGATGCGCTCGATGCCTGCGGCGTCGTGCAACGGCTTGAGCGCCACCAGCATCTGGATGGTCGAGCAATTGGGGTTCGCGATGATGCCGTGCTTGCGGTACTGCGCAATGGCGTGCGGATTGACCTCGGGCACAACCAGCGGGATGTCGTCCTGGTAGCGGAACTCGGAGGTGTTGTCGATGACCACACAGCCAGCGGCCGCCGCGATCGGCGCGTACTTGGCAGAGATCTCGGCGCCCGCCGAGAACAGGCCGATGTCGGCTTTCGAGAAGTCGAAAGTGTCGACGTCGAGCACCGGGTAGGACTTGCCCTTGAGTTTCACCGTCTTGCCCACCGAG
>CANGFJ010000090.1 GCA_947453065.1 Pseudomonadota bacterium
CCTTGCCGCCGCCCTCGAGGATGTCGATCTGGCGTTCCACTTCGAGGTTGATGGCCTTCTCGACATAGCGGAACGAGTTCAGGTTCTTCAGCTCGGCGCGCGTACCAAACTTCTCGGCACCCTTGCGGCGTATCGAAACGTTGGCGTCGCAGCGGAACGAGCCTTCCTGCATGTTGCCATCGCAGATGCCCAGGTAGCGCACCAGCGTGTGGATCTTCTTCATGTACGCGATCGCTTCCTTGGCCGACCGCATGTCGGGCTCGGAGACGATCTCGATCAGCGGTGTACCCGCGCGGTTCAGGTCGATGGCCGAGACGCCCACGCCCTCGTGCTGCGACTTGCCGGCGTCCTCTTCCAGGTGCGCGCGCGTGATGCCAACGGTCTTCACCGTGCCGTCATCCAGCACCACGTCCAGGGTGCCGCCGGCCACGATCGGCAGCTCGTACTGGCTGATCTGGTAGCCCTTGGGCAGGTCGGGGTAGAAGTAGTTCTTGCGGGCAAAGACCGAGCGGCGCGTGATCGACGCGCCCACAGCCAGGCCAAACTTCACCGCCATGCGCACGGCCTCGCCGTTGAGCACCGGCAGCACGCCCGGGTAGCCCAGGTCGACCAGGTCGGCCTGCGTGTTCGGCTCGGCGCCGTAGGCGGTCGGCGAACCAGAGAAAATCTTGGACCGGGTGGCCAGCTGGGCATGGATCTCCAGCCCGATCACCGTCTCCCAGGCTGCCTCGTTGTGCTCGCTCATTTCGCGCCCGCCTTCGTGCCCGGGTTGAAGTCCTGCGACCACGCCGCAGGCGCTCGCAGGTGCCAGTCGGTCTCGCGCTGGTAGCCATGCGCGGCAGCCAGCAAGCGGCCTTCCGCAAAGTGCGGACCGATCAGCTGCACGCCAACCGGCAGCCCGCGCGCAAAGCCGCAGGGAATCGACAGCGCCGGCAGGCCGGCCAGGTTCGCACCGATGGTGTAGATGTCGTTCAGGTACATGGTGATCGGGTCACTGGTCTTCTCGCCCAGGCCAAACGCCACCGTGGGCGTGGTGGGGCTCAGCAGCAGGTCCACCTCGCCAAAGGCGCGGCGGAAGTCCTCGTTGATCAGCGCGCGCACGCGCTGCGCCTTCAGGTAGTAGGCGTCGTAGTAGCCCGCCGACAGCACATAGGTGCCCGTCATGATGCGACGCTTGACCTCTGGCCCGAACCCCTCGGCGCGCGAGCGCTTGTAGAGGTCCATGAGGTCCTTCGGGTTCTCGCAGCGGTGGCCAAAGCGCACCCCATCAAACCGCGCCAGGTTCGACGAACACTCAGCCGGGGCCACCACGTAGTACGTGGGCACCGACAACGGCAGGTTCGGCAGGCTGATTTCCTTGACCGTGGCGCCCAGCCGCTGCCAGGTGGCCAGCGCCTCGCGCACAAGGCCTTCGACTTCAGGGGCCAGGCCCTCGCCGAAGAATTCTTTGAGGATGCCAATGCGCATCCCCTTCAGCGGGGTGGCCAGTTCGGCCACGTAATCCGGCACCGGAACGTCGGCGCTGGTGGAGTCCCGCGGATCGAAACCCGCCATGGCCTGCAGCGTCATGGCGGCGTCTTCGGCCGAGACCGTGATGACGCCCGCCTGATCGAGGCTGGATGCGTAGGCAATCATGCCGTAGCGCGACACGCGGCCGTAGGTGGGCTTGATGCCCGTGACGCCGCAGAGCGCTGCCGGCTGGCGGATCGAACCGCCCGTGTCGGTGGCCGTGGCCAGCGGCGCCAGCCGAGCGGCAACCGCCGCCGCTGAGCCGCCCGACGAGCCACCGGGGACGACCTTGGCGTCCCAGGGGTTGTGCACGGGGCCAAAGAAACTGGTCTCGTTGGACGAGCCCATGGCGAACTCATCCATGTTCGCCTTGCCCAGCATCACCGTGCCCGCGTCCTTGAGGCGCGTGACGACCGTGGCGTCATAGGGCGAGATGAAGCTGGACAGCATGTTCGAGGCACAGGTCGTGCGCACGCCCGCCGTGCAGAAAATGTCCTTGTGGATGATCGGCACACCCGTGAGCGGCCCGGCGGTGCCCGCCGCCAGTCGCTGATCCGCCACAGCAGCCGCGGCCAGCGCGGACTCGGCGGTCACGGTGATCAGGGCATTCAGGGCAGGCTGGGCCTGCTCAATGCGCGCCAGATAGGCCTGGGTGAGCTCCACGCTCGAGTACTGGCGGGCCTTGAGGCCCGCGGCCAGTTCGGCCAGTGTTTTTTCAGCCACTATTCGATCACCTTGGGGACGAGGTACAGACCGTCTTCAACCTGCGACGCGTTGCGCTGGTAGAGATCACGCTGGTTAATGGAGGTCGGTTCATCGGCCCGCAGCCGTTGCACCTGGTCTTCCAGCGGGTGGGCCATCGGCTCTACGTGGGCCGTCTGGGCGCGGTCGAGTTCGCCGACCAGCCCGAAGATCCGGGACAGGCTCTCGGCGTACACGGGGATCTCTTCGGCCTTGAGTTCAAGCCGGGCGAGATGGGCAATGCTTTCGATCTGCTTGGGTGACAGGCTCATTGCAACAACTTTGTGGGAGTGAAAAAGCTTTTGAGGCCGGAAAAAACAGGCTCAAATCATACACGTCGCCTTGCGGGATGTCCCCGCCGTTGCTAGATTAGCGCACCGCTTTTTCCACCTCTGCGCGCCAAGGTCGGTCTCTTCATGTTCAAACGCCTGCGCGGCTATTTTTCCAGCGATCTGTCGATCGACCTGGGAACAGCCAACACCCTCATCTACGTCCGCGGCAAGGGCATCGTCCTGAACGAGCCGTCCGTCGTCGCAGTGCAGGATGAACCCACCCGCGGCGGCAAGATCATCGTCGCCGTCGGCGGCGAGGCCAAGCACATGATCGGCCGTACGCCAGGCCACATCACGGCAGTGCGGCCTATGAAGGACGGCGTCATCGCCGACTTCACGTACACCGAAAAGATGTTGCAGTACTTCATCAACAAAGTGCACGGCAACCGCTTCCTCAAGCCCTCGCCCCGCGTGCTGGTCTGCGTGCCCTTCGGGTCGACGCAGGTCGAGCGCCGCGCCATCCGCGAATCTGCCGAGGGCGCCGGCGCCCGCAACGTCGCCATCGTCAGCGAGCCCATGGCCGCAGCGGTTGGCGCGGGCCTGCCCACGCACGAGGCGCGCGGCTCCATGGTGCTGGACATCGGCGGCGGCACCTCCGAGGTCGCCGTGCTCTCGCTCAACGGCATCGTGTACGCCAACTCGGCGCGCATCGGTGGCGACCGCTTCGACGAAGCGATCATGAACTACGTGCGCCGCAACTACGGCATCCTCATCGGCGAGGCCACGGCAGAGCGCATCAAGATCGAGATCGGCTCGGCCTACCCCGGCCAGCAGGTGCGCGAAATCTCGGTCAAGGGCCGCAACCTGTCCGAAGGCGTGCCGCGCAGCTTCACGCTCAACAGCAACGAAATCCTCGAAGCGCTGCAGGAACCCCTGCAGGGCATCGTCAGCGCGGTCAAGCAGGCGCTCGAACAGACGCCCCCGGAACTGGGTTCCGACGTCGCCGAGCGCGGCATCGTCCTGACGGGCGGTGGCGCCCTGCTGCGCGACATCGACAAGCTCCTCATGGAAGAAACCGGCCTGCCGGTCCTGATCGCCGACGATCCGCTCACCTGCGTTGCACGCGGCGGCGGCCGGATCCTCGAGCTGATGGACGAACTCGGCCCCGGTCACTTCGGCCTCGAATAACCGCCGGAGCGCTCATTTGGCCTTTATCGGCCGCGGCCTGAATCGTCCTTCCAGCCGGGATTCCGCTCCCGGCCCGCGCTTTGTCGTGTTCGCGATCCTCTCGATCGTCTGCATGTACTACGACCAGCGCGACAGCTGGATCAGCTCCCTGCGCTACTACCTGCAGGGCGCGGTCTATCCCATCCAGCGGCTCGTGGCCTCGCCGCAGGTGCTTTGGCACTGGGGCAGCGAGTTGGTCGAGACACGCGAGGCGCTGCGCGCCGAGAACGCCGCCCTCAAGCGACAGGAACGCGAACTGTCGATCACGGCCCTGCGCTTTGCCGCACTGGAGCACGAGAACGCGCAACTGCGCGCCCTCAGCCAGGCCATGCCACCGCTGGTCACGCGCACGCAGGTCGCCGAGGTGGTCAGCGTGCAGCTCAACCCCCTCAAGCAGCGACTGCTGGTGAACAAGGGCGGCCGTGATGGCGCCTACACCGGGCAGACGGTCCTGGATGCACGGGGACTGCTGGGCCAGCTGGTACGGGTGGGGCCCTGGAGCGCCGAGGTCATCCTCATCACCGACCCGGAACACGCAGTGCCAGTCCAGGTGGTGCGCAACGGGCTGCGCTCCATCGCCGTGGGCGCCGGCAACAGTGGTGAATTGCTGCTGCCCTACCTGCCGGTCAACTCCGACGTGAAGCCCGGTGACCTGCTGGTCACCTCGGGCCTGGGCGGCATTTTCCCGGCCGGCTACCCGGTGGCCGTGGTCACCGGCATCAAGCGCGACCCGGTACTGCTGCTGGCGCAAGTGCGCGCACGGCCCCTGGCCACGCTGGAGCGGGACCACGAAGTCATGGTGGTCTGGTTCGATCCCAAGCACTCGGCCGCCCCTGCCGCCGCTGCGCAAAGCGACACGCTGCCCCAGGTCACCCTGGGGGCACCCGTTGACCCGGCCAGCGCCGAAGGCAGTCCAGAGGGCAGCCCTGACGCCGAGGAGGCCCGATGAGCCTGGCAGCACCCCGCGAATCCCGGCTACTGGTTTACGTCACCGCACTGGTGGCGCTCATGCTCACGTTGCTGCCACTTCCCACTTGGCTGGGCCTGATCCGTCCGCCCTTCCTGGTGCTGGTCATCCTGTACTGGTCAACGATGACGCCTCGCGCGGGCGGTATCTTCATCGGCTTCCTGGGTGGCCTGATGCTCGATGTGCTGCAGGGCACCCACCTGGGCCAGCATGCCCTGGCGCTGTCCTTCGTCACCTACCTGGCCGTGCGCCTGCACCTGCTCACGCGCGCCAAACCGATGTTCGAGCAGAGCCTGTTCGCACTCGGGGCGCTGCTGCTGCATGAAGCGGTGCTGTGGGCCATTGATGGCTGGAGCGGCCATCCGATCAACAGCTTCACGCGGTGGCTGCCAGCGCTGACCGGCGCAGCGTTGTGGCCAGTGGTCGTGGGCCTGCTGGGCCGTACTCATTCCCCCCGATAGCCAGACCTGCGCATGGCCCGCACGGTAAACATCAAGGACTACCACCGCGAGCAGCGCCTGTTCCTGCGCCGCATGGTGGTGGCCAGCATCCTGATCGGCCTGTGCGCCATCACGCTGTGGACGCGGCTGGGCCTGCTGCAGATCGCGCGTCACGACTACTACCTCGAGCTCTCGCAGGGCAATCGCGCGCGCCTGGAGCCGATCCCCGCCAACCGCGGGCTCATCCTCGACCGCAACGGCAAGGTGCTGGCCGAGAACCTGGCCGCCTACCAGCTGGAGCTGGTGCGCGAACAGGTGCCCGACCTCACGGCCACGCTGCAGGGACTGGCTGCGCTGCAGCTGATTCCCCGCGACGAAATCGAAGACATCCGCCGACTGGTGCGCTCGCGCCGCGGCTTCGAGGGCGTGCCCATCCGCCTGCGCATGAGCGAAGAAGAGATCGCCCGCTTTGCCGTCCACCGGCACCAGTTTCCGGGCGTCGACATCCGCACCCGCCTCACCCGCTATTACCCCAACGGCGCCCTGGCCGTGCATGCGCTGGGCTATGTCGCTGCCATCGGCGAGCAGGACCTCACGCACATCGACCGCTCCGCTTATGCGGGCACCACGCTGATCGGCAAGCTGGGCGTCGAAAGCGCACGCGAAAAGGAACTACACGGCACCAACGGCTTCCGCGAAGTGCTCGTCAATGCACAGGGACGCTCCGTGCAGAAGCAGGGCGGCTTCGCCCCGGACCTGCGCTCGCGCGCGCCGAAGGCCGGCTCTGACCTCATCCTGTCGCTGGACCTGGTGGCCCAGCAGGCCGCAGAAGAAGCGCTCCGGGGCCGGCGCGGCGCCGTGGTCGCGCTGGATCCGGACAACGGCGACGTGCTGGTGTTCGTCAGCCAGCCGGGTTTCGACCCCAGCCTGTTCGGCCGCGGCCTCACGCGCGCGGAGTACCGCAACCTGGAGACCGATGCCAACCGGCCGCTC
Source organism: Pseudomonadota bacterium (assembly GCA_947453065.1). Lineage (GTDB taxonomy): Bacteria > Pseudomonadota > Gammaproteobacteria > Steroidobacterales > Steroidobacteraceae > ZC4RG30. Next base: position 6,150 of record CANGFJ010000090.1, read on the forward strand.
CTCAATCGCGCGTTGCGGGGCACCTATCCACCCGGCTCGACCGTCAAGCCGGTCATCGCGCTGGCGGGCCTCAAATATGGCGCGGTCAAACCTGATGACCACCGATTCTGCGCCGGTGTCTACAACCTGCCGGGCAGCAGCCGCCTCTTCCGCGAGGGCCGCAGTGGCCGACACGGCTCGGTCGACTTGCAAGACGCCATTGCCCATTCCTGCGACGTGTACTTCTATGCGCTGGCCAACACGCTGGGCGTGGACCACATCGCCGAATTCCTCGAGCCCTTCGGCTATGGCAAGCCCACCGGCATCGACATCTCCGGCGAGCAGAGCGGCATCCTGCCCTCCAAGGAATGGAAGAAACACCGCTTCAAGCGACCCGCAGACCAGATCTGGTTTCCAGGCGAGACCGTCAACTTTGGCGTGGGCCAGGGATACATGACGGTCACGCCGATGCAGCAGGCCCACATGGTGTCCGTCATTGCCGCGCGCGGCAAAAGCTTCAAGCCGCGCTTGGTGACGGGCCTGCGCGACCCGGAGACCAAGCAGGCCACCGTCATTCCCCCGCAGCGCGAACGAGACGTGGACCACGTGCGCCCCGAAGACTGGGAGACCGTGTTCGAGGGCATGAAAGGCACGATCACGCGCGGCACCGGCCGCGGCATGGGTACGGGGGCGAGCTACACCATCGCGGGCAAGACCGGCACTGCGCAGGTGTTCACCGTGGCGCAAAACGCCAAGTACGTCGAAAAGGATGTCAGCGAGCTGCTGCGCGACCACTCGTGGTTCGTGGCCTTCGCCCCAGCCGAGGCGCCACGCATTGCGCTGGCCGTGCTGGTCGAGAATGGCGGCTTTGGTGCTGCCGCCGCCGGACCCATTGCGCGCAAGGTGCTGGATGCTTACCTGCTGCCGCGTAACACGCCGGAGGTGAAGCCGTGATCTACGAACAGGTTTCCGCTCCCTCGGCCCGGCGCACCATCACCGGCGCCACGCGCGTGCTGATGGCCCTCAAGCTGGACGGGCCCCTGATGGTCGGGCTGTCCCTCATTTCGGTCTACGGCCTCATCGTGCTCTACAGCGCATCGGGCCAGGACGTGGGCAAGGTGCTGCGCGCCATCATCCATCTGGGCCTGGGCACCACAGCCATGCTCACTCTGGCCCAGGTCAAACCGACGACCCTGCGCAACGCCGCGCCCTGGCTCTACCTGCTGGGCCTGGTGCTGCTCATCGTCGTCGATGTCACCGGTTATATCGGCAAGGGCGCGCAGCGCTGGCTCGACCTGGGCTTCATCCGCTTCCAGCCCAGCGAGATCATGAAGCTGGCCGTGCCCATGCTGTGCGCCTGGTATCTGCATGAGCGCCCCCTGCCACCCGGCCCGCTGACGCTGGCGGTGGTCGCCGCCATCATCGTGATCCCTGCGGGCCTGACGGCCATGCAGCCGGATCTGGGCACCGCCATCCTGATTACCATCGGTGGCGGATTGGTCGTTGTCATGGCCGGCCTGTCGGTCTACATCCTGCTGGGCATGGCGGCGGTGGCGGGTGTCGGCGCGTGGTACGGCTGGTCCTTGCTGCACGACTACCAGCGCCAGCGCGTGCTCACCTTCATCGATCCGCAGAACGACCCGCTGGGCGCCGGCTACCACATCATCCAGTCGCAGATCGCCATCGGCTCGGGTGGGGTCTTCGGCAAGGGCTGGATGAACGGCAGCCAGTCGCAGCTGGAATACCTGCCCGAACGGCATACCGACTTCATCTTCGCCGTGATCGGCGAGGAGTTCGGCCTGCTGGGCCTGGTGCTGCTCGTGCTGCTGTACCTGTTCGTGGTTGGGCGGGCGATGTACCTCACCACGCAAATGCAGGACACCTTTGCGCGCCTGCTGGCCGCCAGCCTCGGGCTGACCTTCTTCGTGTATGTGTTCATCAACACCGGCATGGTCAGCGGCCTGCTGCCGGTGGTCGGTGTGCCCTTGCCGCTGGTGAGCTATGGCGGCACGTCCATGGTGACGTTGCTGGCGGGCTTCGGCATCCTCATGGCGCTGTACTCGCACCGCAAGCTCGTGGGCTCCTGACATGCCGCCACGCCGCGTGCTCTGGCTGCTGACCGCGCTGACCCCGCTGCTCAGCGCCGCGGCGGCAACGCCCACCCCGCCAGCGCCGCCCACGGCCTTCGACGTGTCGAGGCCCGAGATCAGCGCTTTCATCACACAGGCAGCAGCGCACACTGGCCTTGCCAGCAGCGAGATCGAAGCCCTGCTTTCCCAGGCCCAATCGCAGCCTGCCATTCTCGAGGCCATGAGCCGCCCGGCCGAACGCGTGCTGCCGTGGTGGCAGTACCGCGCACGGTTCCTGGAAGCCCAGCGCATCAAGGCCGGCGTGCAGTTCTGGGAACAGCACCGCGAACTGCTCACGCGCGTCGAGCGCGAACGGGGCGTGCCGGCCGAATACCTGGTGGCCATCGTCGGCATCGAGACTTCCTATGGCCGCGTGATGGGCCGCTACCGTGTGCTCGACGCGCTGGCCACGCTGGGCTTCGACTACCCGCCGCGCGGCGAGTATTTCCGCAAGGAACTGGAGCAGTTCCTGCTGATGGCGCGTGAGGAGCAACTCGATCCACTGGTTGTGCGGGGCTCCTACGCCGGCGCAATGGGTGCGCCGCAGTTCATGCCGAGCAGCTATCGCCGCTATGCCGTGGACGAGGATCAACAAGGCCGCCGCGACTTGTGGACCGACTGGAGCGACGTGCTGGCCAGTGTGGCCAACTATTTCGTCGAGAACGGCTGGCAGACGGGCGAACCTGTGTTGGCGGACAGCACGGTGGACCATGACGGCGACGACCCGCTGGGCTTCCAGCTGACCCTCGGCGAGACGCTCGGCAGCATTCGGGCCCGCGGCTATGCCGTGCAGTCCCCATTGCCAGACTCGGCACCGGCCATGCTCGTACCGGCCGAGCAGGAACAGAGCATGTCCTGGCGGGTCGGCTTCACCAATTTCTTCGTGATCACCCGCTACAACCGCAGCCCGCGCTACGCGATGGCCGTGCACGACCTGGCACAGGCACTGCGCGCGCAGGTGCACAGGACAGAAGACCCGATATGAGTGCCGCCCCCCGTCACCCGCGCTTTGCCCTCTGCCTGCTGGCGCTCCTGTCGCTGGCTGCCTGCCGCAGCGCACCGCACAAGCCGGCACGTCCACCTGCCTCGCTGCCATCGCCGCAGCAGGGACTGCCGACACCCCCTGCGCTCGCGCCTGGCCAGGTGCCCCCGCCGCCTGCAGACGTCGGCTCTATCCCAGACGCCGTGCCGCGGGTGGAACCGCGCAGCACCGTGGGCAATCCGGCGTTCTATGACGTACTGGGCAAGCGCTATTTCGTGCTGCCCACGGCCGAGGGCTACAAAGAGCGCGGCGTGGCCTCCTGGTACGGGCCGACCTTCCACGCCAAGAACGCCTCCAACGGCGACGCCTACGACATGTACGCCATGACGGCCGCGCACAAGACGCTGCCGCTGCCGGCCTACGCGCGCGTGACGAACCTGGCCAACGGCCGCAGCGTGGTCGTGCGCGTCAACGATCGCGGCCCCTTCGTGGGCAACCGCATCATCGACCTCTCCTACACCGCGGCCTACAAGCTCGACATGCTGCGCGCAGGCACGGCCTTCGTCGAAGTCGAAGCGCTGGTGCCAGGCGGGCTCGCCACGACCGCAACTGGCGTTGCGCCGCTGCAGCCTGCACCGCTTGCGGCGAAACAAGCCCTGTATATCCAGGCGGGAGCCTTCGGCGTCGGCGATAATGCCGAACGTCTGGCTGCGCGCCTGCGCGCGGCAGGCATCGCCAACGTGGCCGTGCGCCAACCTGGCAGCAACAGCCGGCTCTGGCGCGTACGCGTCGGACCGGTGGATGACGTCAGCGCCTACGACAGCGTCATCGCACAACTCTCGACCCTGGGTGTCGAGGGCCGGCTCGCCGCCGAATAACTGAACATCGCATTGCGGAGATCCCCCATGAACACGTCCCGATTGATCGCCTTCTGCCTGCCGCTGGTCGCAGCCGTGGCCCTGGCACAGGCCCCCTCACTGGTCACCGCACCGGCCGCAGCCAGCGTCGCCATGCAGATTCCTGCCGCGCCAACCGTGCCGACCACCGGCTATGTGCTGATGGACTACGACACCGGCCGAGTGCTGGCCGAACAGCGCAGCGAAGAGCGCATGGAACCGGCGAGCATCACCAAGCTCATGACCGGCTACATCGTGTTCTCGGCAATCCGCGACAAACGCCTGCAGTTCAACGAAGACGTGGTGATCAGCGAGCATGCGTGGCGGGCCGGCGGCTCGGCCTCGGGCGGCTCCACCACCTTCCTCAAGGTCGGCAGCAGCGTGCCAGCCGAAGTGCTCATCAAGGGCATGATCGTGCAGTCGGGCAATGACGCCACCATTGCCCTGGCAGAGCGCGTGGGCGGCACCGAGCCAGCCTTCGTCGAAATGATGAACCACTACGCGGCGCAACTGGGCCTGCAGAACACGCACTTCGAGAACAGCTGGGGCGGACCGGGGCCGACGCACTATTCCTCGGCGCATGACCTGGCGCTGCTGAGCCAGGCGCTCATCCGCGACTTCCCCGAGGACTACAAGATCTACTCCTTGCGCGAGTTCGTCTGGAACGGCATCAAGCAGCAGAACCGCAACGGCCTGCTGGCCCGCGACCCGACGGTCGATGGCATCAAGACCGGCCACACCGACAGCGCCAAGTACTGCCTGGTCAGTTCGGCCAAGCGCAACGGCATGCGACTGATCTCGGTTGTGCTGGGCTCACCCACGATCAAGGACCGCGAAGACGCCAGCGCC
>CANGFJ010000091.1 GCA_947453065.1 Pseudomonadota bacterium
AGGTGCTTGCGCTGCATCTTGCGGTAGATGCTGTCGAGATGTTTGGGGCGGCCCTGGATCTGCGCCTTGATGCCGGCACGCTCCATTTCCGCCGCCAGTTGCGCGCAGACGCGCGTGATGTAGTCCTCGCGGTCGCGACGCTTCTCGTTCAGCGCCGCGGCAATCTCCCGGTAGTCATCCGGGTGCAGTTCGCGGAAGGCCAGGTCTTCCAGCTCCCACTTCACCCCCCAGATGCCCAGTCGATTGGCCAGCGGGGCGTAGAGGTCACGCGTTTCCAGCGCAAGGCGTCGGCGCTGCGCCGGCGGCAGCTCGCGCGCATGGCGCGTGCGGACCAGTTGCTGGGCGAGGCGGGCCACCACCAGTCGCGGGTCACCGACCACCGCCAGCAACATCTTGCGCAGGGTTTCGGCCTGGGAGGGGGTCAGGGCCTGCGCTTCGGCCCAGTGTTCATCCAGTCCGAACTCGCCCAGCCGCCGCAGTTCATCGGCCAGACGAAGCGCCTCGGGGCCGGCCACAGTGCGCAGGGCAGCCGCATCCGGGGCATCGTCAGCCTTGGGTAGCGCGGCGTGCAACAGGGCTGCCGATGCGAGCGTGCTGTCTTTGGTAAGGTCGAGGACGACCTGGGCAATCTCGTGGGCGTGTGCCAGCACCACGGGATCGATGTCCTGCGCGCTGAGTGCCGCATGGAGGTCGGCGAGGGCGGCATCCGGGGCGAGGCCCGGGGGCCGCTGGCTGCTTGTCTTGGGCATGTGGTGCGACTTCCTTCCGGCTATCATACGCGTTGATTCAAAGACTTACCCATGACCCACGGTGATCAAGACGAGACGGTCTGCGGCGAGGGTTTCGGCCCTGCAGGGAGCGTCCTGCTGGTGGTCGGTCGCGCGGGATGCGAGGCCTCCGGGCCGTTGCTGCGCGAGGTCCTCAGGCGCCACGGTGGCCACAGCGGTGCGGCCAATAGCGTGGCGTACCTGTTCCATCCGGTCGGGGTGTTGCGGTATGCCGCCAGTGGTCCGCTTTGCGCCCGCGCGCTGGAAGCCGGGGCCGAGGCAGTCCGCACCCTGGCATCGGGCGAACTGGAAGTCCTGACAGATCCCGACGAACTCGCAACGGTGCAGGCCGCGCTGTTGCGCAAGGGGCATGTAGCGCGTCTGGCGGTTCGCACGCGGCGGGCAGCCCGAACCGTCAGGCTGGATGCCGAGCAGGTCGATGGCCTGTGTGGGCTGGTCCAGGCGCTGCGGGCCGTGGAAGGCGTAGAGCAGGTGTATACGAATGCCGAGATACCGGAATAGCTCCTGGCGCAGTTTTGATCCTGACGCGCCCCGCGCGGGACAGGTGGCGGCGACGCCCGTCTCGGCCCGCTGCCGCGTGCTGGGGATCGACCCGGGTTCCGTGCGCACGGGGTATGGCCTCATCGACTGCGACGGCCCGACGCAGCGGTATGTGGCGGCAGGCTGCATCCGAACCAAGGGCGACACCCTCGCGCAGCGCCTGCGGCACATCTACACGGCCCTGGTGGACATCGTCGAGGAGCATCGCCCGGACGAGATCGCCATCGAGCGGGTGTTCATCCACCGCAACCCCGACAGCGCGCTCAAGCTGGGCCAGGCGCGGGGCGTGGCGATGTGCGCGGCAGCGTTGCAGGGCGCGCCGGTGTTCGAGTACGCGCCCCAGGCCATCAAGCTCGCACTGGTGGGGACAGGCAGCGCCGAGAAAGAACAGGTCGCGCACATGGTGAAGGCCATACTGCTGTTCGATGAGGTGCTGGGGCTTGACGCCACGGACGCCCTGGCCGTTGGCCTCTGTCATGGGCAGAGCCGCCGGCTCAACTTCCTGATCGCCGGCGCAGCCGGCAGTGTGGTCGCATGATTGGTTCGCTCACGGGTGTGCTGGCCGAAAAGGCGCCACCCCGCCTGCTCATTGATGTTGGTGGTGTCGGGTATGACGTGGAAGCCCCGATGTCCACGTTTTATGCCTTACCACCGACCGGCGCGCGCGTGCGCTTGCTCATTCACCAGGTCGTGCGCGAAGACGCCTTGCTGCTCTATGGCTTTGGCAGTGATGCCGAGCGAGCGCTGTTCCGTAACCTGCTGAAGGTGTCGGGCGTAGGGCCGCGTATCGCCTTGGCGATTCTGTCGGGCGTCAGCATCGACCTGTTTGCGCAATTGGTGCATGGGCAGGACGTGGCAGCGCTCACCAAAATCCCCGGCGTGGGTCGCAAGACGGCCGAGCGGTTGCTGGTGGAGATGCGCGATCGCCTGGTGGAGCCGTCGGCCGCCACACTCGAAGGCGACTCGCCGCCGGGCAGTCCGCAGGCCGAGGCGCTGCACGCGCTGCTCGCGTTGGGCTACAAGCTCGCCGAGGCGACGCGCTTGATCAAGTCGGCGGACGACGGTACACAGTCCACCGAAGACCTTATTCGCCGCGCGCTGCAGAGCGCCGGCCGCAGCTAACCCGCCAGCCAGGACCGAAGATCAATGCAGGACGAGAGGATCGTGGCTGGCGGCGCAGTCCGCGAAGAAGAGTTGCAGGATCGGGCGATCCGTCCGCGGCGTCTGGATGACTATGTCGGCCAGGCACCGGTCAAGGCGCAGCTGGACATCTTCGTGTCGGCGGCGCGCGGGCGCGGCGAGGCGCTCGACCACGTGCTGATCTTCGGGCCACCGGGCCTGGGCAAGACCACGCTGGCGCACATCCTCGCGGCCGAGCTGGGCGTGAACCTGCGCCAGACTTCAGGCCCGGTGCTAGAACGACCTGGCGACCTGGCGGCCATCCTCACCAATCTGCAGCCCCGCGACCTGCTGTTCATCGATGAAATCCATCGCCTGAGCCCGGTCGTCGAAGAAGTGCTGTATCCGGCCATGGAGGATTACCAGCTCGACATCCTCATCGGCGAAGGGCCGGCCGCACGCTCCATCAAGCTGAGCCTGCCGCCGTTCACGCTGGTGGGCGCCACCACGCGTGCCGGCCTGCTGACCTCGCCGTTGCGGGACCGCTTCGGCATCGTGCAGCGGCTCGAGTTTTATTCGACCGCTGACCTGGAACTCATCGTGACGCGATCCGCGGGCATTCTGGGAGTGCCGATCGACCCGCCGGGCGCCTTGCGCATCGCGCAGCGTTCGCGCGGTACGCCGCGTATCGCCAACCGCCTGCTGCGCCGGGTGCGCGATTTCGCGCAGGTGCGCGCGGCCGGTGGCATTGACGCGCGCGTGGCCGATGACGCACTCGACCTGCTCGAAGTCGATCGCGAAGGCATGGATGTGCTGGACCGTCGCATGCTGCTCACGATCATGGAAAAGTTCGATGGCGGCCCGGTGGGCATCGAGAGCCTGGCTGCGGCGATCGGCGAGGACAGCGGCACACTCGAAGACGTGGTCGAGCCTTTCCTCATCCAGCAGGGCTATCTCATGCGCAGTGCCCGCGGTCGTATGGCCACGCGCCTGGCCTACCAGCATTTCGGCTTGCCACTGCCCGCATCGCTGGAGCCGCAGTGACCTCGTTCAGCTGGCGTTTAAGGGCCTACTACGAAGATACCGACGCAGGTGGCGTCGTGTACCACACGAACTACCTCAAGTTCTTTGAGCGTGCGCGCACGGAGTGGCTGCGCAGCCTGGGGTTTTCCCAGGCACGCATGGCGGTGGAGGAGGGCGTGCTCTTTTCGGTGGTCGAGCTCACCACGCAGTTTCGCCGGCCTGCGCGTCTTGATGATGCGCTGGAAGTGCGCAGCACCGTGGCACTGGGCGGCGGCGCGTCCGTTAATTTCCAGCAGGAGATCTGGCGCGAGGGCGCCACGCCTGAACTGCTCGCCACGGGTGTGGTGCGTGTAGCCTGCATTGATTCGAAGACGTTCAAGCCGCGCCGGCTGCCTGAACCCCTGCGCAAGGAATTCGCCTGATGGACGGACAGCTCTCAATCTTCAAGCTCATCCTGGACGCCAGCGTGGTGGTGCAGCTGGTGCTCGCCCTGCTGCTGGCCGCATCGGTCATGTCCTGGACGATTATTTTCCGCAAACGCCTGGTCATTGGGCGGTCGCGCTCCGAAGCAGTGAAGTTCGAAGAGAGCTTTTGGTCGGGCGGTGACCTGGGTGCGCTCTATCGCACCATTGAGCAGCGTGGGGGTGCCACCGGCATGACCAGCATCTTCGAATTTGGCTTTCGCGAATTCGCCCGCCTGCGACAGGCCGGTTGCACGATAGACCAGATGCTGGAAGGGGCGCGGCGCGCCATGAAGGTGGCTCAGCTCAAGGAAATCGAGCGTCTGGAAGAGAGCCTCGCCACGCTGGCCACGGTCGGTTCGATCAGCCCATACGTCGGGCTGTTCGGTACGGTCTGGGGCATCATGGGTACGTTCGTTGCACTGGGCGGCGTGCAGCAGGCGACGCTGGCCACGGTGGCGCCGGGTATTGCCGAGGCCTTGATCGCCACCGCCATCGGCCTGTTCGCGGCCATTCCCGCCGTCATCGCCTACAACCGCTACGCGGACCAGGTCAGCAACCTGGAATTGCGCTTCGACGCTTTCACCGAAGAGTTCTCCACGATCCTGCAGCGGCACGCTAGCCGGCCGGCAGCCGCGGGAGCCTGACGATGGCCCACACACAGCGCGGGCGGCGACTGATGGGCGAAATCAACGTCGTGCCCTACATCGACGTCATGCTCGTGTTGCTGATCATCTTCATGGTGACCGCGCCACTGCTGACGCAAGGTATCAAGGTCGAACTGCCCAAGGCCGGCGCCGAGCCCCTGGCGGTCAAGAACAAGCAGAACGAGAAGCCGCTGGTGCTCTCCATCGACAGCGCCGGTCGCCTGTACCTCAACGTGGGTGCCGAGCCGAACCAGCCTGTGGATGAACAGGTGCTGCTGGCTCGCGCTACCGCCATGCTGCGCCGAGCCCCCGACGTGGACGTGCTCGTCAAAGGCGATAGCGCCGTGGCCTATGGCAAGGTCGTCAGTGCCATGGTGCTGCTGCAACAGGCCGGCGCGAAAAAGGTCGGGTTTCTCACCGATCCGCTGCCGCCGGCGCGCGACCTGCCGAGGTCATGAGCGAGCATCCCTCCGATCGCTGGTGGTCCATCGGTTTTGCGGTGGTCGTGCACCTGCTCATTGCCGCTGCGCTGGGCTGGGGATATTGGCATTACAAGCACCCCGAGCCGCAGCCGCAGCGGCTGGCAATCGAAGCAACGGTCGTTGAAGCCAGCAGCCTGCCCGCGGGCACCTTGCCGGCACCGAGGGCGGTCACGCCCGAGCCGGCGGCCCTGCCACCCGAGCAAGCGCCCGTGCCAGAACCGGTCGCCGAGCCTGTGCCGCCCAAGCCTCCCGTGGTCGATCCGGCCAAGGCAGAGCGCGAGCGCAAGGCGCAGGAACGTGCCGAGGCCCAGAAGGCCCGTGCAGAGGCCAAGCTGAAGGCCGCCGAGACACTCAAGCGCGAACGTGCCGAGAAAGACAAGGCGGCGCGCGAAAAGGCCGTCCAGGACAAAGCCGCACAGGACAAGCTCGCCAAGGAGAAGGCCAGTGCCGATGCCAAGGCGCGCGAGGAAGCCGATCGTGTGGCACGCGACAAGGCCGAGTCCGATCGCCAGAAGACGCAGCGCGAGGCGGAGCTGCGTGCTCGGCTGGCCGCCGAGGAGCACCTCAACGCTGCGCAGTCCAGCGGCCAGATGGCGCAGTATCAAGCGCAGATCCGAGCGCGGATAGAGCGTGCCTGGATCCGTCCGCCCAGCGCCCGTCCGGGCCTCAGCTGTGAGGTGCGGATTACACAGGTGCAGGGTGGGGAAGTCGTGGGCGTGCAGGTGGGTAGCTGCAATGGCGATGAGTCCGTGCGCCAGTCTATCGAGGCTGCCGCCTACCGGGCTTCTCCGTTGCCACAGCCGCCCGATGCGGCATTGTTCGACCGCAACCTCGTGGTTACATTCAAGCCTCAAGATTGATGCGAAGGTGATGATGCGTACGCTGCTAGTTTCCGCCACGGCCGCCAGCCGGCTGATGTTCCTCGCGCTGCTGGTGGCTGCAGTGCCCGCCAGGGCTGACCTGAAGATCGACATCACCAAAGGCGTTACCGATCCGATCCCCATCGCGGTCGTGGCCTTCGCCCGCGCCCCGCTGGTGGATGGCGGCCTGGACGTCGGCGCTGTCGTGCAGCGCGACCTGGAGAGCAGCGGCCGCTTCCGTGGCATGGACCGCAAAGACATGCTCTCTCTGCCCGTGCGTGGCAAAGACGTGCAGTCGGCCGACTGGCGCACTGCGCGCAACGACTACATTCTGGTCGGCCGGCTGGTGAGCAGTTCACCCGCCGAACTGGTCATTGAGTTTGAGTTGCTGAACCTGCTCAATGGCCAGACCCTGCTCGACCAGCGCCTGAGCGTGCAGCCGGCTTCCCTGCGCTATGGCGCGCACCGCGTCGCTGACCAGGTGTACGAGAAGATCACGGGCACGCGCGGCGCGTTCGCCACCCGCGTGGCCTATGTCTCGGTCGATGGCCCGCCGCCCAAGCAGCGTTACCAACTGCTACTGGCCGACATGGACGGCGAGAACATGCGAGTCATCATGGAGTCGCAGCAACCCATCATGTCGCCCACCTGGTCGCCGGATGGGCAGTGGATTGCCTATGTGTCCTTCGAGAACCATGCCTCGGCGATTTTCGTGCAGCGCGTGCGCACGGGTGAGCGGCGGCAGGTCTCGGCCCGTGCCGGCATCAATGGCGCGCCGGCCTTTTCGCCCGACAGCAGCAAGCTCGCGCTGACGTTGTCCGGCAGCACCGGCAACCTCGACATCTATGTGCTCGACCTGGGGTCGCAGGGCCTGACCCGCCTGACCGAAGACCCGGCCATCGACACCGAACCGACCTGGGCGCCGGACGGCAAAACGATTTATTTCACGTCCGACCGTGCCGGTGGCCCGCAGATCTATCGGGTGTCGGCGCAGGGCGGCGAGCAGCCCAAGCGCCTCACCTTCGGCGTGCCTTATGCGGCGCGGGCACGCATCTCGCCGGACGGCACGCAGCTGGCCCTCGTCGCCCGCGATGGCAGCGGCTATCACATCGCGATGCAGGACCTGGCCAGCGGCCAGTTGCGCTTTCTCACGCGCGGGGCGCTGGATGAATCACCGAGCTTTGCGCCCAATGGCGCGCAGCTGATTTATGCGGGCCGGGAGCGCGGGCAGGGCGTGCTGGCCATGGTGTCGGTCGACGGCCAGGTCACGCAGCGCCTCAAGTCCGACCAGGGCGAGGTGCGCGAGCCAGTTTGGGGTCCGTTCTCGAACTGACGGTGTGCGATAATTGCAGGCAATTGGGCCCCGACGGGGCCTGGAGAGATGGTAATGCGCAAGATTTTGACAGTGGTGTTGATGGCTTCGGTCCTGGCGCTGGGCGCCTGCTCGGGCAAAAAAGTGAAGCCAGCGCCGGGGGCCAGCGGTCAGGCCATTGCCAGCACTGATGCCGGTGCACAGACTTCGGGCGTCGCCTCATCCGGTGCCGATCTGGGCACGGGCGGCAGCGGCAGCGGCGGTGTGGGTGCCCTGGGCCCATCCGGCGCGCTGGGCTCGCAGCGGGTGATCTATTTCGATTTCGACAGCAGCGACATCCGTCCGGAATTCGTCGATGTCGTGGCTGCGCATGGCCGCTTCCTGGCCGGCAACGCCAGCATCCGCGTGCGCCTGGAAGGCAACACCGACGAGCGCGGCTCGCGTGAATACAACATCGGCCTGGGCGAGCGCCGCGCGCAGACGGTCAAGCGGGCACTGGCCCTGCAGGGCGTCAAGGAATCGCAGATTGCCACGGTCAGCTACGGCGAAGAGCGCCCTGCGGCTGCCGGCAGCGATGAGCCCGCCTACTCGAAGAATCGCCGTGTCGAGATTGTCTACATCAACTGAGCGCGCCCGGCGCGCGCTGCTACCGCTGGCCTGCGTCGCCAGCCTGCTTGCAGGCTGTGCGACCACCGCCGAGCCGGACCCGACCCTGCGTCGTCTCGATGATCTCGACGCGCGCGTGGGCCGCATCGACCGCATCGTCGAGAACCAGAGCCTGGTGCAACTGGCCCAGCGCGTGGACGCCCTGCAAAACGATGTGCGCACGCTCAATGGCCGCATCGAAGAACTGCAGAACGCCAACGAAGGGTTGCGTAAGCAGCAGCGCGATCTCTACGCCGATCTCGATCAGCGCCTTAAAGCACCGGCACCGCCTGCTGCGGAAGTCGCCGTGCCTGCGGGCGGCCCAGTCGGCGACGAGCAGGGCCAGTACAACCGTGCCTTCGATTCGCTCAAGGCCGGTGACTACCCGGCAGCCGTCAATGCCTTCCGGCAGCTGGCTGCAAGCTTCCCTACCGGCGCACTGGCCGACAACACGCAGTACTGGCTGGGCGAGGCTTACTACGTCACGCGCGATTATGATCACGCGGCAGCCTGCTTCGAGCGCGTGCTGGCCACCTGGCCCAATTCGCGCAAGGCACCCGATGCCCTGCTCAAACTCGGATATACCCAGTTCGAGCAGAAACGGGTTTCCGCAGCCCGGGCGACCCTGGCGCAGGTCGTGAGCCGCCATCCGGGCACCGATGCGGCCCGTCTGGCAGCCGAACGGCTGCAGAAACTGCCCGCTGACGCGCGCTGAGAGGCTGCTTGCCATGAACGCGGCGCCCGCACGCCTCAAGATCACCGAGATTTTCTATTCCCTGCAGGGCGAATCCGACAGTGTGGGGTTTCCCACTGTGTTCGTGCGCCTCACGGGTTGTCCGCTGCGCTGCCAGTATTGCGACACCGCCTATGCCTTCTCGGGCGGCGAGTGGATGAACCTCGACGCCATCGTCGAGCGGGTGCGCGAACTGGCGTTGCGCCACGTCTGCGTCACCGGGGGCGAGCCCCTGGCCCAGAAGGGCTGCCTGGACCTGCTCTCGCGCCTGTGTGACCTGGGCCTGCGTGTCTCGCTTGAGACCAGCGGCGCGCTGCCGGTGGACGCGGTAGACCCGCGCGTGGTCAAGGTCGTTGACGTCAAGACGCCGGCCTCCGGCGAGGAACACCGCAACCTGTACCCGCAGCTGGCCACCCTCACGGCGCAGGACCAGATCAAGTTCGTGCTCTGCAATCGTGCTGATTACGAGTGGAGCCGGGCCAAGCTTGCGGAGCTGTCGCTGGCCGACCGCTGCAGCGTGCTGTTCTCGCCCAGCAACGAAGAACTGCCTGCCCGAGACCTGGCCGACTGGATCCTCGCGGACCGCCTGCCGGTGCGCATGCAGCTGCAGCTGCACAAGATCCTCTGGGGCAATAGCCCGGGAAAATGATGAAAAAACCTGCTGCCATCGTGCTGCTGTCGGGCGGCCTTGATTCCACCACCGTGCTGGCCCTGGCCCGTTCGCAGGGCTATGACTGCCGCACCCTGGCTGTGGCGTATGGCCAGCGGCATTCGGTCGAACTCATTGCCGCCGAGCGCCTCTCGCGCAGCCTGGGCGCGCTGGAACATCGCGTCATGACCGTCGACCTGGCCGGCATCGGCGGTTCGGCCCTCACCGACACCACCATCGCCGTGCCCGAGACGCTGGGCGAGGGCATACCGGTGACCTATGTGCCGGCCCGCAACACGCTGATGCTCTCCCTGGCGCTGGGCTGGGCCGAGGTCACCGGTTCCCGCGATATTTTTATCGGCGTCAATGCCGTCGACTACTCCGGCTATCCGGACTGCCGGCCCGAGTTCATTCAGGCCTTCGAGCGCCTGGCCAACCTGGCCACCAAGGCGGGCGTGGAGGGGGCGGCGTTCCGCATCCACACGCCGCTCATCGACTGGTCCAAGGCGCGGATCATCGAAGAGGGCCTGCGGCTGGGGGTCGATTACGCCCAGACGGTGTCCTGCTACCAGGCCAATGCCGCGCTGGAGGCCTGTGGTCGCTGTGATTCCTGTCGCCTGCGGCAGGAAGGGTTCGCCGTGGCCGGCGTGCCTGATCCCACGAACTACGCCTGAATTTTCACGGTGCTTGCCCCGGGGCGCACCGAATCCGTTATCATGCGCCGCCCCTTACGGGGCCTGTCTTGTCCATCCATGGGTCTGTAGCTCAGTCGGTAGAGCAGTGCCCTTTTAAGGCATTGGTCGTGGGTTCGAGCCCCACCGGACCCACCATTCCTCCCCCCGAGGCACACGCGCATGACGAACGATATCCCCAACGACGCCAACGACGGCGAAGACGAGACCCTCGACGAATACGAGGCGGGTTTCCTGGACGGACTGTTCGCTGCCAAGGGCATCGAAAACCCGACCGAAGAGCAGCTGGTCGAAGCTTTCCGCATCCTCGATGAATTCATCGAGAGCCATCAGGACGAAGACGAGGCCTGATTACGAGGCGCTCGGGGGTGGCGCGGTCAGCTCGCTGACCGCGCATCCCGCTTTGCGAGTCGTCAGCCTTTCAGAACGCTGACCACGCGCGGCTCCATGTTGCCGCGCAGCCCCAGGATTGAGTAGGTCCGGCCCATGCCGGATTCCTTCGCGCCGCCGAAGGGCACCGTCGCCATCGTCGCGCGGTGCTGGTTCACCCACGCCGTGCCCACTTCCAGCTGCATCGCGATCTGCGTGGCACGCGCCACGTCCTTGCTCCACACCGAACCCGAGAGGCCGAACCGCGTGTCATTGGCACGGCGCAGGGCGTCGTTCACGTCGGTGAATTTCATCACCGGGATGACCGGGCCAAACTGTTCCTCCAGCACGATGCGGCTGGTGTCGCCGGGTTCTGCCACGACCACCGGAGCGATGAAGTAACCGTTGCCCTCGGGCTGATCGGCGCCAGCCAGCAGCGTGCCCGGCCCTTTGCGCAGGTCTTCGATAAAGCCGCGGACCCGCTCGTACTGTCGCTGGTTCTGGATCGGTCCCAGCGTGGTGTCGTCCTCCAGGCCATTGCCCAGCTTGGCGTTGTGCGCTTCTTCGGCCAGCGCGGCGCAGAGCGCATCGAAGACCTTTTCGTGCGCATAGATGCGTTTGACGGCCATGCAGACCTGGCCGCTG
>CANGFJ010000092.1 GCA_947453065.1 Pseudomonadota bacterium
ATTCGACCGAGGTCGAGGTCGTGCAGAACACCAAGGGCATCGAGATCCCTGAGTCAATCGTGCAGGCCAAGCCGCGGGAAACTGTGGTGGTCATGCTCACGAAAGACGAATTGTTCGTGCAGGGCGAGCGCGTGGCGTCCATCGCCGAGGTCCGGGCTTCCGCTGAGCCCGTTATCGCTGCGCTGCGCGATGCGCTCAAACGTCCGCTGCTGATTGGCCGTGCCATGGCCGAGCGCGACCTGGCCGAGCGCGAGATCACCGTGATGGGCGACAAGTCCATTCCCTATGAAGTGCTGAAGAAGGTCATGGCGACCTGTACCGATGCCGATTACGGGCGGATCTCGCTCGCGCTCGTGCAGAAGGACAAGCCGCTGGACCCCACCACCTTCAAGCCGAAGTAGAACGGAGTACCGCGTGTTACCGGCACCTTATTACCGTCACTTCGAGTTGCCCTGGGAACCTGATCCCCAGGAGCAGCGTCGCCTGCGTCGCTATGTCGGCGTGGGCCTGGCGCTGTTCCTGGTGCTGGGCGTTGTCGTTCCATTGCTTGATCTCCCGGCGCCGAAGCTGACGCCGCAGGAGGTCGTTCCGCAGCGTCTGGCCCGTATCATGCTCGAAGAAAAGCCGAAGCCGCCGCCGCCGCCCAAGCCGGTCGAACTGCCCAAACCCCAGCCACAGGCCAAGCCCACAGAGCAGCCCAAGCCGGTCGATCCCACGATCAAGGCGCGCGAGAAGGCCGAGAAATCGATGCGCCAGTTCAAGGATGCCTTTGCGGACCTGCGGCAATCGCTGACGGTTGAGCCCGTTGCCCAGACCAAGAACCTGACCGGTGCCGTCGGGCAGGATGCCAAGGCCGAGCGCTCCCTGATTGCCAGCAAGGCAGGTTCCGGCAGCGCCGGTGTGGCCTCGACGAGCAGCAGTCGGGGCTTCGGTGCCGGCGCCGGTTCGCTCACCGGGCACGAGACGACCTCCGTCAGCTCACGGGTCGCTGCCTTGGGTGCGGGTGGCACTGCCACGCGTAGCGGCGTCAGCGGCAAGGCATCGCGCAGTCCCGAGGAAATCGAGCTCGTCTTCGATCGCAACAAAGGCGCGATCTATGCGCTCTACAGCCGGGCGTTGCGTGAGCGGCCTGAACTGCAGGGCAAGATGGTGCTGGAGTTCACCATCGCGCCGTCAGGCGAGGTCACGGCCTGTCGGGTGGTATCGAGCGAGCTTCAGGACCCTGAGCTGGAGCGCAAGATTGTCGCGCGGGTGAAGCAGATCCGCTTCGAGCCCAAGGACGTCGAGGCCATGACGACCACCAAGCCCATCGAATTCTTCCCGGCTTGATGATTGAAGAGCCGCTCACCCAGGTACTGATCCTCCTGGTCGCATCGGTGTGCGTCGTGGCGCTTGCACGACGCCTGAGCTTGCCACCCATCCTGGGCTATCTGTTCGTTGGCATGGCTGTGGGCCCCCATGCCTTGGCGCTGGTGGCCGATACGTCCTCGACCCACCTGCTGGCCGACATCGGCGTGGTCTTCCTGTTGTTCACGCTTGGCCTGGAGTTCTCCTGGGCCCGCATGCTGGCGATGCGGCGCGAGGTCTTCGGCCTGGGCCTGCTGCAGGTGGCCGTGACGGGGCTGGCCTTCGCGGTGCTGGGACATTTCGCCGGGCTGGCGTGGCTGCCTGCAGTCATCGTGGGTGGCGCGGTCGCCATGTCTTCCACCGCTATCGTCATTCGCCAGCTGACCGAACAGTCGGAAGTCAACCGAACCCATGGCCGGCTGTCGCTCGCCGTGTTGTTGTTCCAGGACCTGGCCTTCGTGCCGCTGCTCGCCCTGGCAACGGCGCTGGGAAGCGGGTCGCTCAGCGGTGGCTTCAGCGCTGAAGGACTGTTTCGCGCGCTGGGCTTCGGTGCCATCTCGCTGTTGCTGGTGTTTGCCATCGGTCGGCTGCTGCTGCGACCGCTGCTGGTGGAGATCGCGCACAGCCGCCTGAAGGAACTCTTCACGCTGACGGTGTTGCTGGTGGTGCTGGCATCCGGCTGGATCACGCAGGCTGCAGGGCTCTCCATGGCATTGGGGGGCTTCCTTGCCGGCATGATGCTGGCGGAGACGGAATACCGGCATCAGGTCGAGGCAGTCATCCGCCCATTTCGCGAATTGCTGCTGGGGCTGTTCTTTATTTCCGTCGGCATGTTGCTCGACGTGCAGTTGCTGCTCGCGCACTTCCTGCTGGTCTCTGCCCTGGTAGTCGGTTTGACCCTGCTCAAGGTCGGTGTTGCCACCGTGCTGGTTCGCGGCTTCGTCAGTACGCACTTCAAGGCTTTGCGTACCGGCATGGTGCTGGGCGGCGGCGGCGAGTTTGGTGTGGCCTTGCTCACCTTGCTACTGCCGGCCAAGGTGCTGCCCTCGACCATCGCCCAGCCGCTGCTGGTCGCGCTGATCCTAAGCATGGTTATCGCGCCCTTTGGCATCCGCTACAACAAGACGATCGCGCGCTTTCTCCTGCGGGAGAAAGGTCCGCCACAGCGTGCCATCGAGCTGGAAGACGCTGCCACCAGCGATGTGGCCCGCCGCGAACACGTGATCCTCTGTGGGTTTGGACGCGTGGGGCAGAACATGGCGCGGGTACTGGAAGCGCAGGGCTTTGAGTACATAGCCCTGGACCTGGATCTTGCTCGGGTGCGGCCGGCGCGGCTGGCCGGTGACCCCGTGGTCTATGGGGATTGCTCCGATGAAGACGTGCTCCTGGGCTGCGGGCTCGATACGGCCAGTGCGGTGGTGGTGACCTTCGCCAATCCGGCCGTGTCGCTGGGCATCGTACGGGCCGTGCGGGCGCTGCGTGCCGATGTGCCGCTGCTGGTGCGCACCCAGGATGACGTGGGCCTGGCCGAGCTGATTGCAGCTGGCGCGACGGAAGTGGTGCCCGAGACGTTTGAGGCCAGCCTCATGCTTGTCTCGCAGGTGCTGATCCTGCTGCAGGTGCCGGTGTCGCGTGTCGTGCGAACGGTGGCGGATATCCGCAGCAGGCGCTACACCACCCTGCGCACGATCGTTCACCGGGAGGGCGAGGAGGCGTTCGAGGCCGTCAACCTCCCGTTTGAGGGTCTGGCGACGGTCGTACTCCCCCCGCAAGCCTGGGCGGTCGGTCGTCGTCTGGAAGAGGTCCGCAGGCGTGGGGCAGAAGTGGGTTTCACCGCGCTGCGCCGACGCGGCATTACAGGTCGCGAGCCTGCGGGCGACACCGTGTTGCGGGAAGGGGATGCGCTGGTCATCTATGGCCTGCCCGAGGCACTGGAACATGCCGAGGCCGTGCTGCTGGCAGGGTAGGGGCTGCAATGCGTAGATGCCGCAAGTGCCGCGGTGTTCTCCTGCCACGCGCTGGGAATTTTCGGGTGACAATCCTGCCTTAGCAGGAATGAGCGCCAGCGATGCATGACCAAAGACAGCGTAGATGTGTGGGGCGGATGAAGCGAGCGGCTAGGGCTTTTTGCGCGATGTTCATGCTGGCCTCTGCCCTGGCGTCAGCCAGCGAGTCGGCGCCTGCGATCAATGCCCAGCGCTACGACGCCGACTATCCGGCGCTCAATTATTCTGGTCCGGCAACCCACAATGCCTTCGCTCGGTTGCAGGCGCGACTGGATCGCGGTGAGCTGACACTGGACTACAGCCCATCGCGGGGCTATCTCGACGCATTGCTCAAGGCGCTGAAAATAGACCCTTCCTCGCAAGTACTCGTTTACTCCAAGACGAGCCTGCAGATAGACCTCATTGAGGCGTCCACACCCCGCGCCGTTTACTACAACGACGAGGTGTACATCGGCTATGTCCAAAACGCGCCGTTGCTGGAGTTGGCTGCCATGGACAGCGAGCTGGGGCTGGTGTTTTACACGCTGGTGAACAAGCCCTCTGCGCCACGGCAGTTTGATCGCGAGGCTGGGCGTTGCCTGACCTGCCACGACACCTATTCGATGATGGGTGGCGGCGTGCCTCGGGTCGTCGTGCTGTCTGCCATGGTGGACGGGGCCTATAACCCGCCTACCCGCGAGACATCGGAAGAGACCTCTGACCAAACTCCGCTGCGTGAACGCTGGGGTGGCTGGTATGTCACGGGTCAGCACGGAGAGCAGGTCCATCTGGGAAACCTGCCCATTGATGGCGATCCTAAATTGTCCGCCCGGACCGATGCGCAGCGGCTGAACCTGCAGTCGCTGGACGGGCTGTTCAACACGCGGCCCTATCTCACCAACAAGAGCGACATCGTGTCGCTGATGGTGCTCGAGCACCAGACAGGCGTACAGAACCTGATTACGCGCGCCAACCTCAAGGTCCATACCGTGCTGGCGCGACTGGAGCAGGGCGCGGTGCCTGCGCCGCGCACGCTGGCCGATCTGTCGCCACGCGGGCAGGCGGCCATCAAGGCGATGGTCGAACCGCTGGTGCGTACGATGTTGTTCGTGGATGCGGTGGAATTCACCAGTCCGATTGCCGGCAATGCGGGTTACGAGGCCTGGTTCCAGGGCCAGGGCCCGCGTGATCGTCAAGGGCGCACCCTGCGGGAGCTCGACCTCAAGACCCGGCTCTTCCGGTATCCCCTGAGCTATTTCATCTACTCGGCGAGCTTCGACAGCCTGCCGGAGTACATCCGGCAGTACCTGTATGGCCGGTTCCTCGAGATCCTGCAGGGGCGGGACAGCAGTGGCCTCTATGCGGGTCTGAACGCCGACGACCGCAAGGCCACCCTGGAAATTCTCCTTGCGACCAAGCCTGACTTTGTTCGCCTGACTGGCATGACGCTGCCATAGGCTTGCGCGTCAGGGCTTGGGGGAGGCGCTGTGGCGTGCAATGACCAGTACGCCGACAACGATGGAAGCCGTGCCCACTAGCTGCCACAGACCCGGTCGTTCGCCCAGCAGCGCGGCGCCCATCAGCAACGAGGCCGGTGGGCCCACGGTGCTGACCAGCGCGCCCCGTACGGCGCCGATCCTGCGGATGCCGTCGGCCTGCATCAGCGTAGGCAGGAACATGCACAGCACCCCCAGCGCCAGCAGCAGCCACCAGCCCTGCGCCGACACGGCCAGGAGCGGCGCCAACGGGTGGCTGAACAGGTAATACAGCACGACAAACACGGTGGAGGAGACCATCGCGATGATCGTGAAGCCCATGCTGCCCAGGTCCCGGATGCACCGTTCACCCAGCAGGAAATACGCCGCAGTCGTCGTGGCGCAGAACAGCACCATCAGCGAGCCGCTGAGGTTGCGCTGCCACGCCGCAGCATCAAAGCCTCCCACCACCAGCAAGATGCCAACATAGGTCAGGGTCAGGGCGGACGTGACCGGCAGCGAGGGCAGCCTGCGCCGGACCGTCGCGGTGTACAGCACCACGACCGCCGGGTAGCTGAAGAGCAAGGCGCGTTCGATGCTGACATCGATGAGTTCCAGTGCGTGGAAGTCGATCAGCGCCCCGATGGCATAGCACCAGACGCCCGCGAAGGCCGCCAGGGCAATGGCCCGTGGCGGCAGGTGGTGCAGGCGCAGCCCGCGATAGATCGCCAAGCCCATGAACAGCGGCAGCGCAATCAGCGCCCGCAGCACCGTCAGCGTCTGGAAATCCATCCCCTGGCGGAACAGGGCCTTGGCAAAAAGCCCCTTGCTGGCAAAGAGCATGGCGCCGCCGGCGGCCAGCAGCAGTCCTGCGGTGGCCTTGCGGGCCTCGGAAACCTGAATCATGGGATGAGGATGCCACCGCGTCGTCTGTGACGGGTAGAATTGCGGTCACCGTGCACCGTGACCAGATCCAGTTCCCCCCCAAGCACCTCGCCCTGCGCGAGGACGTCCATCAATTGGGTGCCCTGGTGGGCGAGATCCTGCGCGAGCAGGGCGGCGACGGGCTCTTTGGCCTGGTAGAGGGCGATCGGGTGGCTGCGATCCGCCATCGCGAAGACGCCGGTGCGGACACCGAGTTGGCACTGCGGGTCAGCGGCCGTCCGCCGGAGGTCGCCCGCGACCTGGTGCGCGCCTTCTCCACCTGGTTCCAGACGGTCAATCTGGCCGAGCGGGTACACCGCATCCGTCGCCGGCGGGAGTACTT
This sequence comes from Pseudomonadota bacterium, assembly GCA_947453065.1. Taxonomy (GTDB): domain Bacteria; phylum Pseudomonadota; class Gammaproteobacteria; order Steroidobacterales; family Steroidobacteraceae; genus ZC4RG30. The sequence goes on from CANGFJ010000092.1 coordinate 6,075, forward strand.
CCTGGCTGACAGCGCCCGGCCGCAGCCGGGTGGCGTCGAGTTCGCGCTGACACAGCTCAAGCAGCAGGGTCTGTCACTGGATGACGTGCTGGACCTGCTGGCCGGCCTGCGCATCGAGCCGGTGATGGTCGCGCATCCCACCGAATCGGCCCGCCGCACGCAGCTGCGGCGTAACCAGCGCATGGCCACCGTGCTGCTCGATCGCCTCAATCCGAACCTCGATCCGCAGGAGCAGCGCCACCTCTGGGCGCGCATGCGCACCGAGATCACGACCGGCTGGCAGACCGAAGAGCACCCGCGGCAGCGCCTGACCGTCGCCGATGAGCGCGAGCATGTGATCTATCACTTCGCCGAAGTGCTCTACCGCATCGTGCCGGCTTTCTACGAAGAGATCGCCACGGCGCTGGAAAAGCTCTATGGCGCCTGCATCGCCAACATTGCGCCGCCGACGGTGCTGCGCTTTGGCAGCTGGGTGGGCGGCGACATGGAAGGCACGCCCGACGTGCATGCCAAGAGCATCCGCGAGACGCTCGCCCGCCAGCAGCAGGTCATCGTCAACGCCTACTACAACGAGTGCCAGGAACTGGCCCAGCTGCTCTCGCAGAGCGCCAGCCGCGTTGCGGTGTCGCCGGCCCTCGCGCGCCGCATCGACGAGTACCTGCTGCTCTTGCCGGGCGCACAGAGCATCGCGCCCGCCCGCCACGACCGCATGCCTTACCGGGTGTTCTTTGGCCAGGTGTCCGAGCGGCTGCGCCACACCTACGAAGGGCGTCCCAACCGTTACGAGAATTCCGACCAGTTCCAGGCCGACCTGGATCTCGTCAGCGCCAGCCTGCTGGCCAACCACGGCGTCAATGCCGGCTACCAACTGGTGAGGCGCCTGGCGATGCGGGTGCGCACCTTTGGCTTCCACCTGGCGACCCTCGACCTGCGGCAGCACGCCGATGTACATCACGCCGTGCTGGCACAGGGTTTCGACGACCCACAGTGGATGACGCGCAGTGCCGAGGAGCGGCACCGTCACCTCGTGCAGGTGCTGGAGCGCGACACGGGCCCCAAGGGCGTGTTCGACGCGCTGGGCAAGCGCACGCTGGCGGTCTTTGATGCCGCGATGCAGGGCCGCCACCGCTATGGCGAGGATGCCGTCGGCCACTACGTGGTCAGTGGCGCCTCCGGCCCCGACGATGTGCTGGCGCCGCTGGTGCTGGCCCGCTGGGCCGGTGCCTACGACAAGCGCAGCGGCCAGGTGGGCCTGGATGTGGCGCCGTTGTTTGAGTCGGTCGATGCGCTGAACGCCTGTGGCGGCGTCATGCGCCAGGTCCTGGCCGATCCGGTCTACCGACGGCATCTGGAGGCCCGCTCGCGCCAGCAGTGCGTGCTGGTCGGCTACACCCATGGCAGCCGCGAGAGCAGTTTCCTGACGGCCCGGCTGGCCGCCTATGACGCGCAGCGCGATCTGGCCGCGGCGCTGGGCGAAGCGGGCGAACGGCATGTCATTTTTCACGCCCGGGGCGGTAGCGTGGCACGGGGCGGCTCGCGCATCGATGCGCTGGTGACCGCGGCGCCGCCCGAAACCATCAATGGCGTGCTGCGCTTGACGGAGCAGGGCGAGACCATCAGCCAGAGCTATGGCCTCAAGCCCAACGCCATGCGCACGCTGGAGCGCGCCTTCAGTGCGCTGTCGCTGGCCACGGCCACCAACCAGCGCGGCGGCGCCCGGCCCGAGAGTCCCGCCCAGCATGCCTGTGCAGCGACGATGTCGGCCGCCAGCCTCGATTGCTGGCAGCGACTGGTACTTGCCGACCGCGAGTTCTACGACTATTTCCGTGCCGTCACGCCCATCGATGTCATCGAGCGGATGCAGATCGGCTCGCGCACGGTGTGGGAGAGCCTGCGCGGGCGCAGCGCCGTGCAGTCCATCCGCTCCACGCCCTGGGTGTTTGCCTGGTCCCAGGCCCGGCACATGATTCCAGGCTGGCTGGGTGCTGGCACCGGCATCGCCGCGGCTGTCGGCCAGCACGGCCTGCCGGCGCTACGCGACTGCTATGCCCACTGGCCGTTTTTCACCCAGCTCATCGATGACCTGGAGACGATGCTGGCGCGCGCCGACCTGCGCATCGCCGGCCATTACGACACGCTGGCCAGTGAGTCCCTGCAGCGCTTCGCGCCGCCGCTGCGTGCCGAATATGCGCTGGCCTGCGAGCAGGTCCTGGCCATCAAGGGCGCCAGCGAGCTGCTGGATACCGACCGCACCTTGCAGCGCGCCATCCAGCTGCGCAACCCGTATGTCGACCCCATGCACCTGATGCAGGTCGACCTGCTGCGCCGTTGGCGGGCCACCGGTCGCGACGACGAGGACCTGTTCCAGGCGCTGCTGGCCAGCGTCAGCGGCATCGCCCAGGGACTGCAGAGCACCGGCTAGGCCGGGATTCGCTTATCTCGGCGCGACAAGTCAAAATGCAGGGCCGGGCAGTGGCCCGGCACCCCCCTTATTCCTAGAGTTGCGACCGTGTACCGCTACGACAACATTGACCAGACCCTGGTGGCCGAACGCGTCGCGCAGTTCCGCGACCAGACGCGCCGTTTCCTGGCCGGCGAGCTGAGCGAGGATGAGTTCAAGCCGCTGCGCCTGCGCAACGGCCTGTACATCCAGACCCACGCGCCGATGCTGCGCGTCGCCATTCCCTATGGCCTGCTGTCGTCGCGGCAGTTGCGCATGCTGGCGCACCTGGCCCGCAAGTACGACCGCGACTACGGTCACTTCACGACCCGCCAGAACCTGCAGTACAACTGGCCCAAGCTCGAAGACGTGCCGGACATGCTGGCGGATCTGGCGACGGTCGAGATGCATGCCATCCAGACCAGTGGCAACTGCATCCGCAACACCACGGCCGACCACTTCGCCGGCATCGCGCCCGATGAGGTCGATGATCCGCGGCCGTACTGCGAGATCATCCGGCAGTGGTCCACGGTGCACCCCGAGTTCAACTACCTGCCGCGCAAGTTCAAGATCGCCGTCACCGGTTCGCCGGCCGACCGCGCGGCCTCCGAAGTGCATGACATCGGCCTGCACCTCAAGCGCGGGCCGGACGGCGAGATCGGTTTCGAAGTGCTGGTGGGCGGTGGTCTGGGCCGCACGCCGATCATCGGCAAGGTCATCTGCGACTTCCTGCCGCGCGAGCACCTGCTGTCTTACCTGGAAGCGATCCTGCGCATCTACAACCAGGAAGGCCGCCGCGACAACATCTACAAGGCGCGCATCAAGATCCTGGTGAAGGCGCTGGGTATCGAGGCCTTCCGCGAGGCCGTCGAGGCCGAGTGGGCACTGATCCGCGACTCCGGGCTCAAGCTCGAGGTCGCCGAGATCGAGCGCATGCGCAGCTTCTTCGTGCCGCTGCCCTATGAAACGCTTGCCGACATCGACCCGACCACGGGGCGCGAGCCGGCCTTCGTGGCCTGGTATCGCCACAACACGCGCGCGCACAAGGTGCCGGGCTACCGTGCGGTGATCGTGTCGCTGAAGGCACCGGATATTGCGCCGGGTGACATCACGGCGACGCAGATGGACGAGTTGGCCGATCTGGCTGATCGCCTGAGCTCCGGCCAGCTGCGCGCCACCCATGACCAGAACCTGATCCTGGCCGAAGTGCGGCAGCAGGACCTCTACGAGGTCTGGCAGGGACTCGTGGCGCTCACGCTCGCCACGCCGAACATCGGCACGCTGACCGACATGATCTGCTGCCCGGGCCTGGACTTCTGCAGCCTCGCCAACGCCAGTTCCATCAGCATCGCGAAGCAGATCAACGACCGCTTCACGGATGTGGATTACCTCTACGACCTGGGCCACATCGAAGTGAAGATGTCCGGTTGCATGAATGCCTGCGGGCACCATCATGTTGGCCACATCGGCATCCTCGGCGTCGATAAGCGTGGCGAGGAGTGGTACCAGATCACCCTGGGGGGTTCGGCCAGCGGCATCAGCTCGCTGGGCACGGTCATCGGGCCGTCTGTCAGCAAGGCTGACGTGGCCGAGACCATCGCCAAGATCCTCGACGTCTATGTGGCCGAGCGCCAGGAGGAAGAGAGCTTCCTCGATGCCTTCCGGCGCATCGGTGTGCAGCCTTTCAGTGAGCGTGTGTATGCGGCAAATCATTAAGGACCGTCAGGTCGTCGCCGACGACTGGACCTATGTCGGCAAGGAAGAGGCGGCGGGCGCGACGCGCGTTGTGCTGCCGTTGGCCGACTATCTGGCCGTACGTGCGGGGGGCGAAAGCCCGGTGCCTGGCGCACAGGTGGCGGTGAGCCTGCTGCCAGCCGACGACGAGCAGGCGCTCAAGCCCTATCTGGCTGACCTGCCGCTCATTGTCGTGGAATTTCCCAGCACGGCCGAAGGCCGTGGCTATACGCAGGCGCGTCTGCTGCGTGAGCGCATGGGCTTTCAGGGTGAGTTGCGTGCCGCGGGCGGCGTGCGCCTCGACCAGGTGTTCCTGCTGGCGCGCTGCGGCTTCAATGCCTTTGACCTCGCTGTCGGCGAGAAGCTCGAGCCCGCCATTGCGGAACTCGAGCGTTTTTCTGTCGCCTACCAGGACGGTGCCGGCCCGCTGACGCATCCGCGCCGGCGCTACGACACCGGGGCGTCCTCAGCCCGGTAAATCAGCCGTCGCGGCAAGCAGTGCCGCGGCGAGCGCATCGACCTGCACATCGGTGTGTGCGGCCGAGAGGAAGCCCACCTCGAACGCGCTGGGCGCCAGGTAGATGCCACCTTCCAGCATCCGGTGGAACACCGGACCGAAGGCTGCGGCAG
>CANGFJ010000093.1 GCA_947453065.1 Pseudomonadota bacterium
CTGCTGCATCACGTCATGGAGCAGGACATTGAGTCCGAAGCAGAGCGTGAAGCGGCCGGGAAGCTGGATCGGGCGCGCATCACCATCCGTTGCGCGGACCACGGTGCCCGCGGAGTGATCATCACGCTGCGTAACGATGGACGCGGTGTACCGCCGCGCGACACCGATACGGGGCTCTTCCCCCTGATCGTGTCACTGGTCAGTGAGCTGGGGGGTGGCATCACCCAGGCCAGCAAGGTCGACCACTACACCCAGTACAACATCCTGCTGCCGCGCGTGGCCTGACGACCTCAGGCCTGCAACGTGTAGAACCGCAGGCGCCCGCTGGCCTGCGCCACGGCCAGCTGGCGCCCATCACGCGACCAGCGCACCAGGCTCACCGGGCCATCGAGCAGCTGCACGTCGAGCGAGGCCTCGGCCTGCTTGCCCTGCGCAGCCGGACCCGGCCGCCACAGCACCACGCGCCAGTCACGGCCCCCCGACGCCAGGTAAGGCCCTTCCGGCTGGAAGGCAAGGCTCTCGATGCGGTCACCGTGCGACTGCAGCTGCAGCGGCTCGCTGCCCTCGGGGCCCTTGCCACTGAAGTCCCACACGATGATGACCTTGCCACCGGTGGCGGCCGTCGCCAGGTAGCGGCTGTTGGCGCTCCAGGCGGTCTGCGTGACCTTGCCGTCATAGCCGCTCATGCGCGACTTCTTCTGCGCCAGCACATGGCGAAACATCACCTGCCCATCCTGCAGGCCATTGGCCACCACGCGCCCATCGGGACTGATCGCCAGCGTGAGGGGCGCGCCATCCAGCGCATGCTGGGTGATCGAGCTCTCCGGCGCGAGCCGGTCGATGAACAGCGCGCCATTGCCTGCGGCCAGCACTTCGTTGCCGTTGCGCCAGGCCAGCTGCGTCAGCGCGCAGTCATGCGGCCCGATCTCCTCGCGCAGCACGCCGTCCAGCCCGACCACGCGCACGACCTTGCCGGCGGCAAACGCCACGGCCTTGCCACGCGGCTCAAAGGCCAGGCCCAGCGGCCACTGCAAGCCGCGGTGGATCACCGTGCCGTCAGACGCTGCGGCGGCCAGCGCATCCCACAGGCGCACGCTGCCGTCCTGTCCGGCCGTGGCCAGGAGCTTGCCACCCGGCTGCCAGCACACCGACAGCAGGCCCGGCTCTTGTGTGCCCAGCAGCGTGGCCTGCGCACCCTCGCGCGCCACGCGGTGCAGGCGACCTTCGCCGCCCGCCACCACCAACTGCTTGCCGTCCGGTGACCAGGCCAGGTCGACCGGATAGTCATCGAGCAGGACCTGCGGTCCTGCGACCAGCACGGCGGCCGGACGACTCACGCGATGCAGGAGGCGAAACCCGCCTCCAGCTCGTTGCGATCGAGCTTGCGGCCGATGAACACCAGGTGGTTCACGCGCACCGTGTCGCCCCAGGGGCGATCAGGGCGACCATCAAACATCATGTGCACGCCATGGAAGACATAGCGGCGCGTCTCGCCGCGGATGTTCAGCACGCCCTTCATGCGCAGGATGTCTTCGCCCCGGCTCTGCAGCAGGTAGGACAGCCAGTCATTGACCTTGCGCGCATCCAGCGGACGCGGGTCGCTGATGCCAATGGAATTGATTTCCTGGTCATGGTGATGCGAGGCAAAGGCCTGCTGCGCGACCGGTGCCTGCGAGAGCTGCAGGCCAAATTCTTCCGGCGCATGCTCGCAGAACAGCGCATACGCGCCCGCTGTGGCGATCTCGATGCGGTACTGGCCGCCCATGCACTGCATGGCCAGCGCATGCGGATGCGCGGCGGCTGCGAAGGTGTCGCCGCTCTCCACGTGCTGGCCCTTTTCGGCAAACACGCGCACGGCAGGTTCGATCTGCGCCGCCAGCGCTTCGGCCGTGGCACTGGCCAGCGGCAGGAGCGCGACTTTCAGGTCGGCGTGCGAGTGGCCGTGGTGGTCATCGTGGCCATGGTCATCGTGCGCCTGCTCGTCATGCCCGTGGTCGTCATGACCATGGGCGTCATGGCCGTGGTCATGCGAGTGCTCGCCCGAGGCCTTCAGGATGTGGCGCCCCGCAGCCAGTTCGTAGGCACCGGCCCACTCGAACGGGTACTGCGGCGCCAGGAAGCTGCTGTCGGTGGCCAGCACGCGCTCCAGGTCAAAGGCCCCGATGCCCAGCACCGCCTCGATGGGCAGCTCGGCATTCTTCGTGCGGTGGATGGTCGTCGTGCCATTGATCGCGCGGATGCTGCGCTCAATGCGCACCAGGTCGGCTTCCTCGACCAGGTCGGTCTTGTTCAGCAGCACCACGTCGGCAAAGCCCACCTGGATCGCCGGCTCTTTCATCGTCTAGAGGTGCTGCTCGAAATGCCGCGCATCCACCAGCGTGACGATCGCGTCGATGACGAACTGCGCCTTGAGGTCATCGTCCAGGAAGAAGGTCTGCGCCACCGGGCCCGGGTCGGCCATGCCGGTGGTCTCGATCAGCACATAATCGAAGCGCTCGCGGCGCTTGAGCAGCTGGCCCAGTACGCGGATCAGGTCGCCGCGCACCGTGCAGCAGATGCAGCCGTTGCTGGTCTCGAAGATCTCCTCTTCGGCACCGATCACCAGCTGGTGGTCCACGCCCACCTCGCCGAATTCGTTCTCGATCACGGCAATGCGCTTGCCGTGGTTCTCAGAGAGGATGCGGTTGAGCAGCGTGGTCTTGCCGGCACCGAGGAAGCCGGTGAGCACGGTCACTGGAATGCGTTTCACGTCAGTCATGGGGAAGTCCCGTCAGCGCGGTCGGCCGCGCAAAGTCAGAAGCAGGGCCCGCGCCGGACCAAAGGCCAGCAGCCGGGGCAAAAGCCACAGGAACGCCCGCCGGTGCCAGGGCGCCGGCCGGGGCGGCACGGCGGCAAAGAACACGGCTTCGAGCGATTCGTGGCGGGGCGCGGTCATGGGCGGCAAGGATACCGGAAGCGGGCTTACCGGCTGCCGGCGGTGTCCATTTCCCACACATACAGGGGGCTGTCGCGGCGCAGCCAGAAGCCGGCACCCATGTGGCGGAAGTCGCGCGCCAGCTGGCGGCGGTACCAGGCGCCTTTGCGCAGCATCACGGCAGGGTCGGTGCGCGACTGGTCGCAGTTCTCTTCCCAGTCTTCCTTGGTCAGCGCGCCGAAATACAGCACCCCGCGGCAGACGCGGGCCAGATTGTCGAAGGCGCAGCGTGCCTCGGCAGGCTTGAGGTACTGCATGACGTCGTAGCAGATGACGACGTCAAACTGCTCGCGGGTCTTGAGGTCCTGAATGCCCCCCAGGCGCCAGCCATAGCGCTTGCAGAGGTACTGGCTGACCTCCAGGCCCACGTATTCGGCCTTGGGCCAGGCGCGCCGCAGGGGCGCCCGCAGCAGGCCCACACCGCAACCCGCGTCCAGGATCCGCTTCACCGGCTGCCCGACATGGTCGGTAAAGCCGGCGATCAGGCGCCCCCGGGCGTTCATTTCGGCCCGGCTGGTGACCGCAGTGCGGGTGTCAAAGTAGAACCGCTGGTAATAGTCCCGGTCGAACTGCTCTTTTTCAGCCACGATTCCATTCCGTCCGTTTGTGGGTACCATTGCGGCCCGCCAGATCCGGTAGGCCGCATGTCCAGTAACACCCCCCGCGTCGGCTTCGTCAGCCTGGGCTGCCCCAAGGCGCTGGTCGACTCCGAGCGTATCCTCACGCAGTTGCGCATCCGCGGCTACGAAATCGCCCCGAGTTACGACTCGGCCGACCTCGTGGTCGTCAACACCTGCGGCTTCATTGACTCTGCCATCGACGAGTCGCTCGACGCCATCGGCGAGGCCCTGGCCTCCAACGGCCGCGTCATCGTCACCGGCTGCCTCGGTGCCAACCCCGAACGCATCCTCGCGCGACACCCGCGCGTGCTGAACGTGACCGGCCCGCATGCCACCGAGCAGGTCGTGCGCGCCATCGAGACGCACCTGCCGCGGCCGCACGCCCCGTTCCTGGACCTGGTGCCGGCGCAGGGCATCCGCCTCACGCCGCGCCACTACGCCTATCTCAAGATCTCCGAAGGCTGCAACAACACCTGCAGCTTCTGCATCATTCCGTCGCTGCGCGGCAAGCTGGCCTCCCGGCCCATCGACGACGTGATGGGCGAGGCCGAGCGTCTGGTCGCCTCGGGCGTCCGTGAGCTGCTGGTCATTTCGCAGGATACCAGCGCCTATGGCGTCGATCTGCGCTATCGGAAAGGCAGCTTCCGCGGCGTGGAATACGAAACCCGCTTCGTTGACCTGGCGCGTGCGCTGGGCACGCTTGGCGTGTGGGTGCGCATGCACTACGTCTACCCCTACCCGCATGTCGACAACGTGATGCCGCTGATGGCCGAGGGCAAGATCCTCCCCTACCTCGACATCCCGTTCCAGCATGCGAGCCCGACGGTGCTCAAGCGCATGAAGCGCCCGGCCCACGCCGAAGACACCCTCGAGCGCATCCACGGCTGGCGACGCCAGGTGCCCGGCCTGGTGCTGCGCTCCAGTTTCATCGTCGGCTTCCCCGGCGAAACCGACGAAGAGTTCGAGCAGCTGCTCGACTGGCTTGAAGAGGCGCAGCTCGACCGCGTCGGCTGCTTCAAGTACTCCCCCGTGCAGGGCGCCACCGCCAACGAGATCGCAGGCGCCGTGCCGGCCGAGGTCATGGACGAGCGCTACGAGGCCTTCATGGCGCTGGCCAGCGACATCAGCGCCGAGCGTCTCGAAACGCAGGTCGGCAAGACCCTGCAGGTGCTGGTCGACAGCGTCGACGGCGACACCGCCATTGCGCGCACGGCGGGCGATGCGCCGGAGATCGATGGCGTGGTCAACGTCAAGAACGCCCGCGGCCTCAAGCCTGGTGAGTTTGCGCAGGTGACGATCACCGTCGCCGGCACCTACGACCTCGAAGGCGTGCCCGCTACGGGCTGACGCCCCAATCGCACAGGGCGGTAGCTCGACAGCACACCCTTGGACGGCCCCGTCGTACCCGAGGTGTAGAGGATCAGCAGCGTGTCCCAGGCGCCACCGGGCGCGGCGTGGTGTGGCTGTCGGGTCGTAGCGTCGTGATGAGCACCGCAGCCAGCACGGCGGGAATCGCCAGCACCAGCGCCACGAACGACCACTCATAACCGGCGCCCCGCAGCAGGCCGGCGCACAAGGGCCCGAGTGCCGAGCCGGCGCGGCCAATGGTCACCACCAGGCCGATGCCGGAGGCGCGGACCCGCACCGGGTAGCTCAGCGCGATCACCGAGTAGATCGTGGCCGAGGTACCCCACATGATGAAACCCTGCAGCAGCGCGGCGAGATTGAGCGCGCCCGGCGTGGCGGGCAACACGCCGAAGGCGACAATGCCCAGCGACATCAGCACCGCCAGCGTGGCCACCAGGCGCGTCAGGCGCACGCGCGCCGCCACCAGGCCGAACACGACGCCACCGGCAATGCCGCTGAGGCTGATCAGGCTCGACATCCCCACAGCCGCTGCATCCGACAGCCCCCGTTCGGTGGCCATCTTGGTCGACCAGCTGATGAAGAAATAGAACGTGAACATATACAGCGGATACAGCACGCACAGCGTAAGGCTTGCGCGCCGGTGTGCGGGCCGCCAGAGTTCCACGAACTGGCCGACTGCGCCAACCCGTGCGCCGGGTGGCGGCAGCACCTCCAGCACCGGCAGGGCAAGGCGCGCGGCATAGCGATTGATTCGCGCGAGCGCGTTGCGCGGCTGCCGCTCCAGCAGGAACTCAATGGACTCCGGCAGGCGCCACAACAGCAGCGGCAACAGCAGCACCGTCAGCGAGCCGCCAAACAGGAAGATCGGTCGCCAGCCGTAATGGGCCATCAGCCAGCTCGTGGCCAGACCGCCGACCGCGCCGCCCACCGGATAGCCAAGGACCACCAGCGCCACCGACACCGTGCGCCAGCGGGCCGCGCTGTATTCGATGGCCAGCGTGCCAGCCGTACTGACCATTGCGCCAATGCCCAGCCCCGTGACCAGCCGGCACAGCGCCAGCCCGTTCAGCCCATCGACCGTCGCCGTGGCAATCATGCCCACCGACATGAACAGCGTCCCCAGGATGATCACCGGCCGACGGCCGACCAGGTCCGCCACAAAGGACCACACAAACGCACCGATGCCGATGCCGGCCAGGTTCGCGCCGAACACGAAACCCGTCTGCTCGGGCGTCAGCCCCCACTCCCGCACGATCACCGGCGAGGCGAATGACAAGGCCAGGATGTCGAACCCGTCGATGGCATTGATGAACACACACAGCGCGACCACGAGCACCTGGTAAAGGCTCATCGGCCGCTCACGGATCAGGGTCTGGATAGGGTGCAGCACGGCGCTCATTCGACCAGCCCCTGCATCACCGCCGTCTCGAAATCCTCGGTGCGCTGTGTGCCCGGTGTCTGCACCATCAGGATCGCCACCAGATGCTTCAACGGATCAATCCAGAAGTGCGTGCCATAGGCCCCGCTCCAGCCGTAGCTGCCGTTGGACACCAGCGTGTGCCGCGCTGAACGGTCGTTCACGTGGCGCACACCCAGGCCATAGCCTTCGCCGGCACGGCGACCCGGCAGGGCATCGGAGATGATCTGCGAGCCCATCAGGCTGACGGTGGCCGGGCTCAGCAGCCGCACGCCGTCCAGCTCGCCACCATTGGCCAGCATCATCGCAAAGCGCGCATAGGACTCGGCGCTGCTGATCAGGCCGCCGCCACCGGAGTCCAGCATCGGGGTGTTCAGGCGATCCGGGTCCGGGTTGAGCGCGATGCCCTGCTCGCCCAGCACATAGTTGGTCACCAGCCGCGCACGCTGCGCATCGCTGGGCCAGAAGGTCGCATCCTTCATGCCCAGGGGTTTGAAAATGCGTTGCTGCAGGAAGTCGCCAAAGCGCTGATGGGCGGCAATTTCGACGATGCGCCCGAGCAGCTCAAAGCCCGCCAGGCCGCTGTAGGCCCAGCGCGTGCCCGGCTGGAATTCCAGCGGCACGCCCGCCAGTTCATCCAGCACCTTGATGCCTTCGGCGCGCCGGCGGTCCATGATCTTCTGCGCCGCCGCCGTGCTCATCGGCCCGCTTACCAGCCCACCGGTGTGGGTCAGCAAGTCCAGCACCGTCAGCGCGCGGTCCGGTGGCACGGTGTAGTAGCCCGTGCCCGCCGGCGCCCCGGCCCGTGGCGCACGCGGCACGGCCACCTGTACGTCCCGGAATGCCGGAATGAACCGGCTGACCGGATCATCCAGACGGATGCGGCCTTCCTCCACCAGCATCAGCACGGCCGTCGCCACCACGGGTTTGGTCATCGAGGCGATGCGGAACAGGCTGTCTTTCTGCATCGGCACTTTGGAGCCCAGATCCGTCACGCCCTGCGCCTGCAGATGCACGATGTGGCCGTTGCGCGCAACGAGCGTCACCGCGCCGGCGATCTCTCCGGCACCGATCTGACGATCGACCAGCTGGTTGACCTGCTGCAGCCGCTGGGCAGAAAAACCTTCCTGCGCCGGCTTGACCGTCTGCGCAAAAGTGGCTGGCGCGCAGGCGGCCAGTACCAGTGCCACGCCGAATGCGGCACGCGATCGCTTCATCATGTTTTGTTCCCCGATTTTTCTTGTCACAGGCCGTCTTCGCGGTGGGCCCAGCCTAACGCGAACCACAGCGCGGTGTCGCCGGCCTACCGGTTTGCCGCGGAACCTGTTTATGATCCTGAAGCACTGGCGCGGGATAATCAGAAGAACACCGACACCGCCTGCCACGACGAGGAAGCAACCATGATGGCGATTCGCAGCGGGTGTCTGGTCCTGGCCGCCAGCGGCGTCCTGTGGGTCTGCGGCAGCGCATTGGCCGCTGACACCCCTGTGCCCACCAGCCCCGGTTACACCCGCGAGCAGGCCGCGTTGGGGCAGCAGGTCTATGCGGCGAACTGCGCCGCCTGCCACGGCGAGAACCTCGATGACGGCCGCTTTGCGCTGCCCCTGCGTGGCACGCCCTTCATCCGCCAGTGGGCGTCGCGCAGCGTCGACGAACTGTTCGACTACACCCGCACGAAGATGCCGCCCACGGCACCCGGCTCGCTGGGCGATGCGCGCTACGCGCAGGCACTGGCTTACCTGCTGCAGCAGAACCGGCTCCCGGCGGGCGATCGGGAACTGCCCACCGACTCCGCGACCCTGCAGTCGATGCGGATGCCGAACGTGCCACCGGGTGTCAGCGGCGGCGTGCCGGCCAACGTGCCGCTGCCTGCCGCCCCACCCCGCCACAATCCACTGACCGCCTTCACGCCGGTCACCGACGCCATGCTGGCGCGCCCTGCCGCCGGGGACTGGCTGAACTGGCGTCGTACCGCCGATGCGCAAGGCTTCAGCCCCCTCAAGGGCATCACGCGGTCCAACGTCCCGACCCTGCGCGTGGCCTGGAGCTGGTCGCTGCCGAACGGACCACACGAGGCCACGCCGCTGGTCCACGACGGCGTGCTGTTCGTCTACAGCTTCGGCGATCGCCTGCAGGCGCTGGACGCAGTCACCGGTGACCTGCTGTGGCAGTACAACCACCGGCTGCCGCCCGGGGTGGCGCCGAGCTGGAAGCACAACATCGCGCTGTATGGCGACCGCATCTACGTACCGACCTCCGATGCGCACCTGGTGGCCCTGGACGTGAAGACCGGTCGCGTGGCCTGGGACCACGCCGTGGCCGACCCCGGTCAGGGCTACAACACCACCGGGGGACCGCTCGTTGCCCACGGCAAGGTCCTCATCGGCACCAACGGCCGTGCCAAGGGGGGCAATTTTATTGCGGGCCTCGATGCGGCCACCGGCGAGGAAGCCTGGCGTTTCTACACCATCGCCCGCCCGGGTGACCCGAACGACAGCTGGAACGGGCTGCCCGTCGAGCAGCGCAGTGGCGGATCGGTGTGGATCGCAGGCAGTTATGACGCGGCCTCCAACACCGCCTTCTTTGGCCCCGCACCGACCTACGACACCGGCCCGCTGCGCGACCGCGCCAGTCCCGCCGTGCGCAACGACGCGCTGTACACCAACGCCACCGTGGCGCTGGATCCGGACACCGGCCGGCTGAAGTGGCATTACCAGCACCTGGCCAACGACCAGTGGGACTTCGACTGGGCCTTCGAGCGCCATGTGATCACCCTACCGGTCAACGGCCGCCCGACCCAGGTGGTGGTCACAGGCGGCAAGGAAGCCATCTTCGACGCCCTGACCGCCGACACCGGGCGCTACCTGTTCTCGATGGACCTGGGCCTGCAGAACGTCGTGACGGCCATCGACCCGAAGACCGGCGCAAAGACCATCGACGAACGGCTGGTGCCCGGCGATGGCCAGACCAAGCAAGTCTGTCCGCATGCGGGCGCCGCCAAGGGCTGGCTGCCCTCGTCCTATGAAGCGGCCACGGGCCTGCTGTTCGTGCCACTCGTGGAGTCCTGCATGGACCTCATTCCTGTGGGCCCCGGCGAGCGGGGCTTCCTGTCCACCGGCGTGTCCGTTGCCATCCGGCCGCGACCCGACAGCGACGGCCGCTACGGCCGGCTCGAAGCCCTCAACCTGAAAACCCGCAAGGTGGCCTGGACGCGACGGCAGCGCGCGCCGACGACCACGGGCGTACTGGCCACGGCCGGGGGCGTGCTGTTCGCCGGCTCGCTCGACCGGGTCTTCGCCGCGTACGATTCAAAAGATGGACGAACCCTGTGGCAGACACGACTGAACGACGTGCCCAACACCGCCCCGATCAGCTACGCCGTGAACGGCAAGCAATACATCGCCATCACCGTGGGCAATGGCGGGCCACAGGCGGCCACCTTTACCCACCTCGTGCCCGAAATCCTCAACCCGCCGGAACCCGGTGCCGCACTCTGGGTCTTTGAACTGCCCTGACCGCGAAGCCCGGACCGACACACTCCCTTCAGACCCACACCCCAGGAACATCCCATGAGCGGCCACAACCGATTTCTGACCACCCACGTCGGCAGCCTTCCGCGTCAGGAAGAACTGATGCAGATCATGTTCGCCCGCGAAGACGGCATTCCGCTGGACCTCGACGCCGTCGAGGTCAAGATCACCGAAGCCGTGGCCGATGTCGCCGCACGCCAGATCAAGGCCGGCCTGGACATCATCAACGACGGTGAGATGTCCAAGCCCAGCTACGCCACCTACGTGAAGGACCGCCTCAACGGCTTTGGCGGCACGGGCAACAGCTTCATGTTCCAGGACATCGAGGCCTATCCCAACACCAAGTCCAAGGTGTTCGCCGACCCGGGCCGCAAGCATCGCAAGACACCGGCCTGCAACGGCCCGGTGAGCATGCGCGACGTGGAGGCACCGACCCTGGATGCCACGCGCCTGAAGGCCGCGATCAAGAACAATCCGCCCACCGGCACGTTCCTGAGCTCCGCCTCGCCGGGCGTCACCACCTTCTTCTTCCGCAACGATTACTACCCGAGCCACGAGGACTACGTCTTTGCCGTGGCCGAGGCCTTGCGCCATGAATACGAGGCCATCGTGGCAGCGGGCATGATGCTGCAGATCGACTGCCCGGACCTTGCGATGGGTCGGCACACGCAGTTTGCCCACCTGGGTCTGACTGATTTCCGCGCATCGATGGAACTGCACGTCGAGGCGATGAACCGCGCACTGGTCAACATTCCTGCCGAGAAGGTGCGCATGCACCTGTGCTGGGGCAACTATCCCGGCCCGCACCACTTCGATGTGCCGCTGGCCGACATCATCGACATCATCTGGA
>CANGFJ010000094.1 GCA_947453065.1 Pseudomonadota bacterium
GACGAGCCAGAATTTTGGCGGCGCAGTGGCAGGAGCAATGGCATGGCCAAGACTAGGAAAGAAACGTTCGCACAGTTCGACAGCGCCGATTACCTGCGCACCGAATCAGACATAGCCGCCTACCTGAGAGCCTGTCTGGACGAAGCCGGTGATGATCCTTCGTTCGTCGTGCAGGCATTGGGAACTGTCGCACGGGCAAAAGGCATGTCGGGCTTGGCACGGAAAACCGGCCTCACGCGCGAAGGTCTCTACAAAGCGCTCAGTCAGGACGGAAATCCCAGTTTCGGCACCGTCTATCGCGTTATCCAGGCTCTTGGGTTGAGGCTGAACGTGGCCCGGTAAGCCGTCACGCTTTAGCTGGCCACGAAGCGCTGAATCAGCGTCTCACCGATACGACGCAGGCAACGGATACAGCCCATCGTACGGCGGCCAGTTGGGTACTGGCCGGTCTTCCGGCGCGTAGTAGAAGGCGGCATGGATGTCGCGGATCTTGCCGTGGTCGATGTGGAACAGCTCGGTGAAGTGATTGCGACGCTTGGTGTTCTTGGCCTCGCGACGGAACATCGCCGACACCATCACGGCCTGTGACTCGTCATCAATCACATAGAAGTCGCGGATGGCGACGGTTGCCACGCCGAAATCACCCTGCGTGCGGCAATCGGTCTTGCCGTTGTTACCCAGGTCCATCGCGGGCGTCATCGGCGTGTTGAAGGTCGGGAAGCCATTCTCGTAGCGGGTGCAGCCCGGGTGACCTTTCACGAGATAACTGTTGCGACTGGTGATGCCATCGAAGTAACTGTTGACCACGGCCTGCAGGGCTTCGTGCTGCATCCGCTCGGCCTTGGGCACCACGCGCTGGGCGGGCAGCGTGGCACGCAGCGTCTCGAGGTTGAAGGGCGTCTTGCCCGCCTCGCCGGTCATGCCCGGGTCGCCCTTGCGGGCCATGAACCATTCTGCTTCGGTGACCTGGTTCCACTGCACCTTCAGGCGCAGGGCCACCACGGCCTCTTCGTCGCCCAGCATCACGGTGCCGTAGTAGCCGGCCTGGCCCTGCGCCGCGTCGAAGTAACGACGCTGGATGGAGCCCAGGCCCGTCACGTTCTTCCAGACGCCCTGCCCTTCGGGGATGACGACCGCATTCTCGGTCTGGCGAAAGCCGACCCACAGACCTGCTGCGTCGGGCTGGTGATGCGCCACGGCAGTCAGATAGGTGTCGAGGTGCTTTTTCAGGCAATCACGGCTGCAGCCCTGGGCGCTGGCCATCGTGGTGCCCAGCAGCGACGCGGCCAGGCAGAGTGCAGCGAGTATTCTTTTCATTGTTATCCCCGGTGTGCCAGGACCGGCACGGACCGAGCATACGGCCTTCACGCAGCGACGGGTACTCAGCGCTCCGGAAGTCGGGCCATAATCGCGGCACAACAACGACAAGAAACGGGGATCAGTATGCAGCGCACCGTGGCAGTTTCAATGATGGCGTTTGTCCTCAGCCTGGCAGCGGTGCCGGCCCTGGCGCAGATCACGCAGGCGCGCGTGACGGGCGGGCAGATCGCGGGCAGCACCGAAGCCGGCATCGGCGTGTTCAAGGGCATTCCGTTTGCGGCGCCACCGCTGGGCGCGCTGCGCTGGAAGGCGCCGCAGCCGGTCAATGGCTGGTCCGGCGTGCGGCAGACCACCACCTTTGGCGCGGCCTGTCTGCAGAGTCCCACGGCGCTGCGCAGCCAGGCGCCCGGCATTCTGGCCAGCGAAGACTGCCTGACCCTGGACGTGTGGACGCCCGCCAAAGCTTCGAACGCCAAGCTGCCCGTGATCGCGTGGATCTACGGCGGCGGCTTCAACGGCGGCATGACCAGCTCCCCGCTGTATGACGGCGCACGCTTCGCCAGCCAGGGCGTGGTGTTCGTCAGCATCGCGTATCGCGTCGGGCCTCTCGGCTTTCTGGCCACGCCGGACCTGAGCCGTGAGAGCGGCCACGCCTCCGGCAACTACGGCCTGCTCGACCAGATCGCCGGCCTGCAGTGGATCCAGAAGAACATCGCGGCCTTCGGCGGTGATGCCTCGAAGGTGACGCTGCTGGGCCACTCTGCCGGCAGCTATGCGGTGAGCATGCTGGCTGGCTCGCCGCGGGCCAAAGGTCTGTTCCGGGCCGTGATCGCACAGAGTGGCGCGAGCTTTACGCCGGCGCAGGATGCGCCCTGGGCCGGCACCAACCTGCAGACGCTGCGCATGGCGGAGTCTGCAGGCCAGGCCTGGCTCGCGGGCCTGGGCGTGCACACGCTGGCCGAGGCACGCGCGCTGCCCGGCGACGTCGTAGAAGCCGCGCAACGCAACGCCGGCGCCCCGCATTTCTGGCCACCGGTCGATGGCACGGTGATTCCGGGTGACCAGGTGCAACTGTGGCGACAGGGCCGCTTTCACGACACGCCGATCTTGATCGGCGATGTATCAGACGAGGCCGGCGGCTTTGGTGTTCGCAAGACCGATGCGGCGACGTTCGAGAAGGACGTGCGTGACGGCTATGGCAAGCATGCCGAGTCCATCCTGGCCACCTATGCCCATGCCAGCGATGAACAGGCCACACGCGCCGCCACGCTGCTGCGCAGTGACACCGGCTTTAACTGGGGCCAGTACACCTGGGCACGGCTGGCTTCGCAGCATGGCAAACACAAGGCCTATGTGTACTGGTTTGACCGGCCCAGTGCCGCCAACCCCAACGGCTCGGGCCATGGGCAGGAAGTGGGCTATGTGTTCGGCAACCTTGGCGTGGGTGGCCGGGCTGCGCCCACGGCCGAAGACCGGGCACTGTCAGACCAGATGCAGCGCTACTGGGTGAACTTCGCGACGCAGGGCGACCCGAATGGCGCGGGTCTGCCGACGTGGCCCGCATTCACCACCGAACAGCCACAGGTGATGCGGTTTGGCGCGAACCCCGGCCCTGCACCGATGCCGGGCCAGGAGCGGCTTAAGGTGCTGGATGCGTATTACGACTGGCGGCGGGCAGGGTCGCGCTGAGGGAGGCACAAAGGGTCAGGTACACTCCGCGGCTTCACACACCGGAGTCCTGCCCTTGTTCCAGAAGTCTTGCGCTGCGTTGGTTGCCCTGTGGTGTGTGTCGGGCCTGGTCACGGCTTCGGAACTCGCCTCCGGCAGCACCGACACCTGGTCGGGATGCAGCGCCGGGGTGCAGGCTGGCGTGGCCTCGCAAGCTTCCGGGACGGTGTATACCGGCACACCGGACATCCCGGGCAATTACGACAACGGCTCGAACACCGCGACCGGCATCCTGGCCGGCGGCCATGTGGGCTGCGATGTCCAGCGCGGGCACTGGGTGCTCGGCCTGCAGGGCCGGCTTGATGCCGCCAACGTCGACGGCAACAACAACTACTTCGAAGGCGTGGGCCTGAGCGAAACGCGCACCCGTGCCCGCTGGCTTGCTGCCCTGACGGGCCGCGTCGGGCTTGCCGTGACACCGGCAACGCTGGTGTATGCGCGCATCGGCGTGGCACGTGTGCGCAATGCCTATACGGACCGCTGCGTCACCCAGTGCAGCGCCACGCCTGGCGAAGACCCGAGTTACCTCGCGACCGCCGACGCCAGCCGCAACGGCTGGCTGGCCGGAGCCGGCATGGCGCATCAACTGGGCAAGCAGTGGTCGGTGTTCGCCGAATACCAGTACCTGGACTTCGGCAGCGCGCGCACGACGGTGGCCGACCAGAGCGGCAAACTGCAGTGGCAGAACGCCTACCGGCATGACTGGCAGACGGTGACGGTGGGGATGAGTTACCGGATTCGGTGATCGGCGCTCAAGCCGCAAGGTACAGCTCCGGCTTGAGCCCCGCGCGGGTCGCAATCGTCAGCAGCATGTCCAGGCTAAAGTCCTTCCACGAGCCCTTGAGCAACGCAGACACGCGCGGCTGCGTGACGCCCAGGCGTTTCGCAGCTTCTACCTGCGTATAGCCCTGTTGCTGCAGTCGATCACGCAGCATCACCATCAGCTGCACGCGCAGCGCCATCACCTGCGCTTCGGCCTCATCGAAACCCAGATCAACAAAGATGTTGCCGCTGCCGGGGATCACTCGCATATCAGTGAGGCGCGCGTCAGGCTTGGGTCGTGACTTGTGGCTGGTGGACTTCATGGCTTCACTCCCGGAATCAGTGCGTAACGCCGCCGAGCCAACGCAATGTCCGACATTGCAGTTTTCTGGGTTTTCTTCTGGAAGGCATGCAGCACGTAAATTGCATCGGCAAACTTTGTCACGTACACCGCGCGGAACGCTCCCGCCACATCGCGTACGCGGATCTCATAGGCACCTGAACCCACTGACGGTATGGGTTTGAAATCCGTCGGTGTGCCACCTAGCTGAACGGTCATCAGCCCAACGCCAATGTCATGCCTAACTGCGTAAGGCATCTCGCGCACATCATCCCGGCTCGACCCCAGAAATATTACGGGCTTCCACATCGGCACGGCATTGCGTCCTTGGCCAGTATTCAAGAATTTGTATTTTTATACAAGTATCTGAATAGTCATCAAGCGGGGCGAAGCCGCGATTGACGACAGACAGCCAGGAAAGCAT
The DNA here is from genome assembly GCA_947453065.1 of Pseudomonadota bacterium. GTDB lineage: Bacteria > Pseudomonadota > Gammaproteobacteria > Steroidobacterales > Steroidobacteraceae > ZC4RG30. The sequence continues at coordinate 4,575 of CANGFJ010000094.1, forward strand.
GGAGGTAACCGAGCCGGTACTTACGCACCGATTCTGATCAAATTCGGCCAATTTCCTGCCCTCAGTCCTCGCAACGCCCAGGCGACAACCGCGGCTCTTCCGGTCGCGGCGGTATCAGGCCTGCAGCCTCGGCATTTTCCTTGCGCAGCTTGACCCAGGCGCTGACGTCCTTCTGCCACTGCTTCACGGCGGCCTTGTAGGCGACCAGGCGAGCGCGGTCATCCGGACTGTCGTTGCAGTAGGCCAAAGCGATGCGGATGCCTTCGTACTCCGGTTGCGGTGGCGAGGCTGCAGAGAGATTGGCCACCCGCACTTCCATCGCAGTCGGGCCCTGCCAGCGGATGCGTGGCCAGTCCTCGCGCGAGCGGGGCACCGGCATGATGAAGACGCGCTTGCCGTGCTCCGGGTCCTTGGCGGAGGCGATGACCACCGTGATGCCCGCGGCAGCCCCGGTGTCGGTTGAGCACACTTCTTCCTGGACGTTGGCGATCCACTGGCCATCGGGCGATGGCGTGGACTTCGAGCCGGAGCGGTCGCAGATCTGCTCGGCGGCGGGTGCTGCGGTGGACAGTGCGGTCAGTGCCAGCAGACTGATCAATGCCGTGATTTTCATCGCCTCACCTCGCCTTCGCGCCCATGCGCTCGGTGGCAAACAACATCGCCATCGCACCACCCCGCGCATCGTTGCCTAAAATCGCGGCACGCTGCAGGTAGCCCTGCAGCGATGTCATGCGTGTTGTGGACTCGCAGACATCGATGAACGAACCCGCTGACGAGGCACGCGAATTCACCGCCAGCCAGGCCTGGTCCACCGCCTGGCGATAGGAACGGCCCGTGATCCAGCCCTTGGCCAAACCGCGTTGCAGGGCAAAGCCAATCATCGCAGTACCCGAGAACTCTGGGTACGCGCCGGGATGATCGACCACGTTGCGCCACAGGCCATCGCGCGTCTGCAGCGGCAGCAGCGCGGCCATCAGCTGCCGATAGCTTTGCAACGCATGGGCATAGCCCGGGTGGTCCTGTGGCAACTCCGACAGCGTGAGCGCCAAGCCCAGCGCGGCGAAGCCATTGCCCCTGCCCCAGGCCGCATCGGTCAGCGGCTGGTGGCGATAGAGCCCGTCGGGCCGCAGCACCAACTGCTGCATGAAGCGCAGGTGCCGGTCTGCCATGTCGAAGTAGCGGCGCTCGCCCGTCAACGCGGCAGCCTGCGCCACGATGGCCGTGCCCATGAACACCGAGTCGCTGTACTGGTCGTGATAGGGCATGGCTTCGCGCATCTGGCCCGCTGCGTCGAAGCCCAGGTCGGCCACCTTGCGAACCGCAGCAATGTAGCGCGCGTCACCGGTGCGACGGGCCAACTCGGTGAACACAATGTGGCCCGCCATCACCAGCGCATTGGGGCGCGCAAGGCTGTCTTTGCTGCCATCCACATAGGGCTCAACGAGGCGACGCACATCGTCCACGTCGCCCAGGCGGGCGCGGGCGATCAGCGCGATGGTATTGATGTAGAGGGGCTGATCAAAGTCATGGCCGTAGTGAACGGCCAAGGCATCAGCCAGTTGACGGGGCGAGCGGGCGCGGCGGCGATCGAGTTCGGCATGGGCATCGGACCGGGCGATGGGGCCCAGTTCGGCCACCCAGTTGGCGGCCGAGCCGGACCAGCGATGCGCCGGAATGCGGCCCATGTCGGCCACCGTCTGCGTCGCAAGCGCTGCGGCAAGGCCCGCATCGTCATCGCCTGCGATGAGCACAAGGTCGGGCGCCTGGGACCCCAGCCACCGCCACAGCGTGTGCGACTCTGCGTTCTCGCGGTAGGCAACGCCGCTCGGCGGGAATGCCAGCGCGGCCGCATCGGGGTTGGCAACGGGAACGGCGAGCAGACGAACGGGGCGACTGCGGCGGTGCTCGTAAGCGGTGACCGCTGCCCGGACGGCAGCGGCGCTGGCGTCGTTGCCGTGCAGGCCACCGACCAACACGACGGTGGGAGCAGCCTTGGCCGTGGGTTCGACGACGATGGCATCGATGCGTGTGCCGCTGCCAGAGAGGCCGATGTCAAAGGCCTCGCCGGCAGACAGGGGCATCGCGACCAGCGTGGTGAACGTGGCCAGAAGGGTGATGGCAAGCATACGGGCGGACATGCGGGGATTCTGCTTGAGAGATAGCACTGTATACACCGGCCGTCGGGCTGATGCCGTTGGCACTTACGGGTCACGGACAGGCTGTCACCCGCACTGCCGATGCGCCATCGTCTCTTGGACAAAACCGGACTCTCTGTCTCTGAGCGGTATCCGGGAACCCTGACTTTGGCGGCAAGGATCAGGTCCAACTCCTCGCCAAGCCGCCTAGACCAGCCCGTTGAGATACGGCGCCACGAGGCTGTCTGGAAAAACCTGTGCATCGATATACGGCTGCGGAACCTGCAGGTGATCACGCAGCAGGGACTTCATGACCGAGCGCAGGTCCGCAGTGGGTTTGAGATCCCTTCCCGCATACAGCGCAGCGGGCGCAAGTCCCGGCCAGTCCGCCAGCACCCGACCACCGCGCACTGCGCCGCCGAGCAAGAAGGCTGCGGCGCCGGTGCCATGGTCGGTGCCATGCGTACCGTTGACGGCCGCTGTGCGTCCGAACTCCGTCGCCACCAGCACCACCGTGTGTTTCCACACCGGTCCCAGCGACTCCTTCAGCGTATTCAGGCCCGCATCCAGCGCACGCAAGCGGCCTGCCAGTTGCCCCTGCGCGCCACCTTCATTGGCATGCGTATCCCAGCCGGTCGTGTCGAACACTGCCACGCGCGGCCCGTCCGGACGCTTGAGAAACCCGGCTGTGGCCTTCACCGTCTCGGCATACTGCGCGGCACCGGGCTGGCGCGCAGGCAGCGCGGCAACCAGGGAAGGATCCGCGTCGGCCATGACGGCCGCTTCCTGCGCCTTGGCATCGGCACTCGCCTGCGTCGCGATCGCGTCGCTGGAGAGCGCATCCGCCAAGCGCAGGCCCAGCACCGGATCGGAGGCATACAACTCCGCGATCCGCTGCAAGGTGTCCTCATCCAACATCGCCAGGCGGCTGGGGGACCAGGACGCCACCTCGGCAGGACCCCGCATCACCAGCGGCACGTTGGCGCCCAGGGCAACGCCGGCTTCGCGCCGCTGTGCGCCGCCGATGCGCAGCAGCGCCCGGTTCATCCAGCCGGTCTGCACGGCATGCGGCCGCGCATAGCCGCTCTCCAGCACATCCTGCCCGTCAAAATGCGAGCGCTCGCGGTAAGGCGTGGCCACGGCATGCAGCACCGTCAGCTCGTGGGCCTGCCAGGCCTCCGAAAGGAACACGAAGGACGGATGCAGGCCGAATGTGCCATCGAGGCGCAACGCGCCCTGAAGCGCGCCTGGCGGGGGTACGGCGATTTCCCGGCGCAACGCGGCATAGGCCGGATCACCCACCGGCGGTACCGCCGTCAGGCCATCCAGCGCACCGCGCAGGATGACCAGCACAAAGCGTGAATCACCGGTCCCATCCGCACCAAAGGCCAGGCGCGAAGTCATCAGGCCCGCGCCTGCAGCCACGGCACCCGCAGCCACTGTGTTCCTGAGCAGATCGCGACGCGTGTAGTGAGTCACAGTGACCTCCGGCCTGATTGCAATGACGCGGCGCTCAGCGACGCATGAACTCGGGGGATGAGAGCAGCAGCGTGAGCGCCTGCGCGCCATCCTGCGCGCGCTCCACTGCGCTGCGGGTGGCGGCTGTCAGCGACGCACCCAGGCTGGCATCGGCAAGCTGCAACGCGTCGTAGCGGGAGCCCAGTCGCTGCCCCAGGGCACTGACCCACTCGATGCGCTTGAGCAGTGCCGAGGATCCGTCCCAGTCCGCACTGCGGTCTGGCCACCCGGCCGGCGAGCCTGGCTGGAAGCTGCGTTGTCCCAGCAGTTCGAACGGCCCCAGATCCCGCCGCTGGTTGCCTACCGGCAGTGCCAGCGCGCGGTACGTGCTGTAGACGAACTCAGCTGGTGTCTTGAACTTGACCAACCGGGGGTTCCAGCTCTCCGGCGCAGTGATCAGCGCCCGGTATGTCGTCGGCAGATCGCCCTGGCTGTCCAGATAGGCCCGTGCGATACGCTCCACTGCAGCAGCCGGCGGCTCATCGGCAATGAAGTGCCGCGCCAGCTTGGTGGCCAGGTGCAGCGCGGTACGCGGATGCACGGCAAGATCCTGCAGCGCCTGATGGCCCTGCTCATAACCCTCTTGCCGGTAGTGCTTGCCCAGCAACACTTTGGTACCCGGTTCATGCAGCGCGTCCCTGAAATAAAACTCGCCGACTGCCCCGCCCTGCAGCGGTCCGGGCGCGCCGCCGACTGACCAGCCGGTAAGGATCGCTGCCAACTGGGTGACGTCCTGCTGGCTGTAACCGCCCTCCACGCCCAGCGTGTGCAGCTCCAGGATCTCGCGGCCCAGGTTCTCGTTGAGCCCGAGCCTGCGAGTGTTGCCGCGCCGATCGAGCAGGCGTGCCGCGGGGGAGTTGGGCCCGGTGGAGGACTGGTTGTCCAGGTACAGCAGCATCGCCGGATGACGCTCGACGGCCAGCAGCAGATCGACGTACCGGCCCAGCACCTGCGGACGGATCGCCTCGCGCTCCAGCGAACCGGCAAGACCCAGGACTGCCACCTTGTCGACCGAGACGGCAAAGTGATTGCTCCAGAACTGCACGAGGCGTTCCAGAAAGCTGCGCTCGGTGGTCACCGCCACACGGAAGCGCGCCAGCACCTCATCCATATAGACCGGCGCATAGAGTTGCCGGACCTTCATCGCCAACTGCAGCGGGTCGGCACTTCGCGCACTGCGGCGCTGCTCGCGCAGCGCTGACGCTGCGGCCAGCACCTGACGGGAGGACTGCTGCGCCTCCGCCTGGGGAACAGGCCCCGCAAGCTGCGCCAGCAGCGCGTCACGCGCACCGGAGCCCAATGCGGCCAGCTCCCCGGCACGAGCACCCAGACCGAACCGGTTCGCGACGATCACCGCCTCTGCTGCCGCTGTCATCGGGCTCCTCCTGCCGTTGTGGCTACTGCGCGAGCCACCTTAAGCCAGCGCACAGGAATACGACACTCCTTTGAGCCGGTGACAATCTTGAGCCCGGCTGTAGTTCGCTCGCCGCTATTCGCCACGATGTCGCAGGCGGGTGAACGCGAGCCCCAGAATCAGGAACACGACACTGATCGCAGCGGCCTCACGCATCGACACCCCCAGCGGCGCTGCAAGGATGGCGATCGGCACCAGGGTCTCCGGCAACTGATCGACGACCAGCACTTCCGTTCCTGGCTTAAGGCGCCACCGACGTTTTGCAAAACTGGTCGCGGAGTCCGCCACCAGGGAGAGCAAGCCGAACGCAAACCCCAGCGTGAAGGTGTAGCCCATCCACTGCGCGGCGACCGCACAGCTCAGCGTGCCGGTCAGAAGCCCGCGCCAGGTCTTGTGGTCGCCGAGAGCCCGAGTGCCGTCGGTCAGCGTGAAGCCCCCGTCGAGTGGGGCGGCCCAGCGGTGTTTGAGGAGGCGGCCCGCACACCACGGTGCAGCGTTCGCGATGGCGACCAGCACAAGGATCTCCATCCAGCGCGGCAGGTCGTTGGCGTCGGGGCTCATGTCAGCAGTATCCGGAATGCGAAGGCTGGGGGCAAAAATCGTGGCGGCGCTAGGGGTTGGTCGCCAAGTTCTTTTTCAACACATTGCGCTTCAGGTAGTCAGTAACAAGGTGCCAAGACCTGCGATTCCCAGTGCAAAGGTTGTTCGCCTCGCACCTTCGACGGCGTTCAAGGTATCGAGGTGATGCGGGAGGCGGACCCCGTCCAGACCAGGGACTCCGTGAGGCTGTTCATCGTGATCGACATCACGCCGTGCGGAGTGATCTTGATGGCCGTTGACCTGGCGCCTTTCAGGAGCTGCCAGATAAAACCAACCGAACCCACTGCGAAGAACAGAGCGGCCAGAGGGGCCTTCGACCGAAAGGTGACGAGGCCCCACAGACAAAAGCCGACTCCGCAGAGCCAAGGAATAGACAGATCCTCACCGATACATCACCTGCCCCCGCAGGTCCCGCTGCAACACCGCGAAAAATCGCTTCCAGGCCTCATGGTCCTGCGGCGTGCAGACCGAGCCTGGGTGCTGCTCCACCAGCACGCGATGCACCGTGACC
>CANGFJ010000095.1 GCA_947453065.1 Pseudomonadota bacterium
ACCTCTCCAAGATGAACCTGCCAGACCGGCAGATTCCGATCCGCGTGCGGCTCAATGATTCGGCGCGGGCCAACATCGAGCAGATGCGCTTGCTACCCGTCAATTCGGCGACCGGGTCGGTCCCGCTCATGAATGTCGCCGATGTGTATTTCGGCGCCGGCCCCTCGCAGATCACGCGGCGCGACCGCAACCGCAACATCACCATCTCGGCCGAGCGCGGCACGATTCCCCTGGGTGATGCCGTCAAGATCGTGAAGAGCCTGCCGGCCATGACGAACCTGCCGGCCGGAGTGCGCTCGGTGGAGTCCGGCGAGGCGGAGATCCTGTCCAAGATCGTCAGCGGCTTCCTGCTGGCGATGCTGATCGGCATCCTGTGCATCTACGCGCTGCTGGTCCTGCTCTTCCACGACGTGGTGCAGCCGATCACCATCCTGTCCGCGCTGCCGCCCTCCGTGGGTGGCGCCATCGTGGCGCTGTTCCTGTTCCGCATGGACTTGTCCCTGCCGGCGCTCATCGGGCTGCTGACGCTCATGGGCATCGTGACCAAGAATTCGATCCTGCTGGTCGAATACATCGTCATGGCACGCCGCGAACATGGCCTGACGCGGGGCGAGGCGATCATCGACGCCTGTTCCAAGCGTGCGCGCCCGATCATCATGACGACGATCGCGATGGTGGCGGGCATGCTGCCAATCACCATCGGCCTGCACGGCAACTCCTCGTTCAGCAAGCCGATGGGCGCGGCGGTCATCGGTGGCCTGCTGGCCTCGACGGCGCTGTCGCTGTTCGTGGTGCCGGTGATCTACACGCTGTTCGATGACTTCGAACACCGCGTCAAGCGCCTGTTCGGCCACGTGGCCAAGGTGCCTGCGGCGGCTACGGCGACCAGTACAGCTGTGGTCGCGACGCCGCACGACGCAGCGTAAGGCCGATGGGCAGGTCTGCGGCGTGTGCCCAGACCTGCCACTTGGCCTCACCGGTGAAGTGCAGGTAGAGCTGCCGGGCCTGCAGCAAGGCCGACGCATTCAGTGACAGCCGGGCAGTCGGCGGCACCGGTGCCGTCATCGCCACGCAGGCGGGTGCCGCATCGGCAGCCAATGCGGCGTCTATACCGGGCGAGCCCGGAAACAACGACGCCGTGTGGCCATCGTCTCCCATGCCCAGCAACACCACGTCAAACGGGCGGGGCACTGCCTGCAGCGCAGACCAGACGCTGGCTGCGCCGGCCGCAGGCGTCGGCGCCGGGTTCTTCAGCGAAATGAAGCGCGCTGGGGCTGCCTCGTCCCGCAGCAATTCCTGGCGCAGCAGGCGTTCGTTGCTGGCGGCATCAGCCGGATCGACCCAGCGCTCATCCGCCAAGGTGATCGTGATGTGCGTCCAGGGCAGCGGCCGATGTCGCAGCAGCCGGAACAAGGGCAGCGGCGTGCTGCCACCGGACACGACCAGACTGGCCCTGCCACGCTGCTGGACGGCCGCGGCCAGGTCCCGCGCCAGCGCGTCCGTCAACGCCGCGGCCAGTTGCTGCGCGTCGCCGTAGCGGTGCAGGTCGTGCGCGATGCTCACAGCTCGCCGTGCCAGCCAAAGCCATCGCGGCCGATGAGCACGCTGGAGGCCGCCGGGCCCCAGCTGCCCGCGGTGTAGCCTTTGGGGCTCGCGTCATGCTGGGCCCAGCCTTCGCGGATCGGGTCGATCCAGCGCCAGGCGGCATCGAGTTCATCGCGGCGCATGAACAGCGTGAGGTTGCCCTTCACCACATCCATCAACAGGCGTTCGTAGGCATCCAGCTGCTGCGTCTTGAAACTGGCCGCCAGGTCCAGCGACAGATCGACCGGCTTCAGGCGCATGCCATCGCCCGGACTCTTGGCGAGGATGGTGAGCGTGATGCTGTCGCAGGGCTGCAGGCAGATGCGCAGGCGGTTGGGCGATTGCACGCCCGCGGAGGGCCCGAAAATCGAGTGCGGCACATCCTCGAAGGTGACCACGATCTCGCTGACTTTCTCCTGCAGGCGCTTGCCGGTGCGCAGGTAAAACGGCACGCCCGCCCAGCGCCAGGAATCGATCTCGGCCTTCAGCGCGACGAAGGTCTCGGTGCCACTGTCGACGGGTACGCCCGTCTCTTCAAGGTAACCACTGACGGGCTTGCCACCCGAGGCGCCAGCGCGGTACTGGCCGCGCACGGTCTTGGCCAGCACGGCCGCCCCGGTAATGGGCCGCAGCGCGCGCAGCACCTTGAGCTTCTCGTCGCGCATGGCATCGGCGTCACTGCTGGCGGGCGGCTCCATCGCGATGATGCACAACAACTGCAGCAGGTGGTTCTGCACCATGTCGCGCAGCGCGCCGGTCTGGTCATAGAACGACCCGCGCGTTTCCACGCCAATGGTCTCGGCGACAGTGATCTGCACATGGCGGATGCGGCCACGTGCCCACAGCGGCTCGAACAGCGCATTGCCAAAGCGCAGCGCCATGAGGTTCTGCACCGCCTCTTTGCCCAGGTAATGGTCGATGCGATAAATCTGATGCTCGCCGAACGCAGCGCCGACCTGCTGGTTGATGATCTCGGCCGTGGCCAGGTCCTGGCCCAGCGGCTTTTCCAGCACGACGCGCGAGGCCGGCGTGGCCAGTCCGAGGCGGCCGATCTGGCTGCAGATGCCTGCGAACAGCGCCGGCGCGGTCGACAGGAAGAACACCCGCGTGACTTCATCACGGCCAGCCAGGAAGCCTGCGATCGCACCAAAGCTGTCCGGCCGCAGCGCATCGGCACTCAGGTAGTGCAGGCGTTCGACGAACGCGGGCCACTGCGTGGCATCCAGACTGCCTTCGCTGGCGCGGCAACTGGCCTCGACCAGCGCGACATAGGCCTCGCGGCTGAGGTCGCCACGCGCCACACCCAGCAGGCGCGAACCCGGCGGTATCTGCCCTGCCAGATGGCGGCGATACAGCGCTGGCAGCAGTTTTCGCATGGCGAGATCGCCAGTCCCTCCGAAGAGCACGAGGTCAAATGGCTGCATGACAGAGTCCTTGCGCGAGCGGATTGCCACGAGAATGACAGAGTTTCATGCCAAGCTCTTTGCAAGCGACGCGCCAGCCCACGGCGCGTCCGGCACGGGCCTTGCTGCTAGCCTGCTTCACACCAGGAGTGACTCCCGTCGCATGAAACAGATTCCCCCGCTCCTCCACGCCCGCGTAGCGGCCGTTACCGACCGTATCCGGGAGCGCTCGAGCCAGCCACGCGGTGAGTACCTGGCGCGCATGGCCGCGGCACGGGCCGAGGGCACCGTGCGTTCGCGCCATGGCTGCACGAACCTCGCGCACGGCTTCGCGGCGGCGGGCAGCGACAAGCCCGCGCTAAAGGGAAAGCCCTGGCCCAACCTTGCGATCGTGTCGGCCTACAATGACCTGCTCTCTGCCCACCAGCCCTATGAGCGCTATCCGGCGCTGCTCAAGGCGGCCGCGCGCGAGGCCGGTGCCGTGGCGCAGTTCGCCGGCGGCGTACCGGCCATGTGTGATGGCATCACGCAGGGCACCGACGCGATGGAGCTTTCGCTGTTCAGTCGCGAGGTCATCGCCATGGCCACGGCCGTGGCGCTGTCGCACGGCATGTTCGATGCGGGCCTGCTGCTGGGCATCTGCGACAAGATCGTGCCGGGCCTGTTCATCGGTGCGCTGTCGTTCGGGCATCTGCCGATGCTCTTCGTGCCGGGTGGCCCGATGACGTCCGGTCTCTCCAACCCCGAGAAGTCGCGCATCCGCAATCTGTACGCCGAGGGCAAGGCCAGTCGCGACGAATTGCTGGAAGCAGAGTCGGCCAGCTACCACGACGCGGGCACCTGCACGTTCTACGGCACGGCCAACAGCAACCAGATGCTGATGGAGGTCATGGGCCTGCACCTGCCCGGCGCTGCCTTCGTGAACCCCAACACACCACTGCGCGATGCGCTCACGCGCGCCGCGGCGCAACGTGCCGCGGCCAGCACTGCACTGGGTGCGGACTACCTGCCGATGTCACAACTCGTCGATGAACGCTGCATCGTCAACGGCATCGTCGGCCTGCTGGCCACCGGCGGGTCGACCAACCACACCATCCACCTCGTGGCGATGGCCCATGCGGCCGGCGTGCTCATCAACTGGGATGACTTCAGCGACCTCTCCGACGTCGTGCCGCTGCTCGCGCGCATCTACCCCAACGGCAAGTCCGACGTGAACCACTTCCAGGCCGCCGGTGGCATGGCTTTCCTGACCCGCGAACTGCTGGCGGGCGGACTGCTGCACGCGGACATCCCCACCGTCATGGGCCAGGGCCTGCAGGCCTACACGCAGGAGCCCTGGCTCTCGCCCACGGGCCTGGCCTGGCGCGACGCGCCCGCGCACAGCGGCGACCGCGACGTGCTGCGCGAACTGGGCGAACCCTTCAGCGCCGACGGCGGGCTCAAGCTGCTGAAGGGCAACCTGGGCCGCGCGATCATCAAGACCTCGGCGGTCAAGCCTGAGCATCGGGTCGTGGAAGCCCCCGCGATGATCTTTGATGACCAGCACGCGGTGATGGCCGCCTTCCAGGCGGGCCTGCTGTCACGTGACGTGGTGGTGGTCGTGCGCTCGCAGGGCCCGCGCGCCAATGGCATGCCGGAACTGCATTCCCTGACCCCGGCGCTCAGCGTGCTGCAGAGTCGGGGCCACCGTGTCGCGCTCGTCACCGACGGGCGCATGTCGGGCGCCTCGGGCACCGTGCCGGCGGCCATCCATGTCTCCCCCGAAAGCCAGGCCGGCGGCCCGATTGCCCGGCTGCGCGATGGCGATATCGTGCGACTCGACGCGCTGCATGGCGTGCTCGAAGCGCAGGTGCCGCCCGCAATCTGGAACGCCCGCGACCTCGCCGCCGTGCAGAATGGTGGCCACCAGTTCGGCAGCGGCCGGGAACTCTTCGGGCTCTTCCGGGGCCATTCCACCGATGCCGAATCCGGCGCAAGGAGCTGCCAGCCATGAACATCCGCCAGATCCTGGGCCTCGCCCCGGTCATCCCCGTCATCACGATCCGCAACGTCGAGCACGCCGTCCCGCTGGCCGAGGCCCTGGTGGCCGGGGGGCTGCGCGTGCTGGAAGTCACCCTGCGCTCTCCCGAAGCACTGGAGGCCATTGCCCTCATGCGCCGGGCCGTGCCTGAAGCCTTTGTCGGCGTGGGCACGCTGACGCGGGCCGCACAGTTTCACCAGGCCGACAGCGCCGGCGCGCAGTTCGGCGTCAGCCCCGGTCTCACCGACGAGATCGCGGCGGCGGCACGCACCGTGGCCTGGCCGCTGTTGCCCGGCATCATGACGCCCTCAGAACTGTTGATCGCCCTGGGCCACGGCTACACCAGCTGCAAGCTGTTCCCGGCGCAGCAGGCCGGCGGCGTGGGCATGCTCAAGGCCCTGAATGCCGTGTTCCCCGACGTGGTGTTCTGCCCGACAGGGGGCATTGGCCGGCAGACGGCCGGCGACTACCTGAGCCTGCCGAACGTGGCCTGTGTCGGGGGCTCGTGGGTAGTGCCCGAAGCGGCGCTTGCCGCGCGGGACTGGGGACACATCACCGACCTGGCGCGCGATGCCGCGACGCTGGGCGGGCTGTAAAGGCGCGAACGCCTAGCGAGGGCCGGGGGTCTGCGGCGGCAGCGCGTCGACGGCCTGGTTGAACAACTCGGTGACGTCATCGTCGGCGGTGGCGCAGAAGTTCAGGTCGCGCACCAGGCCGTCGGACACGGCATAGACCCAGGCGTGCACGGCCACCTGCTGGCCGCGCGCCCAGGCGTCCTTCACGACCGTGGTGCGGCAGACGTTCAGGGCCTGCTCCAGCACGTTGAGTTCGCACAGGCGATCCAGCGCCGCAGGGCCGGCGGCGGCCAGCAGGTGGCGATGATGGTCGCGGATGTCCTGCACGTGGCGCAGCCAGTTGTCGACCAGGCCGAAGCTACGGTCGGTCAGGGCAGCAGCAATACCACCGCAACCGTAATGGCCGGTCACGATGATGTCCTCGACCTTCAGCACGTCGACCGCGAACTGCAGCACCGAGAGGCAGTTGAGGTCGGTGTGGATGACGAGGTTGGCGACGTTGCGATGAACGAACAGCTCACCCGGTGCCAGATCAACGATCTCGTTGGCCGGCACGCGGCTGTCGGCACAGCCGATCCACAGGTAGCGCGGTGTCTGCTGGTTGACGAGGCGAGAGAAGAAGTCCGGCTGGCGCCGGGTCATCGCCTCGGCCCAGGCGCGGTTGCTGTCGAGCAGTTGATCGAGTCGCTTCATGAGCACGCATCCTAGCAGCCTTGGCCGTAATATCCGTCGCGGGAACCCCTCATGATCGACGTAGTCATTATTGGCGCCGGTGGCGCCGGCATCGCAGCAGCCCGCCGGCTTTTGGCGGCGGGGCTGAACATCCAGATTCTGGAGGCGCGTGCACGCGTCGGGGGGCGGGCCGCCACAGACACCGCCACGCTGGGCGTGCCGGCAGACCTGGGCGCCGCCTGGCTGCATTTCGCCGACGAAAACCCCTGGACCCCGCTGGCCCGCGAGCAGGGCCTCACGGTCATCGAGCGCGAGCCAGACTGGCGCGCCGACCACCAGAGCGAGTTCGAGCGCAACTGGGGCCTGATCGAGGCCGCCGCCGCCGCGGGCCTCGACGTGCCCGTCAGCAGCCTGCTGCCCGACGATGCCTACCGCCCCCGCTTCGACGGCATCCTGACCTGGTTCGCCGGCGTCGAGAGCCACCAGGCCTCCTGCCTGGACATCGCGCGCTATGCCGAATCCCGCCACGACTGGGCCGTGGCCGAAGGCTTGGGCAGCGTGCTAGCCGGGGCGGCTGCGGGGCTGCCGGTGCAGCTGGGCACACCGGTCACCGCGATCGACTGGCGCGGGCCCGGCGTGCGCGTCACCACCGCCGCGGGCACCCTCCGGGCGCGGGCCGCCCTGGTCACCCTGCCCACCAGCGTGCTGGCGGCCGGCGGCCTGCGTTTTACCCATGCCCTGCCCACCCCACTGCAACAGGCCTTCGCCGACCTGCCGCTGGGCAGCTGCAACAAGGTGTTCTTCCGCGTCGACCCGGCGCTGCTGCCACCCGAAACCCACCATGCCGTGGGCAATCCGCACAGCGCGCGCACCACCAGCCTGGCCCTGCGCCCGGCGGGGCAGCCGCTCGTCATGGCCTACTTCGGCGGCGAGCTCTCTCTCGAACTCGAAGCCAGCGGCCAACTCGAGGCCTTCGCCCGCGAGGAAGTGGCCCTCGCCTTCGGCCATGACCTGGCCGCCGGCCTGCAAGGCTCGCTGGTGACCGGCTGGAACCAGGACCCCTGGGCCCTGGGCAGTTACTCCGCTGCACGCCCCGGCGCCGCCAACGCGCGATTGCAGCTGGCCGAGCCACCGGCGCCCTGGCTGCACTTCGCCGGCGAAGCCAGCTCTGTCACCCATTACAGTACCCTCGTCGGGGCCTGGCGCTCCGGCACCAGCGCCGCGACGCAATTGATCGAAACCTTGAGGACCTCGCCATGAAAGCTGTCGGCTTCACCCGCTCCCTGCCCAGTTCAGATTCCGAATCCCTGATCGATTTCGACGCGCCGATGCCGGTGGCGAGCGGCCACGACCTGCTGGTTGAAGTGAAAGCGGTCTCGGTGAACCCGGTGGATTACCGCGTGCGCCGGGACATGGGGCCGGGCAACCTGGGCACGCGCATCCTGGGCTATGACGCCGCCGGCATCGTCACCGCCGTGGGCAGCGATTGCCGCCTGTTCAAGGTGGGTGACGAGGTCTATTACGCCGGCGAACTCATGCGCCAGGGCAGCAACAGTCAGTTCCATCTGGTCGATGAGCGCATCGTCGGGCACAAGCCCGCCTCGCTCTCCTGGGCCGACACGGCCGCCATGCCACTGACGCTGATCACCGCCTGGGAAGGCCTGTTCGAGCAGCTGCGCATCCGCCGTGACGGCAGCGACAGCGGCAAGGTGCTGCTGATCCTGGGCGGCGCGGGCGGCGTGGGCAGCATCATGACCCAGCTGGCCAAGCATGCCGGCCTCACAGTGATCACCACGGCCTCGAGGCCCGAGAGCGTCGCGCAGTGTCTGCACTACGGCGCCGACCTGGTGCTCGACCACACGCAGGACCTCAAGGCGCAGCTGGCAGCCGCGGGCCACACGAGCGTGCACTGGATCTTCAGCTGCGCCGAGCTCGACGGTTACTTCACGCTGGCCACCGAGCTGCTCGCGCCCTTTGGCGGACTGTGCACCATCGTCGCGCCGAACAAGCCGGTGGACCTGGGCCTCTTCAAGATCAAGGCGCTGCGCTACAGCCACGAGTTCATGTTCACGCGGTCGATGTTCCGCATGGCCGAGATGATCGAGCAGCACACGCTGCTGGATGCAGCCGCAGCGCTCTTTGACGACGGCACGCTGCGCAGCACCCGCGCCCAGACGCTGGGCGTGATCAACGCCGCCAACCTGCGCAAGGCCCATGCGCAGCTGGAAACCACGCACACGCTGGGCAAGCTGGTGCTGGAAGGCTGGGGCTGACAGCGCCCCGCGCGGCGCGCTCAGCCGGGATTGAACGCCGGCAGCGCGCTGTGCGCCTTGTAGTAGAAGACCTCGCGCGTGGCGCGCAGGCCGTGGATCCAGAACGGGTCGGTGTCCGACAGCGCCAGCACCGCTTCGCGGCTGGGCGCATTCACGATCCAGAGCGCCGCTACGGCCGCCGCCTCCGGTTCAGGCCGGATCGTGCCAGCCACCAGGACCGCGTCGGCGTGCACATCCAGCCAGGCCAGGTGCGCAGCAAGGTGCTGCTCGCGGACGGGCAGGGAATCGGGCTTGTCGGTGAAGCGCAGGATGAACAGCATCGGCGTGAATTCCCAGAGGTACGCGGCGGCGGGCGGGTCGATGGCGGTCAGTCTAGCAATGGCCCGACGCCATGACTGCCCCCTCGTTCTGGGGTATGTTCGCGCTCCAGCGGCACACACCGCGACGCCTCACCCACACGGACACAGGATCAGAACATGAAGATTTCAGCCCTTGCTCTCGCTGTTGGCAGCCTCGTCGCGGGCGCCGCCATTGCCGCACCAGTTACTTTTAACGTCGACTCGAGCCACACCTACCCGGCGTTCGAGGCCGACCACATGGGCGGCCAGTCGATCTGGCGCGGCAAGTTCAACAGCAGCACCGGCAAGGTGGTCTACGACAAGGAAGCCAAGGCCGGCACCGTGGACATCACCGTCGACATGAAGTCGATCAACTTCGGCTTCGACAAGATGAACGAACACGCCATGTCGGCCGAGATGTTCGACGTCGCGAAGTTCCCGACCGCCGTCTACAAGGGCAAGCTGGCCGCCTTCAAGGGTGACGCTCCGACCGAAGTGCAGGGCACGCTGACGATGCACGGCGTGACCAAGCCGGTCGTGCTCAAGCTCAACAGCTTCCTGTGCAAGCCGAACCCGATGACAAAGAAAGAGGTCTGCGGCGCCGATGCATCGGCCCAGCTCAACCGCGAGGACTTCGGCGTGTCTTACGGCAAGGCCTTCGGCTTCAAGATGGACGTGAAGCTGCTGATCTCCATCGAGGCCGTCAAGGCGGACTAAGGGTCACTGAGGCTCGCGAGAAAGGCCTGCAGATCGGCCTTCTCGCGCGCCGACAGGCGCAGCGGCCGCAACGGCCGCTGATGCCCGCCCCGGTCATAAAAGTCGATCACCGCGCGCAGCGTCGGCAGGCTGCCGTCGTGCAGATAAGGCGCAGTGAGCGCCACGTTACGCAGCCCGGGCACGCGCAGCCCGCGCACGAACACCGCCTGCGCCAGCTCATGGCCCACGGCACGCACCGGGCCCGAGAAATTCAGCCCCGCGTGGCACTCCCCGCAGCCCAGCCGTTCCGAATAGAACAAACCCATGCCCCGCTTCGCAGCAGGGGTCAGCGCCTTGAGTTCCGCATCGAAGACATAGCGGTCAAAGGCAGAGCGGCCCGAGACCAGCGTGCGTTCATAAGCGGCAATCGCGCGGATGAGGTTGTCGAGGCTGACCGGCTGCGCATCATCCGGGAACGCCGCGGCGAAATCACGCGCATAGCCCGCCTCCGCGCGCAGCAACGCCAGCACCTGCGACTCGCGACCCGCCAGCCCCATCTCGACCGGGTGCTCCCCCAGCAAGGGCGTGCGCATCTGCGCTTCAAGTGTGGTGACGGTGGGACTGGCCCAGCCATAGGCGGGCAGGTAGGCAACGTTGGCCAGGGTGGGCGCATTGAACGGCAGTGTCTGGCCAGCGGCGCCCTGCGGCAGCGGTTGCCCCTGCGTATACGCCAGTTCGGGGCGATGGCAGGCCACACAGGCCAGCTGCCCATCGGCTGCCAGCCGGCCCTCGCTGAAGAGGCGACGGCCCAGCGCGACCTTGCTGGCCGACATCGGGTTGTCGGCGGGCACCACCGGCACAGGGAAGCCCGGCGGCAGTGACCACGCCCAGTCAGCCGCCTGCGCAGCGCTGGCCAGCAGCAGTGCCAGCCACAGCACGCAGGCGGGGCGGATGATCAGTCCCAGCGGCGCAGCACCGTGTGGTCCAGCGACAGCGAGGCCGTCTGCTGGGCCACGGTCGAGCGGTCTTCGACCCACTTGGCAAAGGTATCGAGATCAGCGGCCGACACGCCGCCGCGCTGCTTGCGGCGCTCGGCCACCCATTTCTGCATGCCCTGCATCAGGACTGCCGCATGTGGACGCGAGGTCAGGAACAGCGTCTGGTAGGCCGTCTTCAC
>CANGFJ010000096.1 GCA_947453065.1 Pseudomonadota bacterium
CATCGGTGGAGATGTTGCCCTGCGCATCGCGCGCCAGGCCCACTTCCGGTGCCACGCAGTCGGTCAGCGGCTCGCGGCCGGTGGCCCAGATGAGTGACGCCTGGCCTTCGACGCTGCGGCCGTCTTCCAGCGCCAGCGTCAGCGTGCCTGCCGCATCGCGCTGCACCGAGGCCGGCACGGCCTGGGTCAGCACGGTCACGCCGGCCTCGCGCAGCGACTCCAGTGCGCCCTCGCCCAGCATCACGTCAAAGTGGCGCAACACCGCATCGTGGCGCAGCACCATCGTCACCTGCGAGCCCAGCGCGGCAAACACGCCGGCGATCTCCACGGCGATGTAGCCACCCCCGACAATCGTCACGCGCTCCGGGCGCGTGGCCAGTTCAAAGAACCCGTCCGAATCGATGCCCAGCTCGGCACCCGGGATCGCCGGCCGCCACGGCCGCCCGCCGCAGGCGATGAGCACGCGCGCACCGCGGATCACCGCGCCATTGACCTCTACCGCGCCCGGCGCGACCACGCGTCCACGGCCACGGATGAGCTCGACCTTGCGGTTGGCGAGGTTGCGCTCGTAGATGCCGTTCAGGCGCAGGATGTAGGCGTCGCGCTTGGCCTTGAGCGCGGCCCAGTCGTGGGCAGGCGCCGCGGCGGGCGCGTCAAAGCCATATTCAGCCGCATCGTGCAGCGCATGGGCCACCTGCGCGGCGTTCCACATGACCTTCTTGGGCACGCAGCCCACGTTCACGCAGGTGCCGCCCAGGCGGCCGGACTCGATGATCACGGCGCGGGCGCCGTACTCCGCGGCGCGCTGCGCTGCTGCCAGCCCACCACTGCCGCCGCCGATGACGATAAGGTCGTATTCGCTGCTCATAAGCCTTGAAAACTCCGGATGTGGCGGCATGGTACACCGTAAAATCCCCCTTCAACTTCCACGCCGAGAGCGCACGTACACCCCGATGGACACCGTCAATCCCCTGCTGCGCGAACTGCCGCTGCCTGCCTTCCAGGACATCCGCCCCGAGCACGTCGAGCCGGCCATCCGCACGCTGCTGGCCGACAGCCGCATCCGCATCAGCCAGCTGGAAGACACCACCGAGCCCGGCTTCGCCAACTTCATCGAACCGCTCGAAGACCTGCAGCACGAGCTCTCGCGCGCCTGGTCACCGGTCGGCCACCTCAATGGCGTGATGAACTCCGACGCGCTGCGCGAGGCCTACAACCTCTGCCTGCCGCTGCTGTCGGACTACGGCACCGACGTGGCCCAGAGCGAGAAGCTCTACCAGGCCTACGCCACCGTGCTGCAGCGTGAAGGCGCGCAGCTGGATGACGCGCAGAAGATGCTGGTCGAGCAGGCGCTGCGCGACTTCCGCCTGGCTGGCGTGGCGCTCGACGGTCCGCAGAAAGAGCGGTTCAAGACGGTCATGCTCGAGCTCTCCAGCCACGGCGCCAAGTTCGAGGAAAACGTCCTCGACGCCACCAACGCCTTCAGCCACGCCGTCACCGACGCCGCACAGCTGGAAGGCCTGAACGCCACCATCGTCGAGCAGGCGCGCGAGCGCGCGGTGGCCGCCGGTGCCGAAGGCTGGCTGCTGGGCCTGGACCAGCCCACCTACGTCGCGGTCATCACCGACGCCAAGTCCCCCGAACTGCGCCAGGCGTTTTATCGCGCCTGGAGCACCCGTGCGTCGGATCAGGGCCCGACGCCCGCGTCCTTCGACAACACTGCGGTCATGGAAGACCTGCTGCGCCTGCGCCACGAGGCCGCCACGCTGCTGGGCTTCCCGAACTACGCCGCCTATGCCCTGGCCACGCGCATGGCCAAGAGCGTGGACGAAGTGCTCAACTTCCTGCGCCAGCTGGCCGCCGCGGCCAAGCCCGCCGCGCTGCGCGAGTTCGCCGAGCTCGAAGCCTTTGCCGGCCGCAAGCTCGACGCCTGGGACGTCACCTATTACTCAGAGCGCCTGCAGGAAGCCCGCTACAGCATCTCGCAGGAAGAACTGCGCGAATACTTCCCGCTGCCGCGCGTGCTCGAGGGCCTGTTCAGCGTCATCCAGCGCCTGTTCCAGGTCACGATCACGCCGCGCGACGGCGTGCCGGTGTGGCACCCGGACGCGCGCTACTACGAAATCCACGACGCACAGGGCGCGCTGGTCGGCGGCTTCTACCTCGACCTCTATGCCCGCGCGCACAAGCGCAGCGGCGCGTGGATGGACGACTGCGTGGGCCGCAAGACCACCGCCACGGGCAGCTCGCTGCCGGTGGCCTACCTGGTGTGCAACGCGCTGCCCGGTGCCGCGGGCAAGCCTGCGCTGCTGACGCACGACGACGTGGTGACGCTGTTCCACGAGTTCGGCCACGGCCTGCACCACATGCTGACGCGCGTGGGCTACCCCAGCATCGCCGGCATCAACGGCGTGGCCTGGGACGCGGTCGAACTGCCCAGCCAGTTCATGGAGAACTACGCCTGGGACCCTGAAGTGCTGCAGCAACTGGCCGCGCATTACGAGACGGGCGCACCGCTGCCGGCCGAGAAAATCGCGCAGCTGCTGCGCACGCGCAGCTACCAGGCGGGCCTGGCCACGCTGCGTCAGGTGGAGTTCGCGCTGTTCGACTTCCGCCTGCACGCCGAATACGACCCGGCGCTGGGCGCGCGCGTGCACGAGATCCTGGCCGAGGTGCGCACAGAGGTGGCCGTCATCCGCATCCCCGAGTGGAACCGCTATCCCAACAACTTCGGCCACATCTTTGCGGGCGGCTATGCCGCCGGCTACTACAGCTACAAGTGGGCCGAGGTGCTGGCGGCCGACGCCTTCTCCGCGTTCAAGGAAAGTGGCGTGTTCAACCCCGAGACCGCCAAGCGCTTCCTCGACAGCATCCTCTCGCGCGGCGGCAGCCGTGATGCACTCGATGCGTTCATCGAGTTCCGCGGCCGCGCGCCGGACATCGCGCCGTTGCTGCAGCTGCACGGCATTGCTGCATGACCACCGTCGCCAGCTGGAACGTCAACTCACTGAAGGTGCGCCTGCCGCAGCTCGTCGAGTGGCTCGCCGCCAACCCCATCGACGTCATCGGCCTGCAGGAAACCAAGCTCACCGACGAGCACTTCCCGCAGGCTGAGCTCGAAGCGCTGGGTTATCACGTGCTGCGCAGCGGCCAGAAGACCTACAACGGCGTGGCGCTGCTCTCGCGCCAGCCGATCGAGGCCACCAAAGTCGACCTCGATGGCTTCGACGACCCGCAGCGACGCGTGGCCATTGGCACCAGCGGCGGCGTGCGCTATCTCAACCTCTACGTGCCCAACGGCCAGGCCGTGGGCTCCGAGAAATACGCGTACAAGCTGCGCTGGCTCGAGGCGCTGCACCGGCTGGTGCAGGCCGAGCTGGCCGCCCATCCGCAGCTGGTGGTGATGGGCGACTTCAACATCGCGCCCGACGACCGCGATGTGCACGACCCGGCTGCGTGGGCGGGGCAGATCCTGTGCAGCGACGCCGAGCGCGGCGCCCTGCAGGGGCTGCTGGGCCTGGGCCTCACCGACACCTTCCGCCTGTTCGAACAGCCCGAGGCCAGCTTCAGCTGGTGGGACTATCGCCAGGCCGGCTTTCGCCGCAACCTCGGCCTGCGCATCGACCTCATCCTCGCCAGCAATGCGCTGCGCGATCGCTGCCACAGCTCCACCGTCGACAAGGAACCGCGCCGCGCCGAGCGCCCCTCGGACCACGCACCGGCCGTCGCGCAGTTCCAATCGCATCCACTTTGACATATGCGCGGTCTGCGCCCTGTAAAGTGTGCGGGCCGTCGCTGGCTTTGACCTGTATCGGTGCCTAGACTGCATCATGTACAACGCCCGCCGCAGTGATTACGACGTGACCAACACCGTGCGGGTGAGCTCGGCAGCTGACGTGCGCGACGCCGTGCAGGCGCTGTATGAGTCCACCTGGCCCGGCGCCGACTTCACGCCCATTGCCCGCGCCAGCCGCGACTGCGAGCTGGCCTTCACCGGCCGCATGCCCGGTTACTTCGGCGTCGACACGATCTACCACGACCAGCAGCACACGCTCGACGTGACGCTGGCCATGGCGCGCCTGCTGGCGGGCTTTGAACGCACGCACGCCGGCACGCCGCAGGCCCTGGGCGCCGAGCGCGGCGCCGTCGGCCTGCTGCTGGCGCTGTTCCATGACATCGGCTACCTGCGCGTGCACGGCGAGGAGGCCACCAACGGCGCGGAGTTCACGCGCACCCACGTCAGTCGCAGCGCGCGGTTCATGGCGCGCTACCTACCGACGGTGGGGCTGGGCCACTGGGCACACCTCACCAGCGAAATCGTTCACTACACCGGCTACGAAAAATCCTTCGAGCAGATCGGACTGGTCGTGACCGACCCGCGCGATGTGCAGCTGGGCCACTTGGTGGGCACAGCCGATCTCATCGCGCAGATGGCCGACCGCTGCTACCTCGAAAAATGCCGCGACCGGCTCTATCCGGAGTTCGTGCTGGGCGGCGTGGCCGTGCCCCTGGGCACCGGCGGGCGCGGCATGAAATACGCCTCCGGCCTCGACCTGCTGCGCCAGACACCCACCTTCGTGGGCGAGATGCGCAGCAAGCGGCTGGAAGCCGGCTTCCACCACGCCTACCGCTATATCGAACCGCTGTTCGAGGGCCGCAACCCCTACATCGAGGCCATCGACAACAGCATGGGTTTCCTGCGCCGCGTGCTGCGCAGTGAAAGCTGGCGGCTGCTGCGTCGCAGCCCGCAGGTGTTCGCGGCCCAGAACGACACACTCAGCGCCGTGCGCAGCCAGATGGTCGGCTACTTCAGGAAGGCCTGGACGCCCGACTGATCGCTGTCGCGGCCAGCGCGGCAGCCGGCACCGGTGCCACGGTGCACACATAGCGCTCATACAACTGCGGCAGGCGGCGCATCACTTCGTCTTCCTGTTCCAGGTCCGCGCCAGCCAGCGCCTCGCGCAACACCGCCAGCGACAACGCCTGCATCGCCGGCATGGCGACCGCCGCATAACTCAGGTGCCAGGGCTCCGGCTGCACGCCCCCCAGATCGCGCTGGTACGGACGAAAGAAGCCGAAATCCGTCAGGTTCACCGACAGCCAGGCCTGCAGCGGGCCAAACACGCCTGACGGGGCAAACTCCGCCGGCACGAGCCGGGGCTGCTGGCCCGGTGCCAGCGCGGCCGCATCGATCACGTCCAGGTCCGTGCCCCAGTGGTGGCGACTGGCCCCTGGCAGGGCCGACCAGCCCAGAATCGCCTCCACCAGCGCCCCGGGTGCCAGCGCGCGCGCATCCAGCCGCTGACCGTCGCGGTCCAGCAGTTCGCGCTCACCCCGGCACTTGGCATTCCAGATCAGCCGCTGTCGCGCGAAGTCCCGGAACCCCGACACCGGCACCAGCTCGATGCCATCCCTCCGGGCCGCTTCCCGCAGGGCCAGAAAGGGGACCAGCACGTCGCGATGCAACAATATGGACGTGCCTTCCAGCGCCACCACATGGGCGGACGAGCGGCCGGTCAGTGACAGAGGGTCCAGAGTCTGCAAGCGCAACATCCTGACAAGGTCACGGGAGGGAGGCAGCAGGCCGGTGGCTTGCCGCGAAGGCTTCAGGGTAGTATCGGGCGGACCATCGGTCCAGAGCGCAAGGTGTTAAGCCTAAAGACAAAATACGCGGTTTACGGTGCCAGCATTGCTCTCGTGCTGGCCGTCGCGTTCACGGTGGTTTTTGTTGTGCTGCTCGAACCGCGGGCCGCACAGCTTCGCGGCGACGCCCTGCCCCGGTTCATCGTCTTCGGCGCCGTCCTGGCCATCTCGCTGAGTTCCTTGCTGGCCTTCCTGTATGGCAGCCGTCTGGTGCGCAGCCTCGACCGGCTCACCAGCAGCGCCGAGCGCATCACCGCCGGCGATTACACCCAGCCGGTCCAGATCCTGCGCACCGATGAGCTGGGCGACCTGGAGCGCACCGTCGAGCAAATGCGCCAGCGTCTTGCCCAGACGACGGTGACCAAGAACTACCTCAACCACGTCCTGAACAGCATGAGCGACGCCGTGTTCGTCGCCGCGCTGGACGGCAGGGTCAAGCTCGCCAACGAAGCGGCCTGCCGCCTCACTGGCCTGTCAGAAGAGGCCCTGATCGGCCGCCAGCTTTCCACGCTGCTCGACAACCCCGGCGGCCGACCCGCGGCAGAACAGCTGCGCCTGGCGCGTGACGTGGGCGAAGCGGTGCTGCGCACGGAGAGCGGACAGACCATCCCGGTGTCCTTCAGTGGTTCGGACATCGCCACCGACGATCCGCAATTCGCCGGCAGCATCTTCGTCGCGCGCGACATCACCGATCGCAAGCGCGCCGAACGCCGCATCCGCTACCTGGCGCGCTATGACGCGCTGACCAAGGTTCCCAACCGCATGCAGTTCCAGCACCTGCTGCAGCAGGCCATTGCGCGTGGCCTGCGCAGCCACAGCGTCGTGGCGATGCTGTACCTGGACATGGACCACTTCAAGGAAGTGAACGACACCTTCGGCCATGCCGCGGGCGATCGGGTGCTGGAGGTGCTGACCGAGCGTCTGATCAGCGTGCTGCCGCCCGACACGGTCATCGGCCGCCTCGCCGGTGATGAGTTCGCCCTGTTCATCGACGGCCTGGCCGACAGCGAAGCGGCCGCCGCGGTCAAGCAGCTGTCGGCCGCCATCCTGCATTCGGTCGGCCAGGCCTTTCACGTGAACCAGCAGGAAGTCTTCCTCACGGTCAGCATTGGGGCCGCGTTCTGCCCCCGCGATGCCGAGAACGTCATCGACCTCATCCGCAACGCCGACGCGGCGATGTACTACTCCAAGCAGAACGGCGGCAACACCTGCGTGTTCTACTCGCCCGAGATGAACGCCGCCGCGGTCGAACGGCTGATGCTCAAGAGCAAGCTCAAGCGCGCGCTGGAGCGTGACGAGCTGGTCGTGCGCTACATGCCCAAGGTCGACCTGCTGGACGGGCGCATCGTGGGTGCCGAGGCGCTGCTGCGCTGGCGCCTGCCGGGCCACGGCGACATCCCGCCGTCGCAGTTCATTCCGCTGGCCGAAGAAAACAACCTCATCCTAGGCGTGGGCGAATGGGTCCTCAACCGCGTCTGCCTCGACTACCGCACCCTGGCCACGCTGGTGAATGACCCGGGCCGTATCGCGTTGAACCTCTCGCTCAAGCAACTGCGCCAGGCCAGTTTCATCCTGCAGTGCCGCTCGGTGTTCGAGAAGCACCAGGTGTCGCCGACGCACCTGGAGCTGGAGATCACCGAGACCACGCTCATGGCCGACCCCAAGCGCACGATCGGCATGCTGCGCGAACTGCGCGACCTGGGCGTGCACCTGGCGATCGACGACTTCGGCACTGGCTACTCCTCGCTGTCGGCGCTGCAGCAGTTCCCCATCGGCACGCTCAAGATCGACCAGTCCTTCGTGCGCAACGCGGACACGATCAGCAGCGACGCCACGCTGGTGCGCACGATCATCGAGATGGGTCGCAGCCTTGGCATCGACGTCGTCGCCGAAGGCATCGAGACCCCCGCGCAGCTGGCCTTCCTGCGCGCCTCGCACTGCCATTACGGCCAGGGCCGCATCTTCGGTGACCCCTGCACCGCCGAGACGCTGGCGGGCCTGCTCATCGCGCAGGAAGCGGGCAACTCGTCCTACGCCGGCCTGTTCGCGGGTTTCGCGGTGGCACAGGAAGCCGCCGCGAGCGCCTGAGGGCAGCGCCTGTCCGGACCCACCCGACCTGTTCGTCGCTGGATCCTGCGCGGCGTTGCTGGCGCCCTGCTGCTGACCTGGGCGGCCACTGCCGCGTGGCAGTCCTCCAAACCGCTGCCTGACGGCCTGCGTCTGGCGGGCCCGCCCGTGGCGCTGGAGGCCGCCCAGCTGCACTTCCTGGCCGATGTCACCGCCGCCGATGCCTTCGGGCAGCCGGTCATGTCGCAGCAGATCTTCGACGCCACGCTTGCCCTGGTCGCCAGCTCGCGCGAGCTACTGGTGCTCGACTATTTCCTGTTCGACCGGCACGAGCTGGTCGCCGCCTTGCTGGCGCGCAAGCAGGCTGCCCCCGCCCTGCCCATCCTCGTGCTGGTAGACCCGATCAACAGCGCCTACGGCCCGCAACGGCCTCCCGAGCTGGCCGCGTTGCAGGCCGCCGGCATCGACGTGGTGACGACCAACCTCGACCCGCTGCGCGATTCCAATGCGCTGTATTCGGCCGCCTGGCGGCTGCTGCTGAAAGGCTGGCTCACGCCCAGCGCCTCCGGCTCATTGCCCAACCTGCTCGATGCCAACGGCCCGCCCGTCTCGGCCGGCGCCTACGCGCGGCTGCTGAACCTCAAGGCGAACCACCGCAAGCTGATCCTCACCGGAGATGGCCACGGCGGCCTGCGCGGCCTCATCACGTCTGCCAACCCGCACACCGCCAGCAGTGCCCACTCCAACGTCGGCCTGGCCCTCTCGGGTCCCGCGCTGCTGCCCCTGCTCGACAGCGAACTGGCCATCGCGCGGCTTGCCGGTTGGCGCGGCAGGCTGCCGCGGCCGGCAGCCGTTGCCGAGCCCGGCGTGGCGTTGCGCGAGCCCGCCACCGCCGCAGTGGTCACCGAGGGCGCCATCCGCGATGCCCTGCTCGCGCGGCTCGATGCCACGCAGGCCGGGGACAGCGTCGACATCGCGCAGTTCTACCTGTCTGACCGTCCGGTGATCCGCAGCCTGCTGGCGGCGGCACAGCGCGGCGTCAGCGTGCGTGTGCTGCTCGACCCCAACAAGGATGCCTTTGGACACGAGAAGTCCGGCCTGCCCAACCGCCAGGTGGCGGCCGAGCTCGTGGCCGCCAGCGACGGGGCGATCCGGGTGCGCTGGTACCGCACGCATGGCGAGCAGTTCCACGCCAAGCTCGTCGCGATCCAGCAGCAGGACCGCAGCTGGATCTCGCTGGGCTCGGCCAACTTCACGCGCCGCAACCTCGGCGACTTCAACCTCGAGGCCAACGTCATCGTCGAGGTGCCGGCGCACAGCGCGCTGGCGCAGGACGTCGCGCAATGGTTCGAGCGCCTGTGGAGCAACCGCGCCGTGGGCGGCATCGAATACAGCGCCGATGTGGATGTTTACGCCGACCCCTCGCAGGGACGCTACTGGCTGTACCGGTTCCTGGAAGCCAGCGGCCTGTCTACTTTCTAGGCGTCTCGCGCGGCTCCGCCGCAAGTGCCTCGGCCGCCAGCACCGCCGCCCGGTCCACCAGCTGCGTGGCCGCGTCCTGCGCCGCCTGCTCCAGCGCCGCCACCACGCTGCCCAGCCGGTTCGCCTGCGCCGGCACCGCGGCGCTGACCTCGAAGCCCGCGATCTGCCGGTGCTCGCGGCGGCTGGAGAGCGTGCAGGCCCACTGCAGCCGCGCGGTGGGCACACCACCTGCCCCGTCATAGGCCGCCTCGAAGCGACGCACCGTCACGGCCAGCACAAAGTCCGCGCCCATGCCGGCGGCATCCGTACTGACCTGCGCAAAACGGCCACTGGCCCGCAACGACTGCGCCAACAGCGACTCGGTGATCTCCACCAGCGAGCCGCTCCAGCGTCCGCCGGCGTAGTAGTCCAGGCGATTGCCGGGCTGCGTCAGCGCGATGCGCGCGGTATCGAGCCCGGGCTCGGCCGTGGGCGGCAGCAGCTGCAGCGTGGCCTCCACCCGGGACACGGGGCCGGCCGACGCACCCTGCGCGACCACCGGCATGCGCAGCACATAGCGCTGTTCCGGGGGCGCCGCACTCTTGAGGCCACTGCACCCGGCCAGCAGCAGGCCCAGCAGCACCAGGCCTGCGCCCGGGAACATCAATCGGGACTGCCTCATCGGGGAATCTCCACGCCATG
The DNA here is from genome assembly GCA_947453065.1 of Pseudomonadota bacterium. Lineage (GTDB taxonomy): Bacteria > Pseudomonadota > Gammaproteobacteria > Steroidobacterales > Steroidobacteraceae > ZC4RG30. The sequence goes on from CANGFJ010000096.1 coordinate 9,874, forward strand.
GTTGGCCGGCTGATACAGGATGCGGGACGGGTCATCGGCCAACGCACGCGAGAGCACGCGCAGGTCCTCGGCAGCGGCACGGGCTTCCCGCAGCGTCTGGTCAATCTGCGGCAGGCTGTCCCGCACGAAGGCCCGCACGTCACCGCGATTCTCTGCCGTCATCTGGTCAACCCGCCCGGTCAGGGCGGCCACGTTCTCGGCCGTCTCGCGCATGCGCTCGATGGCCTTGGCCAGGTCCGGGCCCAGCACATTGGCCGCGCCGTGCAGGTTCTGCACGAACCCCCGCGTGTCATTGGCCGTGCCGCGCAGGTCCGTGACCAGCGCGTCGAAGTTGGCCATCGTCTGGGGCAGCGAATCGGTGCCGGCCTTGAGGTTGGCAAAGGTCTGCGACAGGGCGGCCGTGTTCTGTGGCGACAGCACCTCCTGCAGCCGCACCATCACTTCCCGGCCGCGGCTGGCCAGATCAGGCAGCGTCGCCAGGAACACATCGAAGTCCGACCGCACCGAGTTGATGACCGGATAGCGCTCGCCCAGCACGTTGGGCAGCACGTTGGTGCCCGGCTTGCTCTGCTGCAGATCGACGAACAGCAGGCCCGTCACGCCCTGCAGCGACAGCTGCGCCAGCGTGCGCGGTGAAATAGGCGCCGCCGAGTCGATGTCGGCGATCACCTGCACGCGATCGGCCGCGCGCGGATCAATGCGCAGGCGCACCACGCGGCCCACGTCCACGCCCAGGTAGCGCACCTGCCCGCCCACGGAAAGCCCGCTGACGCTGCCCTGGAAATAGATCTCGTAGCGCGTGTAGTCACGGTGCTCGCGGCTGTCGGA
>CANGFJ010000097.1 GCA_947453065.1 Pseudomonadota bacterium
CGGCTTCCAGGTGCGCGTCACGTGACAGGCCGCGCAGTTGCCCGTGGACAGGATATGGGCGGTGTTCTTACCAGTGGCCACCGTGCCGTCATGGCAGGAGAGGCAGCTGCCCTTCACCTGCGTGTGGTCCAAGGGCAGGATCGGCGGACTCCAGCTGCGCCCCGGCACATGGCAGGCCTCGCAGGCCTCGGTCGAAAGGATGTGCCTCGCGGACTTACCGGTAGCGGCGCGACCGTTGTGGCAGCTGACGCAGTTGCCGGTGACGCCGGAGTGATCAAACCGCAGCACCGGCAACCAGGCCGTGGTCGAGTGGCAGACCTCGCAGGAGGCGTTGGTCTGGATATGCCCAGGCGTCTTGCCGACCGCCTGCACGTTGTTGTGGCAGGCGGCGCAACTGCCGCGCACTTCGGCATGGTCGAAGCTGAGCACGGGGCGGAAGGCCACCGTGGTGTGGCAGATCTCGCAGCGTTCGCTGCTGAGGATGTGCGAGGCCGTCTTGCCCATGGCCCCGACGCGCGTCCCGGTGGCATGACAGGCCACGCAACTGCGCGGGGTGCCCTTGAAGACGGCACCGGTGTGGCAGGACTCGCAGGCCACGTCGCGATGCGAACCCGTGAGTTCAAAGCCCGTGGTCAGGTGATCGAAGCCCAGCTGCGCGGGAGCGGCCGCCCAGGTCGGCGCCGACGCACTCCAGAGCAGCAGTACAACCAGCAGGCTGAGGATTCGTTTCATGGCGTTCACCTACTGGGGCCTGACGCGATGAAAGGAAATGGTGGAATGGCAACGGCTGCACTGCCGGCCGAACTGACCCAGATGGATGTCGTCCTTGGTGTGGCAGGACGCACAGTCCTTGCCCAACTTGACCTGCCCCGCCGGTTGCCGGTGACAGGCACTGCACTGCAGCTTGCCGTGCGCACCGGTGAGGGCAAACCCGCTCTCGTGCTCGTGGTCGAATTCCCAGAGGTTCCAGCCATTGGTGCTGTGGCAGCGCGCGCAGTCCTTGCCCAGCCCACCCTTGTGGATGTCAGTGCTGGCGTGGCAGTCGATGCAGCCTTTGGCCGCATCTTTGTACTTGCGCGTGGTGTGGCACTGCTCGCAGGGCACCACCACATGCTGCCCGACCAGCGGGTAATCCGTGAGGTCGTGGTCAAACCGCAGGTCGGCCTTCCAGCGCTCGATGCCGTGGCAGCTCTCGCACTGGCGCCCCAGCTTGCCGCCATGCACGTCCTTTGCGCGATGGCAGCCGATGCAATCCTTGCCCAGCTTCTGCTTGGCCACTGCCGCGGTGTGGCAATCGTGGCAGGCCAGGCGGGCATGCGCGCCCTCGAGCGCGTACTTGCCGTCGCGCGTGTGGTCGAAGCTGGCCGGCTTCCAGGCCTTGCTGTCGTGGCAACTCTCGCATTTCACCCCCAGGCGACCCGCATGCGAATCGGCGGCCGCGTGGCAGCCCAGACAATCCTTGGGCAGTTTGTCCTCGTAGCGACCGCTCACATGGCAGGACTGGCAGGTGGCGCGCGAATGCGCACCCAGCAGCGCGAAGCCGGTTTCCTTGGCGTGATCGAACTTCGCTGTGTCCCAGGCGCTCTGTGTGTGGCAGTCCCCGCACTTGATGCCGCGGGAGGTGCGGTGCACGTCGTCGGTCGCGTGGCAGCTCACGCACTGCATCGGCGTGTCTTTCCAGTGATTGCCGGCATGACAGGCCGTGCAGGCAATCTCCGCGTGGTGCCCCTGCAGGGGGAAGCGCGTCTGGGCGTGGTCGTAGCGAACCTCCGACCAGCGAGTCGTGGCGTGGCAGGCGGCGCAATCGGTACCCAGCTTGCCCTCGTGAGGATCCGCACTCTTGTGACAGTCGCTGCAGCGACCCGGGGCCTCGCTGAACTTCTTGCCGACTTTGTGGCAACTGGTGCAAGCCACCTGACGGTGGCCGCCCTCCAGCTGGAAGTCCGTGCGCGCATGGTCAAACTGCTGCGCCATCAGATTGACGATCTGCCCTTCGCGACCCAGGTGCTCGGTGTGGCAGGCGCTGCACTGCGTGTCGGCCGCATTGTCCCGACGGCCATGCAGGCCGCGCCTGTCCCGGATGTCCGCGGCAATCGGTTTGTGGCAATCGAGACAGAGGTTCAGCTGGTTCGGGCGGTTGGCCCGGTCATGGCATTTGCCGCACTCGGCTTCGATCTTGGCGTGCGCCGTCGTCACCTTGCCCGGCATGAGCAAAGTTTCCAGGCTCGCCGCCCGCGACTGCCCCCAGGGGGACAGGCCACAGATCGAAATCAGCAGCGACATGACGATGAGCCTCCCTGTGGACATCAAACAGCCAGTCAGTAGACGTGCACGGAAATGACGTGGACCACGCCGGCAATCAGCAGCATAAAAAAGAGCGGCAGGTGCAGCAGGTGCCAGAGCGAGAACAGGCGCTCGTAGGCTTCGAACTCAGCCACCTTGCGCAGCGCGTCGATGCGCCGGTCAACGATGGCGCGGGCCGCTTCGCGCTCGCGACGCAACTGCTCCACCGGCAGGCCCCGCGCCAGCGCCGACTCCCGCGAAGCCAGGCGAATGGAGCGATGCAGGCTGCGGCGCCCCAGCCAGGCGCGCAGGCCCACGACCGGGGGTCGCAGCAGATGCGGCAGGCGCGACACGCCCTTCAGGATGCCGGTCTCAATCGCCTGCAGGCGCTGCATGAGGTCGGGCAGGAACTCGATGACGGTGGTCACCTGCTGCAGTCGCGCGGCATCGGCCCGCAAGTCGGCCAGCGTGGCCTTGCTGCCGTGGAACCCCATGTGGATGCGGGAGTAGAAATAGCGCCCGAAGAGCCCCGAGATCGACACGACCAGCATGCAGACCAAGGCCACATTGCTGTTGGTGGCGCCGAGCTGGAAGTTGGAATGGAACAGCACGAGTAGCGGACCGATGAGGCCCAGCGCCATGTGCAGCTCGAACCAGTGCTTGACGCTGCCGATGAACCCCAGCCAGCGGACGCGCTTGCGCGCCGGGTAGATCAGCAGTACCAGCATGGCACTGCCCCCGATGATGCCCAGCAGGTAACCCAGACCCGTCTCCGGGGTGATGAAGCGTTCGGTGTGCGCGCGCATGCCGACCACGACGGCCACCAGGCAGGCGAAAGTCAGCAGGACCATGGGACTCACGGTGCGACGAATGTTCATGACCGGGTCAACCCACGGCCTTGCTGATCTTCAGCAAAACAGGCTTGCCGCCCCGCGTCGGCACGACCTGCCCGACGGCAAGCAGATCACCCTTCTCGGCAATGGCATTGCCAGAGCGCGACAAGCGCGCTTCAACCTGCGCGCGCTCGACGCTGGACACCGTGCGGCCGGGCATCATCGCCTGCGTGTCATCCAGCCTGAACTTGACCGGCCACTGGCCCGCCGACACGCGCAGTGCCGCCAGCGGCGGACCTTTGCCGTCTGCCGTCTTGGCATAGATGAACAGGGTCATGCCCGGCTGCACCTGCAGGCGCAAGGCAGGATCCAGATCGACACTGCCTTCGATGGCAGCGGCCGACGCGGCGGCCACCACGGGCACGCCTGCAGTGGCTGGCTGACCGGCGAGTTCGCGCGCCTCGGCGATGTTGCCATCGATGATGGCGAGGTCAGGCGAGCCGGCCGGCAGCACGCCACGCAGCCGCTGCCATTGTTTCAGGGCTTCGCCGTACTGGTGCTGCTCCAGCGCCAGGCTGGCCGACAACCAGAGCCCCTTGACGTGGTTGGGCTGCAGCGCCAGGGCACGCTGGATGGCCTGGGCAGGCTTGCCGGCCAGTTGACGGTTGCCACCGGAGGCCATGGAGTCGGCGTAATCCGCCCAGGCATCGGCATTCTTCGGATCCAGGGCCAGCGCCTTGGCATAGGCCTCGTTGGCCTTGCTGAAGTCACGGGCCACACGGCGCGCTTGCGCCAGGCCGAACCACGACGCTGCATCGCGGGGCGCGCGACGCACGGCTTCTTCAAATTGGGCAGCAGTCTGCTCCGCGCGGTTCACGGCCGTACTGGCCACCGCGGAACCTGCCGCTGCCACAGGCGGGGTAGGCGCTGCGGCCGTTGCGCCCGCGCTGAGATGGCTGCGGGCGCGCTCGGCGTCCTGCGTGCGGCCGAGGAAGTCATAGGACTGTGCCAGCAGCGACCAGTCCGCCTCAGAGCCCTGCCCGCTGTTGACGCGTGCCTCGACCCGGGCGACGGCCTCTTCCATTGATCCGCTCTGGGCGCCCTCGGTAGCAGCGCCTGCGCCATGCGCCGTGTCCGGGACAACAGCCTGCACGGGCTGGCCCGACAGCTGCGGCGAGCCGGTCCGATTATAGAAAAGGAAGGCCGCTGCGGCCGGCACCAGGGCCACAGCCAACATGATGAGCACCCGTCGATAGGCGGGCAGCGTGGAGTCACGGAACAAGGGAATCAGGATGAAGACAGCAGCGATGCCGCTCAACGCGCCAAGCAAATACCAAAATGCGCCGGGGATGGTCATGGTCTTCCTTGATCCTGAAGGCGACTACATACCATGAAAGGACAGGCGCCTGCTGTTGGGGTGCGCCCATTCTTGACGCAATTCACGCCCCCTGCAGCCCGTCGCTGATGCGCGACGTTTTTTCTTCAGTCGGCCTTAAGACTTTGGTGGAAAATAAGCGGGCGGCACGCCGTTGGATTTCACTTGGGGCGTCAATCCTGTGACGCTGCGCGCAGCGTTCCCCCGCCTATTGAGAGACGCTGCGGCGGTCTCTGAATTTCGACACGTTACATCATGGATCTGACCTACGTAGTTTACGCAATTCCCATGCTGGCAATCTGGGCCTGGTACCTCGGGCGCCGCGGCGCGACCGAGCGCGCCAGCAAGGCCGCCAAGGAAGAGGCACAGTCGGCCGGCCTGGTGGAGCCCGTGTCGCTACATCCCCTGATCGACGAGTCGACCTGCATCGGTTGCGGCGCCTGTGTGCGGGCCTGCCCGGAACAGCCGGAACACCAGGTGCTGGGACTGATCAATGGCAAAGCCAACCTGCTCAACGCCAGCGACTGCATCGGCCATGGCGCTTGCCGCCTGGCCTGCCCGGTTGGCGCGATCTCCCTGGTCTTCGGCACGGAACGCCGTGGCATCGACATTCCGACCCTGTCGCCAGAGTTCGAGTCCAGCGTGCCAGGCATCTACATCGCCGGCGAACTGGGCGGCATGGGCCTGATCCGCAATGCGGTGGAGCAGGGTCGCAAGGCGGTCGATGCGATTGCCGCGCGCCCCTCACCGACCAAGGACCCCCAATTCCTCGACCTGCTGATCGTCGGTGCAGGGCCCGCCGGCTTCTCGGCGTCGCTGACTGCGCTGTCCAAGCGCATGCATTTCGCCACGCTGGAGCAGGATTCGCTCGGCGGCTGCGTGTTCCAGTATCCACGCGGCAAGGTGGTCATGACCCAGCCTGCCGAACTGGCGCTGGTGGGCAAGGTGAAATTCCGCAACACCAGCAAGGAAGAACTACTGGAATTCTGGAAGGAAGCCGAACGCATTTCGGGCGTGCAGATCAATTACAAGCACAAAGTCGAAGGCATCGAGGAGGTCGACGGCGGTTTCCTCGTGCATTCCAACCACGGTGATTTCCGCGCGCGTACCGTGTTGCTGGCCATCGGGCGCCGCGGCTCGCCACGCAAGCTCGGCGTGGATGGCGAGCAGTTGCCCAAGGTCGTGTACCGACTGGTGGATGCCGAACAATACGAGGGCAAGAAAGTGTTGGTGGTGGGCGGCGGCGACAGCGCGCTGGAGGCCGCGGCGAGCATCGCCGAAGTCGCGGGTACCGAGGTCACGCTGTCGTATCGCGGTGATGCCTTCCAGCGTGCGAAGTCGCGCAACCGGGAACGCGTCGAGGCGGCGATCCTGACCGGGCGCCTGCGCACACTCCTGCGCTCCAATGTGAAATCCATCGATGCGGATTCGGTTACCGTCGATTGCGATGGCGCGCACGAGAAGATTCCCAATGATGCGGTCATCGTCAGCGCAGGCGGCGTATTGCCGACCGCGCTATTGCAGAAACTTGGCATCGCTGTGGAGACCAAGCATGGCACGGTCTGACAGATCCCTGGCCTGGCTAGTGGCCTGCGGGCTGCTGGCCACCTCGACGCTTCAGGCCGCGCCGGCACGCATCGCGAAGCAGCCGGCTGCCAGCGTCAGCGTCCTGGATGCCGCACAACTGGCGATCCGGGAAAAAGACTTCACGCGCGCAGCGCGTGAACTTGAACGGGCGGCCACGGCAGGCAACGTAGGGGCGCAGTACCTGCTGGCCTCCCTGCTGGTCACGGGCGCAGCGGGCGATCCGGACCCGCGTGGCGCCCTGCGCTGGTTCACCGCAGCGGCCGAGCGCGGACATGCGCGGGCGGCCTATTCCTTGGCTGTGCTGGCAGCCACCAGAGAAAGCCCGGACACCGAGGCGGCCTCACGCTGGTTGAAGCAGGCTGCCGACGCGGGCTTGGTACAGGCCACTACGCTTGTGCAGGCCGGACGTCTGCCCCTGGATTTCCTGCCCGAGAAAGACCTGGAAGACGCCAGGTCCGTTCAGCAGGCGTATTGGGAGGCAGCGCAACGCAACGACCTGGTGCAGTTGCGTGGCTTTGCAGACAAAGCTCTGGCGCGAACAAGCGATGAGTTTGGTCGCGGCCCGCTGGCCCGCGCAGCAGCCGCCGACGCCAACCTGACCACCGACTACCTGCTCTCTATCGGTGCCGAAGCAGACCATGCCGACCAGTTCGGCGCCACGGCACTGATGCTGGCGTCTGTCGCGGAACGGGGCGCTTCCCTGCCCGCTCTGTTGAAGGCGGGCGCGAAAGTGGACCGCGTAGACAGCGTGGGCAATTCCCCGCTGCACTATGCAGCCCGCGGCAAGGACGTGCATCGCATCGCCGCGCTGCTGGCCGCAGGGGCCAAGCCCAACCTGCGCAACAAGAACGGGGATGGACCGCTGGACGTCGCGCTGCGCGGCGAGGCAACCGAGGTCATCACCGAACTGCGCAAGGCCGGCGCGACGGCTACGCGACGGTCCGCACCGGAATCTGCACCGTTGGACAGTGTGCAACGCCCGCGCAGCGCGCCCGACCTGTACGCCGGACTCGGCGACCTGCATGTCGCGGCCACCCGCCGCCACACCGGCCTGCTGACAGAATTGCTGCGCAAGGGCGCCAACCCCAACGCCCTCGCGGCACGGGGTGAAACACCGCTGATGGCCGCCGCGGATGCGGGCTCGCTGGACGCCGCGAAGCTGCTGCTGGCCGCCGGCGCCGAACCGCAGCGCAAGGACGAGCGGGGACGCACTGCTCTGGGCATCGCCCTGCAGCGTGGGGACGTGGAGATGCTGCGACTGCTGCTGGGCGCAGGCGTCAGTGCCGACGCCACCGGCCTCAGCGGCGCACCCGCGCTGGTAGAGGCCGCGCGCGGGAAACATGTTGAGATGGTGGCGCTGCTGCTCGCCCAAGGTGCGCGCGTGGACGCAGCCGATACGCAGGGCATCACGGCGACCATGGTGCTGGCCGCCAACACTGAAACTCAGTCCCTGCAGAGCCTGCTGGCCCGCAAGGCCAACACGGGTCTGCGCGATAAAGACGGCCGCGATGCCCTGCTGCAGGCCACGCAGGCCGGTGCCACTGCCACGGCCCAACTGCTGCTGCAGTCCGGTGCCTCGGCCCGCACGGCAGACGAAACGGGGCTCACGGCACTGGGCGCAGCAGCGCGCAACGGATCGGCAGAGCTGGTGAAGCTGCTGCTGGCGGCGGGCGCACCGGCGACAGCACGCACCAAGACAGGAACCAGCGTCCTGATGCAGGCGACGGCTGCCGGCAGTGTTGAGGCCGTCTCCGCACTCCTGAAGGCCGGTGCAACGGTCGATGCGACCGATACGCATGGCGACACCGCGCTCATGATCGCGGCCCGCGAAGGCCGGACGGAAGTGCTGCGCACCCTGCTGGGCGCTGGCGCCGACAAGGCCCTGCGCAACCACGACCGTGCCAGCGCGCAGGACATCGCACGCGGGCTCAAGCACGCTAACCTGGTGGCACTGCTCGAAGCGCGTTAACGCTGCGCGCACGCGCAAGGTCTGCCGGTAGGCTGCGCGAAGCCAGATAGAAGTGGACGGCCGCCCAGGCAAAGCTCAGCACAGCGACCATCATGGCCTCCCGCAGTCCGTGCAACGCCGCCTGCCCACAGGCTGCGGCGATCTGCTCCGCGGCCGCAGGTCGGCCCGGGCCGCACAGGCTGGCGTAATCCCCCGCCGTAAACGCCAGCGCCGCCAGCCGGTCACTGGCAAAGCCCACCGTGGTGGGACCGAGCCCCACGCCCACCAGCGCGGAGCACATGCCATACACCGCGGCCGATGACGCCCGCATGGAGACCGGCGTGAGGTTGGCGATCAGTCCCAGCGTGGGCCCATAGGACACCATCGCCATCACGCCGCCGCCCATGAGCAGCACGGCTGCAGCCGGCACGCTGCTCTGGTTGAAACCAATGAGATAGAACAGCGGCGTCACGGCCAACGCTGCCGCCGGCCCCCAGGCCGTCCAGCGATCGTCGCGATGCGAGATGCGGTCGGTGCCCATCGCACCCAGCAAGAGCCCGATCGACAGCGACACGCCAGAGATCAGGCCGAACAGTGCGCCGGCCGCGCCAATCGGCAGGTGGAACAGTCGCGTGAAGAGCAGGGCCATGAACTGTGAGACCCCCTGGATGCCGATGCCGGACACTGCGCCGCCAATCAGCACATGGCGCAGCGTTCGCACGCTCAGCAGGTGCGTGATCACCGCTGACAAAGGCGGCACGGGCTTCTTCGATGGCGCAAGGCCTTCGACGAGGCCGCGCGGCGGCTCGCGCAACAACAGCCAGGCCAGCAGCGCAACCAGCAGGCCCGGCACGCCCATGACCAGGAAGGCCGTCCGCCAGCCATGGGCCTGCGCCACCAGGCCCCCACCGATCGCCCCCACCAGCGTACCCAGCGGCAACCCCAGCATGACGATCGACATCGCCGAAGCACGCCGACGCGGCTCGAAAAGATCGGCCACCAGCGAGGAGGCCGGCGCAGTGAAACCCGCCTCCCCCATGCCCACGGTGACGCGCGCCGCCATCATCTGCAGGAAGGTCCCGGCGAACCCACAGCACATCGTGGCCAGCGACCAGATGCCGGTCGCCCAGGCGATGATCCGCACGCGGCTGTAGCGCTCGGCCAGTCGCCCCACGGGAATGCCCAGCCCGCCATACAGCAAGGCAAAGCTGAAGCCCTGCAGGATGCCGAGCTGGAAATCGGTCAGGTGCAGCTCAAGCCGCATGGCCGGCGCGACCACCGAGAACACGGCGCGATCGGCAAAGTTGAACAGGCAGACAAAGAACAGGATCAGCAGGAACCGACGCTTGTACGCAGGCTCCAGCAGCGCCTCAGTCATGCCGGCACACCCACATGCTGCGCGATGAACTGCGCCATCTGCGGCCCGAGCGTGTCGATGTCACTGCCGACCTGCAGCACGCTGGAGAGGTGATTGTGCCCATCCAGGTACACAAAATGCGGCCAGCGCTGCCGGTGGGCGAAGCAGGCCTCAACCACGCGCGCGGCCTGCCGCTGGAATTCCACCGGGTCATTCTCGCAGACCACATACAGGCAAGGCAGCCTGGCCTCGATCAGGGCGGGCAAGGTTGAACGCGCTGCGTCGCCGCTGCGGTCCATGCCGTAATACGCTTCGTGCATCGGGCTGGCGTGCACGAGCGACAGGTCATAGATGCCTGACACCAACACAGCGGCCGCCACCTGCACCGGGGACTGTGCCGGGCAGCCATGACGGGCCAGGTATCCGGCCACATGCACGGCACCGGCAGACTGACCGCACAGCACGATGCGCTGGGGATCACCGCCCAACGCAGCGACGTTGGCATGCAACCAGCCGATGGCCCGATCGATGTCGGCAGAACCTGCCGGCCAGGGGTGCGCCGGCGCGAGCCGGTAGGTCATCGTCACGCCCACATACCCCTGCGCTGCGGCCCAGGCACCCACGTTGTTATAGAACGGCGCATCGGGCGCACCCTTGTCACCCTGCACGAAGCCACCGCCATGCACGAACACGAACACTGGCCGCAGGTCTGTTGCAGGGGCCGCCACAGGCGCAAACACATCAAGCCGGTGGCGCGCGTCTGGCCCGTAGGCCAGGTCTCGTTGGACCACACAGCGGGCAGGGTCAGGACGCGCCACGCGCGGCGCAAGGATCTCGCGCGTCGCCATCATCTGCGCTGGCGTGAAATCACGCCCCAGCGCGCGCAGCCGCGCAAACACGTCGCGGGCTGGGCTCATGGCTCACCCATACGCAGCACCGGCTTGATCACGCTGCCATGGTGGAAGGCAGCGAACGCCCCGGCAATGTCCTCGAACGCAAACGGCGTAACAAGCCGATCCATCGGAAAGCGACCCTGGCGCCAGAAATCCAGCAGCAGGGGAATGTCGCGCTGCGGGGCGGAATCGCCGCCGATGAGGCCGCGCAAGGTGCGGCCACCACCCAGCAAGAGCGGCAGCGGCACGCTCAGGGGCTGCGGTGGCGCCGACACAAAGGCCGCCACGCCGCGCATGCCCAGCACGCGCAGGGCGGCAAGATAAACCTCGGGCACGACCGTCGTGTTGAGCGCGTAGTCCGCGCCATCGGGAAGC
>CANGFJ010000098.1 GCA_947453065.1 Pseudomonadota bacterium
CACAGGCCATTGCTGGTGATGGGGCTGCGGACGTTGTTGACATAGACCCGAGTCGGATTGCCCGAGAACGTGTTGGTCGCGGTGTTGTAGGAGCCGGCAGCGGTGTTGGCGATCGAACCGTAGTCCGTGGCGCACCAACTGCGGATGTCCTGGCAACCCATCGCGTCGGAGTTCTGGTTCTCGTAGGCCACCGTGACATGGCCACGGTCATTGGCAAAACCGGTGCCGAACGCCGCCGCAATGTGACGGTCGCGACCGTCCTTGTGCATGGACTGGCCGAAGTCGGCTTCGACCTTGCCGCCGTTGAGCTTCTGCGACAGGAAGATGTTGTTGACGCCGGAGATGGCGCCCGAGCCGTAGGCCGCGGAGGCACCACCGGTCACAACGTCAAGGCGATCGATCAGGATGGACGGAATGAAGTTGAGGTCAACGCCATCGCCCTGGTTCGTCGGCACAAAGCGGCGACCGTTCACCAGCGTCAGCGTGCGACTGCCGAAGAAGGGGTTCAAGCCGCGCAGGTTGGCGATGGTCGAACCGGCGAAGAAGTTGGCGTTGCCGGTCGTGGTCGGCGAGTTGTTAGACACGTTCGACGGCAGCGACTTGATCGCATCGCCCACGTTCACGATACCCATGTTCTTGAAATAGTCCGCATCAATGACCGTGGTCGGATTGGCGGTGTCGAAGTCCGTGGCGCGCTTGATGCGCGAGCCGGTGACCTGCACTTCTTCGAGGGCCTCGTCGGCGGCGAAGGCCTGCGAGACGTAGCCGCCCAGCAGGGCAGTACCCAGGATCGCGGCGATCGAGGCGCGAACGCGATGGGAGCGGAAAGTAGATTCGGTATTTATCACGGTTGGATTCCCCTTGGTGGGCATGACTGACGGAGACCGGCCACGTCGGAAATAAGCGTGTTGGCGGATTGCCACAGCGTTATCCCCGATACATTTGTTTTACGCGGGCCAGATATGGCCACAGACCTCGCTGGAATGGCAAGGAATATCTGTTGTACATGCAACATGTTGCCGAAACGAGACAGCTCGGATCGGATTGGCTGGGGTGGGAGGATTCGAACCTCCGCATGGCGGGATCAAAACCCGCTGCCTTACCACTTGGCGACACCCCAATAGAAACCGTCAGGCTGGCGAGCGTGCCAGCCCCTGCGCCACGAAGGCCTTGCAGCCCGCGGGCACCTGCGCCGCGACCCGCTGGGCCGCCGCCTCGTCGTCGAAGGCGGCGAACAGGCAGGACCCCGTGCCCGTGAGCCGCGCCGGCGCGTGGCCCGCGAGCCAGTCCAGCGCCGCCGCCACCGCAGGGTAGCGTCCCCGAACCACCGGCTCGCAATCGTTGCGACCCTGGCCCGCCAGGAAGGCGCGCATTGTGAGTGCCGGTGAATTACGCGTCAATTCAGTCGCCTGGAAGATTTCTGCCGTTCCGACTGCCACGGGCGGCTGCACGATCACAAACCAGCGCGGGGGCAGGTCTACGGGGGTCAGGCGCTCTCCCCGGCCCTCGGCCCAGGCGTTGTGCCCCCTGACAAACACCGGCACGTCGGCCCCCAGCTGGAGCCCCAACCCGGCCAGGCGTTCCCGGGAATAGCCCAGCTCCCAGAGCCGGTTCAGCGCCAGCAGCACCGTGGCGGCGTCGGAACTGCCACCGCCCAGCCCCCCACCCGCCGGAATGCGTTTGAGCACGTGGATGCGCGCTCCCAGCCGGCAGCCACTGTCGGCCTGCAGCAGCCGGGCAGCGCGAATCGACAGATCGGCAGACTCCGGCAGCCCGGCCAGCAGGGGGTCGGAAGGCGGCGGGTCGCGCAGAATGCGGCCGTCGGCGCTGACCTCTATAGAGAGCTCGTCGCAGAGGTCGACCAGCTGGAACACGGTCTGCAGGTCGTGATAGCCGTCAGCGCGCCGCCCCCGCACATGCAGGAACAGGTTCAGCTTCGCCGGGGCGAGGTAGCGCGTGGCGCTCATGGCGCGGCCACCGTCCAGCGGTCGATCACCAGCCGCAAGCGGATGCCCTCGCGCAGCAGAGTCAGCCTGCGCGGCAGCACGGCCTCCAGCGCCGCCTCGCCATATCGCCGGTATTCGGCAAATTCCACCCGCCAGCCGTCCTGCTCCAGCGCGGCCAGGTGTTCTGCCGCGTCGGGGGTCTCGCTGGCCGGCAGCGCCGGGTCCGGCACGCCCAGCACCCAGTAGCGCAGGCTGTCCAGCGGCGGGTCAAAGCCCAGTTGCCGCGCCAGGGCCTCGCGGGCGGGCGTGCCGTCGTAGTGGTCGCCGCGGCTGGACTTCAGACTGAGGTGCTCGCCATCGCGCAGGACCTGGGCCGTGCCGAAACCCAGCGGCGCGCGCAGGTTCAGCGCGCTGCGCCGGCCCTGCTGCGTCCAGTCCAGGCTCGCGTTGAAACCCTCCTGGCCCACGGCCGCTGCCAGGCGTCCCTCCAGCGTGAACGCATGCACCGCCTGCAGCTGCGGACGACGCGACTCATAGGTCAGGGGCACAGGCGCAGCCGGACGCAGCGGCGCCGTGACACAGCCGGCGAGCAGCAAGCCGGCTGCCAGGATCAGGACAGCGCGCACAGCCTGTTCCTAGTGGCGCCGGCCCGGGGCGGCCTCACCGGTCAGCCGCTGCTGCGTGGCCAGCACCAGAGCATTGCCCGGATCCATGTTCAAGGCCTGCTGCCAGACGTAGCGCGCGCGGCCTTCGCTGCCCTGTTTCCAGAGCACCTCGCCGAAGTGCGCGCCGATCTCCGCATCGCGGCCATTACGCCAGGACAGCTCGAGCACCTGCGCGGCATCGGCCAGCCGGCCACGACGGTAGTGGATCCAGCCCAGACTGTCCTGGATGGCCGGATTATCGGGACTCACGGCCAGTGCCTGACGCACCAGCTTCTCGGCGCGATCCAGCCCGCGGCCGTGATCGGACAGCGTGAAGCCCAGCGCGTTGAGAATGCCCGGGTCGTCCGGCCGCTTGCGCAGCAGCACTTCAAAAGCTTTCTCGGCGTCGCGGTGACGGCCCGCGCGCTCCAGCATCGTCGCGCGCTGGTAGGACAGCGTCGGGTGTTCCGGGTAGCGCAGCAGCGCGGCGTCCAGCCCGGCGATCACCTCGGCATAGTCGCCGTGGCTGGCCAGCAGCTGCGCCCGTGCGCCGTAGGCCTCGATGGCGCTCTCCGGGTGGTCGCGCAGGTAGTCATCAATGAGCGCCAGGGCTTCTGCCCGCTTGCCCTGCCGCAGCAGGATCTGGCCGGCCGCGCCCCGCGCCATCAGCGCAACGCCAGAGTCTGCCAGCAGGGCATAGCCCTGCAACGCCTTGTCGTCATCGCCCTGTCGCTCGGCGATCTGCGCCAGATAGAGCATGGCGATGGCGGTGCTGCCGCGCTGGCCCAGCAGGCCACTGAAGCGCTTGGCGGCCTCGGCCTCATCGCCCTGCTGCAGGGCCATCGCGCCCAGCCGGCGATCAGCCGCAGCGGCAAGCGCAGGGTCGGCCCGCAGCCGCAGCAGCTCGGCGCGAGCCTGCTCGTCGCGGTGCGCGCTGTTGAGCACATCGGCGACCAGGAAGACGTCCTCGCCGCCCAGCTGCCCCTGCACCTCGCGGGCAGCGGCCAGCGCCGTGTCGGTCTCCCCCAGCAGCGACTGCGCGCGGATGATCACCACGCGGGCAGGCAGCAACGAGGATTCGATCTCCAGTGCGCGACGCGCCAGCAACAGTGCCTGCTTGAGGTCATAGGCATGCAGCGCCAGCAACGCCTGCGCCATCACCACATCGGCCGTCGAATCGTCCGTCATCAGCACGTCGCCAAAGACGCGGTAGACGGCAGTGGCCTCGGTCTCGGACTCCAGCAGCTCCGCGAACCGGCCCGGATCCTGGTTGCCGGCCGAGCCGGAATCGCGCCAGCTGGTGAGCGCCTTGCGCGCCTCATCGAGGCGATAGAGCTTGAGGGCAATGATCGTGCGGGCCAGGGCGGCTTCGCCGGCATAAGGCGCCAGCTGCTGCCAGCGCGCCACCGCCCGTTCGGCCGATGGAAACTGTTCGCAGCCCAGCGACACCTGCGTGGCGCGCGAGGCCAGCTTCAGGTCGTCGGAGGCCGACGCAGCCTGCACAAAGGCCTCTGCCGCCTCCCGGCACTGCGCCTGCTTCAGGGCGGCTTCGGCCACCGCCAGAGGGTCCTTCGGCACGGCCTTGGGCGCCTGCGCCGCACAGCCTGCGAGGAGCACGCTTGCGAGCAGGGCCGCAAGGGAAGTGGCAGCGCCTGCCCGGAAACCGCTGGATTGAGGCATCATCGCGCCACTATAGCCCATTGACCTAAAACGCCCAGATTGAAAGCCTCGATACGCACCAAGCTTGAAAAGACCGCTGACCGCTTCGAAGAAGTCGGTCGCCTGCTCGCCGACCCGGCCATCGCCGGCGGCTCCGACAAGTTCCGTGAGCTCTCCATGGAGTACTCGCGCCTGGAGCCGGTCGCCCAGGAGTTCAAGGCCTACCAGGACCTGGAGGCCGAGCTGGCCGCCGCCCGCGACATGGCCAGCGACACCGACCCGGGCATGCGCGAGATGGGCGAAGAAGAAGACCGCCGCCTGCAGCAGGTGCTGGCCGAACACGAGACGGGCCTGGGCATGCTGCTGGTGCCCAAGGACCCGCGCGACGAGCGCAACATCTACCTGGAAGTGCGCGCCGGCACCGGCGGCGACGAGGCCGCGATCTTTGCCGGCGATATGCAGCGCATGTATGTGCGCTACGCCGAGACGCGCGGCTGGCAGGTCGAGATCCTCAGCGAGAACATCGGCGAACACGGCGGCTATAAAGAAGTCATCAGCCGCGTCGTCGGGCGCGGCGCGTTCTCGGCCTTCAAGTTCGAGTCCGGCACCCACCGCGTGCAGCGCGTGCCCGCCACCGAGGCACAGGGCCGCATCCACACCTCGGCCTGCACGGTCGCCATCCTCCCCGAAGAGGATGAAATCAACTCCATCGAGATCAACCCGGCCGACCTGCGCGTGGACACCTTCCGCGCCTCCGGCGCCGGCGGCCAGCACGTCAACAAGACCGACTCGGCCATCCGCCTCACGCACATTCCCACCGGCGTCGTGGTCGAGTGTCAGGACGAGCGTTCCCAGCACAAGAACCGCTCGCGGGCGATGGCGCTTCTGAAGGCACGCCTGCTGGCCGCCGAGCAGGAAAAGCAGCAGTCCGCCCAGGCCCAGGCCCGCAAGCTGCAGGTCGGCAGCGGCGACCGCTCCGAGCGCATCCGCACCTACAACTTCCCGCAGGGCCGGATCACCGACCACCGCATCAACCTCACGCTCTACAAGCTGGCGGATGTCATGGACGGCAAGCTCGACGAGCTGCTGCAGGCCCTGCAGACCGAGCACCAGGCCGAGGAACTCGCCGCGCAGGTCGGCGAATAAGGGCAGCCGCTCAGCGCGGCGGCAGCTTCAGCCACTCGCGCAGCGCGTCGTTCATGCGCGTCTGCCAGCCCTCGCCGGTCGCGCGGAAGGCCGCGATCACGTCGGCGTCGTAGCGCAGGGTCAGCGACTGCTTGGGGTTCAGGGATTTCGGGCGGCCGCGCGCGAGTTGTGCGCGGAAGGCTGCCTTGCCCTCCTCAGCGCTGACGAGGTTGCCACCGATGGACCAGACCGCGTTGCGGAAGAACTCTTCCGTCAACTCCGGCGCATCGTCCGGATCAATGTCCGGGACGGGAGGTGATTTCGAATGTCTGGATTTCACGCCCATTTGCCCTCCGCATACTGATAACGCGACGACAGTTGCCACGAGGGGTCCAAACCATCACGACCAGACAACCGTCCAGGAAGCCCGTCGTCACATACCGCACTTCCCCGTACGGGCGACGCAAATCCTGCGCGGTGGCCCTGGGTTGCGCGAACACCTCGCCTGCCCGGGCAAAATCCAGACCGCGCATGAGCAAGGTCCAGGCCCGCTTGTCCGGATCCCATTCGATGTCCATTTTATTTTTGTAGTTACAAAAATACAAGCCGGTGATGGCTCGGAGGTTCGCCTATCCCCCGTCATCCTCGACATGGACAAATCAGCCGCAAACGCCCCCTTACCGGCGCAGCCCCCGGTACACGCTTACCAGCATCGCGCTGACATACACCACCGGCAGCGACAGCAGCGCGCTGAACAGCACGCGCGAGGCGGCGATGCCGGTGCGGGCGCCCTGCTGCCCGGCCACTGACATCACCACGCCAAAGAAAATGCCCACCAACATGACGAACACCAGCACCGCAGCGACCGTCGCCAGGTAACTGCCTGCAAGCTTGAACGAGTGCCCGCGCACCAGCCCGATGCTGCGGCGACAGGCCTGCAGCGGTCCGCAGCCCTCCCACAGCGCCACCGTCCAGGCCAGCGACAGCCAAACGATCGGCAGCAGCAGCGGCGCGCACACGATATAAAGCACGGCCGCCATGGCCGCAGCCGGCAACGCCATCGCACTGCGGCGCAGGGCCTCGAACACGCGCAAGGGCGTGCCATCGACCAGCGACTGCTGGCGCAGCATCACGGCGCCATAGCAGACCAGCGTCAGCAGCATGCTGGCTGCGTACAGGCCCCACCATTGCCCGCTGTGCACCAGCCCGCGGCCCTCGCCACTGGCAATCGATTCGGAGCCGGGCGCGACACTGGCCACGACGCCAAACAGTGAGAGTGGCAGGCAGGACACCCACGATAGCTGGAATAATGTCCCGGTCGCCCGCAGCACCTCGCGCACTGCCAGCGTGGCCGGCGGCAACCACTTCACAGCAGGAGTTTTCGTATTGCCAGGCGGGGATGAAAAATCGGCTTCAGGCACGGCGCGCTCCGCGGTCGGGGCCGGCAATGTAGCAGAGGACACCCGGCTTGCCGCGCTGCTACAGCAGGCCTGCGCGCGCGGACTGTCGCGCCTGGACGCCGAACTGCTGCTGGGCCGCGCCACTGGCCTGTCCCGGGCCATGCTGATCGTCGACGGAGAGCGCCGTCTGGGCGCCGCTGCCCTGGCGGGCTTCCGCACAGAATGCGCCCGTCGCCTGGCCGACGAGCCGCTGGCCTATATCGAAGGTCGCAAGGAATTCTGGTCGCTGGACCTCACCGTCAGCCCCGACGTGCTGGTGCCGCGGCCCGAAACCGAGCTGCTGGTCGAGCGCTGCCTGGCGGCCCTGCCCGCGACGCCCCAGCGCATCGCCGACCTGGGCACCGGTTCCGGCGCCATCGCACTGGCCCTGGCCCATGAGCGGCCGCAGTGGTCGATCACCGCCGTGGACGCCTCCCCCGCCGCGCTGGCCGTCGCCCGCGGCAACGCGGCGCGCCTGGGCCTGCGTAACGTTCAGTTCGTGGAGGGTAGCTGGTGCGAGCCGCTCTGGGCCGAGCCCTTCGATGCCATCGTCAGCAACCCGCCCTACGTCGCCCCGGACGATCCGGCGCTGGCGGCCCTGCGCCACGAGCCCCTGGCAGCCCTGGCGGCCCCTGACGAAGGCTATGCCGACCTGCTCGCCATCCTGGATGCCGCGCCGCATCACTTGCGCCACGGCGGCCTGCTGCTGCTGGAACATGGCAACACCCAGGCCCCACGACTTGCCGCCGCGCTTGTCGCCCGAGGCTACGCTCGCGTAGTCTGCCACCCCGATCTGGCCGGTCACGCTCGCCTCAGCGAAGCGCACTGGCCCTGACCCCGATTTCTCAACAGCGGATAAAGACACCCCATCATGGTTCGTTTCGAAACTACGCACGGCGGCTTCACCCTCGACCTCGACGCGGAGAAGGCTCCGGAGAGCGTCGCCAACTTCCTGCAGTACGTCGATGATGGCTTCTTCGACAGCACCATCTTCCACCGCGTCATCCCGGGCTTCATGGTCCAGGGCGGCGGCATGACGGTCGACTTCGACCAGAAAAAGGGCCGCGCGGCCATCAAGAACGAAGCCAAGAATGGCCTGAAGAACGATCGCGGCACCGTCGCCATGGCGCGTACGAACGAGATCAACAGCGCCACCTCGCAGTTCTTCATCAACCTCAGCGACAACGACTTCCTGAACAACTCGCCGGGCAATTTCGGCTACGCGGTGTTCGGCAAGGTCGTCGAAGGCATGGATACGATCGACCGCATCGCCAAGGAACGTACGGGCAACCGCAACGGCCATAGCGATGTGCCGGTCGCCGATGTGATGATCAACTCCGCCAAGCGCGTCGAAGCCTAAACAGGCTGCGGACGCACGCGTGCTGCGCTTCCTGGGCCGCCTGCTGCGCTGGACGCTGTGGGCGGGCCTGGGGTTCGCAGCCCTGAGCGCAGTGGCCGTCCTGGCCCTGCGCGTCATCAACCCGCCCACCAGCGCCTTCATGATCGCGGCGCAGTGCGAGGCGTGGTTCGGCAACGATCCCAAGCCTTTTCACCTGCGTCAGGACTGGCGGGACATCAGCGCGATTTCGCCGCAGGTTGCCATGGCGGTGGTGGCTTCCGAAGACCAGCAGTTTCCGCTGCATTCCGGGTTTGACGTCGGTCAGATCCGCAAGGCCCTTGCCGACGCTGAAAATGGCCGGCGCGCGCGCGGCGCCAGCACCATCACCCAGCAAACCGCCAAGAACCTGTTCCTGTGGTCAGGGCACAGTTTCCTGCGCAAAGGGCTGGAGGCCTGGTTCACGGTGCTGATGGAAGCCCTGTGGCCCAAGCAGCGCATCCTCGAGGTTTATCTGAACATCGCCGAGTTCGGTCGCGGGCTCTACGGCGTGCAGGCCGCCTCACGCGCCTATTTCCACCATGACGCCCGCACCCTCAGCGCCAGCGAGGCCGCGCTGCTGGCCGCCGTGCTGCCCAACCCGATCCGGTTGCGGGCGGACGCACCCAGCCGCTATGTGCAGGGGCGACAGGGAGAAATCATGGGACAGATGCAGGCCCTGGGCGGCGCCTACTGGCTGAAGGACGTGCTCCCCCGCCCCGCCAAGGCGCGCCGCTAGTTCAGCGAGCCCGGCACTTCCGGCAACGGGGCCACCGCAAACAACTGCGCCACGTCGATCGCGTCATAGCGATAGGGCCGCTGGCAGAACT
Organism: Pseudomonadota bacterium; assembly: GCA_947453065.1. Classification (GTDB taxonomy): domain Bacteria; phylum Pseudomonadota; class Gammaproteobacteria; order Steroidobacterales; family Steroidobacteraceae; genus ZC4RG30. Next base: position 9,019 of record CANGFJ010000098.1, read on the forward strand.
CGCAGGTCACCGTGACCATGCCCTGCTCTTCCAGCACCGAGCGCACCTCGGCCTCTCCGAGCCCCTGCAGCAACGAGGCGACGCGCTCCTCATCGCAGCGGCACTGGAACCGCACGCGGTCGGGCTCGAACAGCCGCAGGTCGTGCTCGCCGAACACCACCTGCAGCAGCGGCTCCAGCGGCGCATCCAGCAGCTCGTGCGGCTGCACCGTCTTCAGGAACAACGCAGCCTCGTCCCACACGTCCCGCACATGGCCTTCGGCCGCCTCGCCCGCATCGGAGGGCGTCGGCAGTTTCTGCAGCAGGATGCCACCGGCACGGTGCTCGTTCGCCGACAGCACCAGGCGCGTCGGCAACTGCTCGGACGTCTCGAAATAGCTTTCCAGGCACTCGGACAGCGTGTTGCCGGACAGGGGCACGATGCCCTGCCACGGCGGCACGCCATCGCCGGCATCGACGGTGACCACCAGGCGACCCTCGCCCACCAGCGCACGGAAGTCTTCTTCCACCGGCACCGGGGTGTCTTCGCGCAGCTGCGCGATGCCGCGCAGGTGCTGATCATGGGTGGCCTGTGCAATCAACAGCGACAGGCTGCCGCCACCGGTCACCTGCAGGGTCAGCGTGCCGCGGAACTTCAGCGCCGCGGCCAGCAGCGAAACAGCCGCCAGCGCCTCGCCCAGCAGGCGGTTGACCGCCGGCGGCAGCGATTGATGCGTCCGCGCCGCCAGCCAGCTCTCTTCCAGGCGCACCCAGTGGCCGCGCAGCGGCTCGTTCTCGAACAGGAAACGCCGCAGCTGGTCTACGTCATCCAAGGGTGCGGGCTCCGGTCACGGGGCCAGCTTCGTCTTGAGCAGGTCGTTGAGCAGCGCCGGGTTGGCTTTGCCACCCGTCGACTTCATGACCTGTCCCACGAAGAAGCCAAACAGCTTGTCCTTGCCCGAACGGTAGTCCGCCAGCTGCTTCGGATTGGCAGCCATGATCGCGTCGATCTCGGCCTCGATGGCACCGGTATCGGTGATCTGCCGCAATCCGCGCGCTTCGATGACAGCGTCGGCCTCCAGGCCGTCGGCCCACATTGCCTCGAAGACTTCCTTGGCGAGCTTGCCCGAGATGGTGTTGTCGACGATGCGGTTGACCAGCGCCGCGAACTGCACCGCCGACAGGCGGCTGGTGCCGATGTCGAGGTTGTCCTTGTTCAGCGCGGCCGACAGTTCGCCCATGACCCAGTTGGCCACCAGCTTGGCCTCACCCGGCACCAGCGCAGCCACCGACTCGAAATAAGCCGCCATGGGCTGGCTGGCCACCAGTACGCCGGCGTCGTACAGCGACAGCCCATACTGCTGCTGGAAGCGCGCGGCCTTCTGGTCCGGCAGCTCCGGCAGCGTGGCGCGCACCGCGTCGATGTAGACCTCGTCGATGACCACCGGCAGCAGGTCCGGGTCGGGGAAGTAGCGGTAGTCGTTCGCTTCTTCCTTCGAGCGCATCGAGCGGGTTTCGTCCTTTTCGGAGTCGTACAGGCGGGTTTCCTGCACCACCTTGCCGCC
>CANGFJ010000099.1 GCA_947453065.1 Pseudomonadota bacterium
CACCACAATGCCGAAGCCGCCCTGCGCAAACAGGCCGGCCGGGTCGGGTCCAAAACCGTGTTTGTATTCCTGCCAGGCGCCGGATCCCGGCAGCGCTCCCATGCCGGTGCGCAGCAATTCGCCGCTGGGAAGCACCACTTCCATGCCGCAATGCGCAGCGGTGTGATCACGATAGGGGCCCAGGGTATAGCCGATGCCACGATCCATGGCATTGCCCAGCAGTCCGCCCCAACCCACATCGGCCGTATCGACCCAGACCCTGAGGTTGCGCTCCTGGATGTAGCGATAGAGGTCCATATAGGACACCCCAGGCTCAACCAGCACGAAGTGCCGCTTCTCGTCGAGCTCCAGCACCCGGTTCATGCGCTTGAGGTCCACCGTCACGCTGCCACGCACGTTGGGCGCAGGCCCGCCGTAGGCAAAGTTCTTGCCGGTGGAAATCGCAAACAGCGGCGTCTTGTAGCGGTTGGCTATCCGGACGATGGCCTGCACTTCTTCCACGTTGGCCGGACAGACGGCCGCAGACGCCATGAGCTCGTCAGGCTGGTCTTTCAGCAGCGAGAAGTGGTCACGGTAGGGCTGGAGGTCTTCCTCGCTGGAGAAGACCCACTGTTGTCCCACGATGGCGGCAAAATCGCCGAGTGCCTTGGCAAACTGTCTCGCAGAGACCCCGGGGGGAAGGATCGTCATAGCGTCCTCTTCTTGTTGTTATCGTCAGACCTCACGACAGCAACCGGGTGCTGTCGCTCGACCGTAGCAAACTCCCAGCGAATTTACTTCCCCGCTGCAGCCGAAGCCTTGGCCGCCAGCGACGCCCGTGCCGCCTGCCGCAGGAAGTGGCGCAAGCCCTCCAGCTGCTCGTCGCCAAGCTCCGCGTACCTGGGCATACCGCGCGTTACCAGCGACCCCTCGCGCACGATGTGCGCAAAGGCCTCGGCAGACAGCGGCACCGGCGAGGCGCGCAGGTCCGGCGCAATGCCACCGGCGACCACGCCCATGCCATGGCACAGCACGCAGTTGGCGTAGACGTGCTCGCCGAGCTTGGCCTTGGCCACCTCCACGGTGAATTCAGGGGCCTCCAGCGGCACGGCCGGCTTGCGCGGCGGCGTGGGGGGCAGCTTGCCCTGCGCATCCAGCGCGAAGGTCAGCAGCCGACGCGGATGCACACGCGGGTCCCAGCCCCAGCGCGCCGAAATCGCACCAAAGCCAGCGGTCGAGCCCCCCAGCGGACCAGCAGTGATGGACACATACTGCTTGCCGTCGACGCTATAGGTGATGGGCACACCCGTCACCGCGACACCGGCAAAGAAGGACCACAGGTCCTTGCCGTCCTTCGCGTCATAGGCGTGCAGGTAGCCATCGGCCAGCCCTTCGATTACCAGCCCGCCAGCCGTGGCCAGCGTGCCGCCGTTGGAGATGCCCGGCGTCTCTACCTGCCAGATGACTTTCTTCGCAATGGGATCCCAGGCCTTCAGCACGCTGTGGCCCGCATCCGCCGGCACGTCACCACTGCCGAGCGAGAGACCGGTCATCTCCGGCGTGTTGACCTGCGGGTTGAAGTGCTTGAGGTCCACGCCCTTGTCACCGAACTCGGCAGGCATCTCCAGCGTCGGCTCATAGACGTAACCCGTCTTCGGACTGTACGACTGAGGGGTCCAGTGGTGCACAGCCTGGAAACTGGGCCACAGCAGGATGTTCTTGTCTTCGTACTTGGCACCCGCCGCCATCACCGGCTTGCCGGTCTGCAGATCGATATGGTCCGCCCAGGTCACGGTGCCCAGCTTCTCGGCCGACAGCAGCGTGCCGTTCTCGCGGTCCAGCACGTAGAAGAAGCCGTTCTTTGCGGCATGCAGCAGGACCTTGCGGTCCTGGCCCTCGATCTTCAGCGTGGCCAGGGTCATGTCAGTGGCCGAGTCATAGTCCCAGCTGTCGCCGGGCGCGGTCTGGTAGTGCCAGGCGTAGTGACCCGTGTCGGCATCCACCGCCACCACAGACGCGATGAACAGGTTGTCACCGCCGTCGGGGCTGCGGATCTTCCAGTTCATCGGCGTGCCATTGCCGGTGCCGATATAGAGCCGGTTGAACTCCGGGTCATAGGTCATGGCGTTCCAGGCTGCGCCGCCACCGCCATACTTCCACCACTCGCCCGTCCAGGTCTTGGCGGCCATGTCCATGACGTCGTCTGAGGCGGCACCGTCTTTCGTGCCGGGCTTGCCAGGCACGAGGAAGAAGCGCCAGGCCTGCTTGCCCGTCTCGGCGTCATAGGCCGTGACATAGCCGCGCAGCGGCCCGAAGTCCTCTCCGGAGAAACCAATGACGATCTTGCCGTTGAACGCGCGCGGCGCGCCCGTGATCGTGGCGCCGTCCTTCGGGTCTACGGTCTGCACGCTCCAGACCACCGTGCCGTCCTTCGCATTCAGGGCGATCAAGCGGCCATCGGTCGTGCCGGCGTAGACGCGCCCCTTCCAGAACGCGATGCCGCGGATGCCCCAGGCCACGCGCATCTTGGCGCCGGCCGACTCGGGTGCCTTGGCATCATGGCGCCACAGCAGCTTGCCGGTCTTGGCCTCCACCGCATGGATGACGCCGTGCCCGGCGCCGAGGTAGATCACGCCATCCACCGCCAGCGGCGCGGTGATCGAGTTGGTGACATCCAGGTCCAGCGACCAGGCCAGCCCCAGGCGCTTGACCGTGTCTGCGTTCACCTGCGTCAGCGGACTGTAGTGCCCCTCGTCGAAGGTGCGACCGAAGGACGGCCAGTTCGTGCCGTCCTGCTGGTTTGCGAGGGCTGCGTTGTCGATGCGGCTGGGCAGCTTTTCGCAACCGCCCAACACGACCAACGCCAAAAGCAGACCGATGACTGTTGTGTATTTCACTTCTTGCCTCGCGTAAGACTAGGTGACAACCCAGCTGAACTTGGCCGTGCCACTCGCCGCATTGACATCCTTGGCAGTCACCACCACGGAATAGGTCTTGGCACTGGAGGTCGAACTGATGGTGCCACTGATCACGCCTGTGGCCGCGTTGATCGTCAGCCCGGTGGGCAAGCCAGTGGCCGTCCACGTAAACGCAGTCAACGCCGGGTTGCTGTCGGTGGCCGTGGGCTTCACGGCCACGATGGCCACGCCGCGCTTGGCGGTCTGCTGGGCAATGGCCGACACCGTCACCGTGGTGTTCACCACCGTCCAGCTGAACGTGTTGGTGCCCAACGCACCCGTTGCATCAGTCGCCTTCAGCGTGACCGTGGTGGCGGCCTTCACGGTGGTCGGCGTGCCGGAGATCAAGCCCGTGCTGGCGTTGATGCTGATGCCAGTCGGCAATGCCGTCGCTGACCAGGTAAAGGCACTGTATGCGGGGTTCGAATTGGTCGCAGAGGCAAAGAACTGCGTCGCCGCAACGCCCTTCGTCGTGGTCTGGTTTGCCGGCTTGGCCACCGTGATGGTGTTGCCCGTTACCCAGGTAATCGGCGTGTAGCCCACGGCCCCGGCCGGATCAGCGGCCGTGGTCCACGACGTGAACGTGCCACGCACCGTGGGTGTGCCGCTGATGACGCCTGCGTTCAGGGTGAGGCCGGCAGGCAGACCACTCACCGAGAACGTGTACTGCGTGACCCCGGCATTGGACCCTGCAGCACTGAGCGCAACCGGCGTGATGGCAACGCCCACGGGCACCATCTTCGTACCGGTGGGCGAGGCCGTGATGAAATTCGGATTCACATCCGCGACGATGGCGTGCGAGTTGGCACAGCCATTGGTGTCATTGGACCAGTGCCCCTGCACCGGGAAGGTACCGGTCGGCAACGTCAGGTTGATAGAGCCACCCGTGCCGCCCGTGCCGATCCACGAACACTTGTCCGAATTCTCATAGCCCGTGGCATCGGTCCAGCCGCCGGCCGGAAACTGGTCCGTGATGGTCTCGGCATATTCATGACCACCCACGAGCGTAAAGCCGTCGATCAACCCGGCCGTGCCGGCATTGACGTAGTTGGCGCCGCAGGAGGCGCCCAGGTCGCTGACATAGGGCAGGTTGGTGAAGGCAAAGTTGCCCACGCTGGAGACCACTGCACCACCAGTCAGGGTGGTATCGCCATTCCAGTCGTGCCAGGCGCACCAGCCGGCACTGGCACTGAACCCGCCTGGGTGCGTACCCGGCGGAGAAAGCACCACATACTGGACATTGCGGTTGGACTCTGGCGTCTGGTTGCCAAATTTGATGGCGGCTGCGAGGGCTTCCTGGGCAATGGCATTGTCATTGGTGGTGCCGGGCATCGCCGCCGCGCTGTCGTACCACACACCGGCCAGCGCGCCGCCGGTGGGGTAGCCCACGTGACGGGCTGACGCCGGGCATGTCGTGGCATTCACGACTGTTTCGCAGGACTGGGTCATCACACCCGACCAGGTTTCGCCGCCCGTGCCCAACCCCCTGAAAAACTTCTGCAGGACCGGCATGGCCCCTTTCGTGTCGCCACTCAGCGTGACGTTGCCGTTGCTATCGGTACCCGCCGTTCCCCACTGGCTGCCCCAGAAAATCAGGTACACCTTGGGGGCACCGGTGGTGACGCCTACACCGGCAACACCGCCGCGGTAGATCAGGCTACCCGGACTGACGAGATTCAACGACGTGGCGAAACCGCCGCTGGGCGCACCCGCCCCACCCCCTGCACGCTTCTGCGCTGCCCCCTCTACCGTGGGGTAATGCACTTTATTGCCTTTGGCGCCTGGTGCCTCATCTGCCACCGACGCAACCGACAGGCCAAGGCCAACGATCGCCAGCAAACCGCTGGCCGTAGCGAGGCGCAACGTGGCACTCAGGGCGTGGAGACGGGACAGCAGTAAGGGGGACATTTGAATTCCTTTTCAAAGGCAGTCAGCAGTAATCCAATCAGCGCAGCAACAGGACCGATCACGCAAAGACCCTAACAGGCCTCAGTGGGCCGGACTTGGCGTAGCAGCCACCTCGGCAAAGACCACCCGGGCCAGGAAGTCCACCCAATCACCGGCGCGCAGCGACCATAGTACGGAATTGGCCGGCTCAGACAGTACGTCCAGATAGTTGCCCTCATGGCGGATCTCAAAATGCAGATGAGTCCCGGTGGCCCGACCCGTCGACCCCACATAGCCCAGGTCCTCGCTGCGCGCGAGCTCGCGCCCCACCGCCATCCCGGCCGCGAAGTGATCCAGATGACCGTAGTAGCTGGTGAAGCCCCCGTCATGTTCGATGATCACCAGATTGCCGTAGGCACCGTGGGGACCACAGAAGATGATCTTCCCGGCCGCCACGGCATGCACAGGCGTACCCCGTGCTGCCGAATAGTCCACCCCCATGTGGACACGGCCCTTGCCATGTCGCTGCGGCGCAGGCTGTGCGGCCCGGCGTGACGCCGCTCGACTGACCACCGCCGATCGGCCCGCCGTCACGCCCCGCGACACGCGCCGATACACCAGTGGCGTCACCCAGAACTCCCGCTCCAGGCCCCGCCCGTCCCGGGCGGAGAACCAGCCACCCGGGGCCGCCTCGCGATCCAGGTACACGGCCCGGTCCAGCAGCCGCTGCCGGGGCGCGTCCCACAGAGACACCGACACCAGCTGCAACGACTGGCCCTGCTCATCGACCCGCATGCCAACCTGTATCGCAAGGTCCTCGGCCTCGTCACCGGCGGATTCACGCAGCTGTGCCACCAGGGCCTGCAGCTCATTCCACTGCGGAGCGCTGATCCCCGGCAGGCCGTCGTCGGCAGAGCGCTCCAGGGACACGGTATCAAGGTCCAGCAGCCGGATCTGTTGCAGTTCGGCCAACGTGGGAGTCGGACGATCCGAAGTAATGGGGGTCGCGCTGGGCCGCGTCACCACGCTTTCGATGAGGACGCTGTCCGGGGCAGCCCCAGGCAGCAGGGGCAGCGCCAGGGACAAGGTCACCACGGCGCCGTCCGCATTCAGCGCGTACGAATACGGCTGACAGCCAGGGCTGGAACTGTCGATGGCCGAGCGCTCTCCGAGTACCGCGGCGTCAGGCTCGTCGTCAGGCTGCTCGCCCGTCGCGTTGGGATCAAAGACCGCTTGGCAGCCGTGGCGGATCGAAACCACGCGCTGGGAGCCTGACAGCGGACGCTCCACGACGCTGGCTACCTGGCGGTGGTGGGCCAGCCCAGCCGGAAAAGCGACGGACCGCACCGCAGTCTTTCGAGGCACTTTCTTGCTCTGCCGAGTCGGCTTCGCGCTTGATTTGGCCGCAGCAACCTTGGACGCCCGCGACACGGGTGCGCCAGTCGCCTTGTTGCGGGCCTCGCCAACCGGCGCAAAAAAAATCGTCATCACAAGGGCTACTGCGAGCCCACGCCTGCCCATCAGCGCGCCAGGACCTGGTCAAGAACACGGCGCAGCTGGGCGGTCGCATCGACATCGGCCGTCGCACTGCGCCAGGCCACGTGCTGATCAGGCCGCACCAGCACCGCACCGCTGTCCTGCACCTCGCGCACCCGGGCCCAGTCGCCGGTAAAGTCCTGCCAGGCCTGGCGCGGACCGATAACGCGGACAACCAGGTCAATCTGCAGCTGCGCGCCGATTTCAACGGCGGCGGCGGCCCAGGCCTCGCCGCCAATGCCGGTAAACAGCGTAAAGCGACCCTTGCCCGCCAGGTCCAGCGTCGACGCCTTGCGTCCATCGGCGGTGTGCAACCACACGTGCGGCAGGCGCGCACCGGGCCAGGTCGTGGCCTGGTAATGCAGCTCTCGGTCGCGATCGAAGGCAGGCTCCGGCTGCCCGTCATCGGCGATCGCTGCGGACCGGTAACGGTGGTTCATTTCTACGCCATGCGCATCGAACTCATAGACCTTGGCGGCGATGGCAGCCCGAATGTGTTCGCGCTGCAACGCTGCCTGCGGCGTCGCCACGCAGCGCGCGTCCATGTTCTGCTGCATCGTCACCGGATCGACCGAATCCAGCAGTCCCAGTGCCTGGAAGATCGGCCCGAACTCCTCGATGGACTGGTTGGCGCGCGTGACGATCTGCTTGGCAATGGGGGCACGCTCGGCGTTGTAGCTGTCCAGCAGTCGCTCTCCGGCTTGTCCCTTCAGGACCATCGCCAGCTTCCACGCCAGATTGAAGGCATCCTGGATGGAAGTGTTGGAACCCAGGCCGTTGGACGGCGGATGCCGATGGATGGCATCGCCCAGACAGAACACGCGCCCCGTCGACAACGTGGTCGCATAGCGGTTGTTCACCGTCCAGGTCGACACCGATTGCAGTTCCACCGCCAGCGTCGGATCACCCACCAGGTCACGCACGACCTTCACTGCAAAGGCTTCATCCACGATGGGCGCAGGCTGGGTAATGTCATAACCCCACACCACCAGCCATTCGTTCCAGCGCCGCACCATGCGCACCAGGCCCATGCCAATGCCGCCCACGTTTGAACCGGGCTGCAGCACCCAATAGAGCACTGACGGACGATGCGCCACAAAACGCGTCAGGTCCGCTTTGAAGAGAATATTGATGGAGCCGGCAACACCCATTGTTCCGGCAAAGGGCAGCCCTGCGTGTTCGGCGACCTTGGAATTGCCGCCATCAGCACCCACGAGATAGGCCGAACGCACCGTGAAGTGCTTGCCGGTAAGTCGGTCCAGCAGGGTGGTCGTGACGCCCTCCGCGTCCTGCTCATGGCTGACGTACTGGGTGGACATGCGCGCCTGCGTGCCGCGCGAACAGGCCGTCTTGAACAGCAGCGGCTCCATGAACGTCTGGGGCAGGTCGTTCATGAGCGTGGGCGAGGCCAGCAGGTGCCCGGCCTTGGACAACGGATGTGTGCCCCAGGTCTGCAGCCGTCCGATTTCCTCGCCGGCCAGCGAGGTGCAGAACACATTGTTGCCCATCATCTCCTGTGGGCTGGCATGCAGGTAGGCTTCGGCCTCCACCTCCGGCCCCAGGTCACGCAGCACCTCCATGGTGCGCTGGTTGGTGATGTGGGCACGAGGCGTATTGGCCAACCAGCGATGGCGGTTCACCACGAGGTGATCGACGCCGTAACTGGCGAGCAACGCTGCGGTCGCAGAGCCCGCGGGCCCCGTGCCGATAACCAGGACCTGGGTGGTGATGTCAGCCATGGCGTTCCCGTTTGCACACTGTGCAGCCTGTGAGACGATGCGAAAAATAACAGACGGGGCCTGCGCATGAGTCGGTATCTGGGAAACATGACGGTCAAGACGGTCCGGGAAGGCGAGGGCCGCATGCCCATGCAGTTTGCGCTGGCGGGGATCACCGCCCAGGACCTGGCCCAACTCCAGCCCTGGTACTGGAGCGAGGAACTCTCGCTGGACCCCCAGACGGCCGTGTTCAAGATCGAGGTGCGCAGCTATGTGCTGCAGGTCGATGGCCTGAACGTGCTGATCGACACCTGCTGCGGCAACGGCAAGCATCGCAGCGTGCCCTGGGCCGACCGGTTGCAGACCCAGTGGCTGGAAAACCTCGCCCGCGAAGGCTATCAGCCCGAGGACATCCACCTGGTGCTCTGCACCCACCTGCACGCCGACCATGTGGGCTGGAACACGCGTTTGCAGAACGGCCAGTGGGTGCCTACTTTCCCCAATGCCCGCTATGTCTTCAGTCGCAAGGACTATGAATTCTTCCGGCAGCAGACGCATGAAGCCCACAACCGCGAAGCCTTCCTCGACTCAGTGCTGCCGGTGATCGACGCGGGTCTGGCTGATATCGTGGAGAGCGACCACTGCGTGCACCGCGAGATCGAAGACGGCATCTGGCTGGAAGATGCGTCCGGGCACTCCCCGGGTTGCGTGGTGGTCAACGCGCGTCGCGGCGGGTCCCGGGCGGTGTTCGCCGGCGACGTGATCCATCACCCGATCCAGCTCGTGCGCCCGGACATTCCCTTCTTCGCCGACGAGCGCCCCGCCGAGGCCTGCGCGACCCGCGAGCGGCTGCTGGCCCAGTGCGCGGACAATGGGGCGGTGCTCTACCCCGCGCATTTTCCGGACCCGCCAGCCGGACGCGTCCTGCGCGCATCGCGCCATTTCGCCTATGAGTTCCTGAAATAACGCCGTGCATGCGGACCTCGTAGACCAGTACCTGCAGGCCCTCGGACTGCAGCGCCAGGCGCCGGACGGCGCCTACCTGGCGCAGATTACCCAGCGGCATGTCGCCACCCTGCCCTTCGCGAGCATTGGTCCGCGCCTGGGCAACGACCTGCCCCTGGACCTGCCTGCCCTGTGTGAGCGTCTGCTGGTGCGCCGACGCGGCGGGTATTGCTTCGAGCAGAACGCCCTGCTCTTCGGCGTGCTCGAAGCACTGGGCTTTACCATCACACTGGTGCTGGCCCGCGTCCTCAACAACCAGGACATCCACCCTGGCCTGACCCACCGCAGCGCCTTGGTCGATCTGGCCGGTGTGCGTTATCTGGTGGACGTCGGCTTCGGACCGAACGGGCCGCGCGTTCCGGTGCCGCTATCGGGCGAGCCTTTGCAGGACCGAGACCGTTGCTTCAAGGTCAGCGAACGCCGCGACGGAGAGTTCCACCTGCAGGTGCTCAAGGCCGACGGGTACTACTCGCTCTATGGCTTTGAACTGGCCCGCTATGGCGCCGCCGACTGCGCGCTGGGGCATTTCTATTCACACCGGCACCCGGACGCCGTCTTCGTGAACACCCTCGTCGCCTCGCGCATCCTGCCTCAGGAAATCCGCTCGCTGCGCAATCGCGACTATCGCGTCATCACGGGCCATGGCGAAACGGCGCGGCAGATCGAGAACGCTGCAGCCCTGCAGGACGTCCTGTCCCGCCAATTTGACCTGAGTGTCACCACGGCAGAATCAGAGCAGCTGTTCAGCCAGCTGCCCTGATTCAGACTGCTTCGGCCAGGCGCACGGTGTTACGGCCGGCCTGCTTGGCCTGGTACATGGCAGAGTCCGCCTGCCGCAGCAACCCTTCTTCGGCCAGACCGGCAGACGGAAACAAGGTCAGACCGATGCTGACGCTGCAGCGATGTTGCACAACCAAGTCACCGTCACCCTGCGCAGCCACCGCCAGCTCATAGGGCGCCGACACCGCGACAAGTAGCCGTTCTGCCGTCGCCAGTGCCTGGGCATAAGCACCTGGCTGGTCCGTGCCCAGCTCACCCAGCACCACGACAAACTCGTCACCGCCATACCGGCCGACAAAATCAACCTGGCGGACGCAGCCCTCTAACCGAAGGGCCACTTCCCGCAGCAACAGGTCGCCCACGTTGTGACCGTGGGTATCGTTGAGCGGCTTGAAATTATCCAGGTCCAGGAACATCAGGGCCCCGTACCGGCCCGCGGCATGGCTGTCGGCCAGCACGCGCCGCAGGTGCTCCATCACGCGGCGCCGATTGGGCAACTGGGTGAGCGTATCCAGGTAGGCCAACTGCCGGACGCGGTCCTCGTTCAGCTTGCGGTCGGTGATGTCGGTCAGGACATTCAAGGTATCGGCCTGCCCTTCCCGCTCGAACCGCGTGGTACTCATC
>CANGFJ010000100.1 GCA_947453065.1 Pseudomonadota bacterium
CAGCTGGTAGCTCGAGAGCTCCAGCACGAAGAGGTCCGTGTCGGGGGTAACGAGCAGGTCGAGCGCCGGCGGGCCGAGGTTGCCACCCGCCTGCACGCGCAGCCCGGCCCGCTGCGCCATGCGCGCGACCAAGGTAGTGACCGTGCTCTTGCCGTTGGTGCCGGTGATACCGACGATGCGGCGCCGTGTGGCGCGGGCGAACAGTTCGATATCGCCAACGATCTCCAGGCCTCGCAAGCGGGCCTGGTCGAAGAAGGCGCCCCTGAGCGACAGACCCGGCGACACCACAACGCAATCAGCACCATCGAGCAAGCTGGCATCCAATCCACCGAGGCGGATGCACATATCGGGCGCCATGGCACGCAAGGCATCCAGTTCGGGCGGTGCGACTCGCGTGTCGGTGCCACTGACCTGCCAACCACGGCTGACGAGGTGACGCACCACGGACAAGCCCGTGCGCCCCAACCCGACCACCACGGCGTGCAGGGTGCTCATCACCGCACCTTCAGGGTCGCCAGACCCGCCAGCACCAGCAACAGGCTGATGATCCAGAAGCGCACGATCACTTTCGGCTCGGCCCAGCCCTTGAGCTCGAAGTGATGGTGGATGGGCGCCATGCGGAAGAGCCGCTTGCCGCGCAGCTTGTAGGAAGCCACCTGCAGGATGACCGAGGCCGTCTCCACGACGAAGACGCCACCCATGACCAGCACGACCACTTCCTGGCGCACGATCACGGCGACGAGCCCCAGTGCGGCGCCCAGCGCCAGCGCACCGATATCCCCCATGAATACCTGGGCCGGATAGCTGTTGAACCACAGGAAGCCCAGTCCGGCCCCGACCATGGCACCACAGAAGATCAACACCTCGCCGGCGCCCGGAATGGCCGGAATGGCCAGGTAGTTGGCGAAGATCGCATTACCGCTGGCGTAGGCGAAGATGCCCAGCGCACCAGCCACCATCGCGGCGGGCATGATCGCCAGGCCGTCGAGGCCATCGGTCAGGTTCACGGCATTGCTCATGCCGACGATCATCAGGTAGCTCAGCGTCACAAAGCCGAAGGCACCCAGCGGCAGCGCAAAGCCCTTCAGGAACGGCAGGAACAGCGTGGTCTCGCCCGGCACATGCGCGGTGTAGTACAGCACCAGCGAAGCGCCGATGCCGGCGATGGACTGCAGCAGGTATTTCCAGCGGGCCGCGAGGCCCTTGGAGTTGCCGACGACCAGCTTGAGGTAGTCGTCGTAGAAGCCGATGAGGCCGAAGGCCACCGTGACGCCCAGGATGATCCACACATAGCGGTTGGCAAGGTCCGCCCACAGCAGGGTCGCCACCGCGATGGCCACGATAATCAGCGCGCCGCCCATGGTGGGCGTGCCCTTCTTCGAGAGGTGCGACTGCGGACCGTCGTCGCGCACGACCTGCCCGATCTGCCCACGCGACAGGCTGCGGATCATGCCCGGGCCGACCAGCAGCGAGATCAACAGTGCAGAAATGACGGCGAGGATGCCCCGCAGCGTCAGGTACGAAAACACGTTGAAGAACGAGTGATGCGGCGCGAGTTGCTTGGCGAGCCAGTACAGCATGCGTCAGTGACCTTGTTGGATCGGCTGGCCAGTCAGGGCAGCAACGACCCGCTCCAGCCGGTTGGAACGCGAGCCTTTGACCAGCAGGCAGACCTGCGGCGTCAGCTCGGCATCGACGGCGCGCGCCAGCGCCTCGGTATCGGCAAACCACAGCGCGCCGGGGCCGAAGGCCTCGACGGCCAGGCGGCTCAGCGGGCCTGTGGCATAGACGCGCTGGATGCCCTGCGCGCGGGCATAGGCGCCGATGTCCACATGGCTGCTCGCCGCTTGCTCGCCCAGTTCGCCCATGTCGCCCATCACCAGCCAGGGCTGGCCACCCTGCTGCGTGACCACGTCGATGCCAGCGCGCATCGAACTGGGGTTCGCGTTATACGTATCATCGATCAGGCGTGCGCCGTGGTGGCTGCGACGGGGCTGCAGACGTCCCTGCACCGGCTGCATCGCTGCGAGGCCCGCTGCGACATCGGCGAGCGTTGCACCCGCACTGCAGGCGGCCGCAGCGGCCGCCAGTGCGTTGCGCACGTTGTGACGGCCGCCGACATTCAGGCGGATCGCCTGCCGGCCCGCCGGCGCCACGAGCGTGAAGTGCTGGGTAAAGCCCTGCTCACCCAGCGACTCGACGATATCCACTGCGCGGTATTCCGCCTCGGCCTCGATGCCAAAGCGGGCCACGCGCGCGTGCGTCATGCCGGCCCATAGCGAAAAGTAAGCGTCATCGGCATTGAGGATGGCAACGCCATCGACTGGCAGGCCCGCGACCATTTCGCCTTCGGCCTGCGCGACGCCATCCAGATCACCGAAGCCCTCGAGGTGCTCCGCCCCGGCATTGGTGATCAGGCCGATCTGCGGACGGGCAATGTCGACAAGTGCGGCGACTTCGCCGGCGCGGTTCGCACCGATCTCGATGACAGCGTTCAGATCCGTGTCGGCGAGGCGGAGCAGCGTGAGGGGCACGCCAATGTGGTTGTTGAAGTTGCCGCGGGTGGCCAGGCAGGCGCCGCGCTGCGCGAGGATGGCAGCGGTCATCTCTTTGGCAGTGGTCTTGCCGTTGCTGCCGGCCACACCGATGACGGTTCCGGTGTAATGGGCGCGCCAGCCGGCCGCGGCCTGCGTCAGTGCTGCCTGGCCATCGGCCACGCGGATCAACGGCAAGGGACTGGCCTCTACGTCCCGATCCACCACTGCAGCCACCGCGCCTGCGGCGGCAGCGGCCGCGAGGAACGCGTTGCCATCGAAGTTCGGGCCACGCAGCGCGAAGTAGAGTTCGCCAGGCTGCAGACTGCGCGTGTCGGTGCAGACGCCCGCATAGGGGCGGTCTTCACCGCTGTAGGTGCCGCCGCACAGCGTGGCAAAGGTCTGCAGCGTGCGCTTCATGCCTGGCCCCGCTGCGCGAGCGCCTGCTGCGCGCTGAGCCAGTCGCTGAATGGGCGCCGCTCATCGCCCACGAGCTGGTAGGTCTCGTGACCCTTGCCTGCGATCAACACGACATCGTCAGCTGCGGCCTGGGCAATCGCCTGCGCGATGGCTGCAGCGCGATCCTGCAGGACCACGGCGTGGTGGCCGGCGAGACCGCCGAGGATGTCGCGCACGATGGCAGCGGGGTCTTCGCTGCGCGGGTTGTCGTCGGTGACGATGACCTGGTCGGCGAGCGTGGCCGCAATGTGGCCCATCTGCGGGCGCTTGCCCACATCGCGGTCACCACCGCAGCCAAACACACACCACAGCCGGCCGACACAGTGCGCGCGCAGCGCGCGTAGCGCATTCTCCAGCGCATCAGGCGTATGGGCATAGTCCACGACAACCAGGGGCTGCCCGCCGCCACCCTGCACCGCCATGCGTCCCGGCGGCGCCGCGACCTCGCGCAACGCGACGACGGCGTCAGCCAGCGGCACGCCGCTGCCCACCAGCACGCCGAGCACGGCCAGCAAGTTGTCGACGTTGAAGGCGCCAATCAGCAAAGAAACGACCTGCGCCTCCCCGAAGCTGGAGCGCAGCGCAAAGCGCAGGCCTGCGGTACCCGGTTCGATGTCGACGGCCTGGAGCCAAGGTTGCCCGGCACGCGGCAGGAAATCCGCGCGGCGACTGGTCGCGATGGCCTGCCCGAAGCCCTCGCGCCCCAGCAGCGCAGCGCCCACGGCGTCATCGGCATTGATGACCCGCAGGCGCAGGCCTGGGGCATCGAAGAGGCTCGCCTTGGCCGCGGCATAGGCTTCGAGGCTGCCGTGGTAATCCAGATGGTCACGCGTGAGGTTGGTGAACACGGCCGCATCGAAGTGCACCGCTGCCACCCGCGACTGCGTGAGCGCATGCGAGGACACTTCCATCGCCACGCAGTCGGCGCCCTGGGCGCGAAACCCGGCAAGGCGGCGCTGCAGGCTGACCGCATCGGGCGTCGTGAATTCACCGGCCTCAAGCTGGTCATCGAAGGCAGCGCCCAGCGTACCGAGATAGGCCGAGGGCCTGCCGCAGGCCGTGAGTGCCTGCGCGAGCAACCACGCGGAGGTGGTCTTGCCGTTGGTCCCGGTAATGCCAACCACCGTGAGCTGCTGCGAGGGCACGCCAAAGAAACGGCCCGCCAGTTCGCTGGCACGCTCCGTCAGCTGCGGCACGGCCGTCACGATGATCTGCGAGGGTAGTTCGGGCAGTGCACGACCGTCCTGCGGCTCCCACAGGATCGCCGCGGCACCCTGCCGGGCGGCGGCCTGCGCGAAGTCCAGGCCATGATGCTGTTCACCGCGACAAGCCAGGAACACGCTACCGGGACGCACGGCACGACTGTCCAGCGTGATGTCGCTGAGCCCGACGTCCCGCGCTGGCGTGGCGATGCCCTGCAGCAGGGTCGCGAGGTTCAACGCTTCACCAGCCGCTGCGCGGCCATCAGCGGGTCCTGGCTGGAGGTATCGAGGTCATCGGGTGCAACGCCGAGCAGGCGCAGTGCGCCACCGACCACCGAAGAAAACACCGGTGCGGCCACATCTCCGCCGTAATAGTGGCCAGCGCCCGGATCGTCGATCACAACGATCGCCGCCAGGCGCGGGTTGCTCGCCGGTGCGAGGCCACCAAAGATGCCGACATGGTGGTCGGTGGAATAGCCGCCGGCGACCAGCTTGCGGGCGGTACCGGTCTTACCGGCCACGCGATACCCCGGGATGCCGGCATGCTTGCCCGTGCCGATGCCTTCGGCGCTCACCACACCTTCCAGCAGCGAGATCAGCGTGCGCGCCGTCTTCTCGCTGAGCACGCGCTCGCCCGTCGCGGGCCCTTCGGTGCGCAGCAGGGAGATGGGATGCGCGATGCCCAGAGCACCGATGGTCGCGTAGGCATGCGCCAGCTGCAGCGGCGTCACGGACAGTCCATAGCCATAGGACATTGTGGCAATGTTGATGGGCCGCCAATTGGCATAGGGCGACAACACGCCCGCGGATTCGCCGGGAAATTCGCTGGCCGACACCTGGCCAAAGCCCAGGTGCCGCAGCGTCGTCCAGATCTGCTGCGGCTCCAGCGACAGCGCCACCATCGTCATGCCGACGTTGGAAGACTTGGCCATGATCGTCGCCAGACCCGCGACACCGATGGGGTGCTCATCCTCGACGGTCTTGGCGCCGACCTGCAGGAAGCCCTTCTTGGTGTCGATGAGGCTGTGCTCATCGTAGTGCCCGGACTGCAGCGCGGCGGCGATCACGAAAGGCTTGATGCTGGAGCCGGGCTCCAGCATGTCGGTGGCGGCGCGGTTCTTGTACGTGGCGGGCGTCAGCTGCTCGCGGTCATTCGGATTGAAGGTAGGCTGGTTGACCATCGCCAGCACTTCGCCGGTGGTGACGTCGATGACCACCACCGAACCGGAGCGGGCGTTCTGGTCGCGGATAGCCGCCTTGAGTTCACGATACGCCAGGTACTGGATGCGCAGGTCGATGCTCAGCGACATGTCGCGACCGGGCCGCGACGCGCGCAGGCTGGCCACGTCTTCGACCTTGCGACCCATGCGGTCCTGGATGACCCGCTTCTTCCCGTCCTCACCGCTGAGCCAGTGGTCGAACGCCAGCTCAATGCCTTCCTGCCCCGCGTCATCGACGCTGGTGAAGCCCAGCACATGGCCGATGACTTCGCCCGACGGATAGTAGCGGCGGTACTCCCGCTCCACGGTGACGCCCGGCATGCCCAGCTTGCGCACGGCCAGGGCGTCCGAGGGTTTCATGTGCCGCGCGAGGTAGAGGAACGAGCGATCCTGGCTGCTGGCCAGGCGACGCGCGATTTCCTGCGGGTCGCGGTTCAGCGCTGTGGCCAGCTGTGGCCACTGGTCGCTGGCACCGGCGAGGACGCGCGGGTTGGCAGACACGGAATCGACCGGCGTGCTGACGGCCAGCGGCTCGCCATTGCGGTCGGTGATCATGCCGCGGTGGGCGACGGTGGGGACATCGCGGATATACCGCTGGTCACCCTCGGCCAGCAGGAAATCGTTGTGCACCAGCTGCAGGTCGACGGCCCGCGCCACCAGCGCCGCGGCGCCGATGGCCACCAGCCCGAATGCCACCATCAGACGGTTGTGGAACGAGCGCGGGTTGGCTGCGGCCTGTTTCATGGCATCACGACCTGGATCTCACGCGTCCGCGGTGCGGCCATGTGCAGGCGCGTGAGGGCGACCTGCTCGACGAAGGCATGCGATGACCACGCGCTCTGCTCCAGCTGCAGCCGGCCCCACTCGATCTCCAGGTTGTCGCGCCGCGTATTGATCTGTTCGAGCTCGACGAACAGCTCGCGCGCACGGTGCTTGGCGTAGATGGCGGCGGCGGCAGAACCCAGCGCCGCGAACCAGAGCAGCGTGGTGGCAGCAATGATCTGCGGCCGGCTGAGCCTCACGGCGCCTCCAGCCGCTCGGCGACGCGCAGGATGGCACTGCGCGAACGGGGATTGGCGCGCAGCTCGGCGTCACCGGCCTTGAGCTTGCGACCGACCAGTTCCAGGCGCGGCGCATAGCCAGCCGGCAGCATGGGCAGCTTGGCCAGCGCCGGATCGGGCTGGGACTCGCGCCGCATGAACTGTTTGACCAGGCGATCTTCGAGCGAATGGAAGCTGATGACCACGAGGCGGCCACCGGGCGGCAGGATCTTCAGCGACGCGGCCAGGCCGCGCTCGATCTCGCCCAGCTCGTCATTCACATGCATGCGGATCGCCTGGAAGCTGCGCGTCGCCGGGTTCTTGCCCGGTTCACGCGTGCGCACGGCACGGGCCACGATCTGCGCCAGCTGCGCAGTGCGCGTGATTGGCTCAACGGCGCGCGCCTCGACGATGGTGCGCGCCACGCGCCCGGCGAAGCGTTCTTCGCCCAGGCGCCCGATCACGTCGCGGATCTCATCTGCGTCCGCACGGGCGAGCCACTGCGCCGCACTTTCACCGCGCGTCGGGTCCATGCGCATGTCGAGCGGGCCGTCGGCCTGGAAGCTGAAGCCGCGCTGCGCTTCATCGAGCTGCGGGGAAGACACGCCGAGGTCGAACAGAATCCCGCGAACGGGACGACCCTCGCCATGTGCCGCGACCAGTGACTCGAGCGCGCCGAACGGAGCATGGACCACCAGGAGGCGCGGATCCGCAGCGAAGCGCTGCCGGGCCGCTGCGACAGCTTGCGGGTCACGGTCGATCGCGAGCACGCGCCCCTGTGGCCCAAGGGCCGCGAGGATGCGCGCCGAGTGGCCGCCGCGGCCAAAGGTCGCGTCGATGTACAGTCCGTCGTTGTTCGGGTTCGGCGAGTCCGCGCCAAGGCCAAGCCCTGCGAGCGCTTCTTCGACAAGCACCGGTGTGTGCTCATCCAATTCCTACGCCCTCGCAATACGCTCATTAAAGTGACAGGGAATCGAGTTCGGTCGCCAGGTCGGTCGTGGCCTGCTCGCTCTTGAGCCAGACGTCGCGCTGTTCGTTCCAGCGTGCCTCGTCCCAGAGCTCCAGCTTGTTGCCCTGACCGATCAACATGCCGCCGCGCGCAAGGCCGGCGAACTCCCGCAATTCGGGGGTGAGGGCCACGCGACCGTGGCTGTCCAGGTCGATGTCGGTCGCATGACCGACCATCAGGCGCTGCAGGCGGCGCGACTGGGGGTGCAGGCTGGGCAGGCTCATCAGCTTCTGCTCGATCTGCTCCCACTCGGGCACGGGGTAGATCAGCAGGCACTGGTCGCGGTCCACAGTCACCACCACCCGGCCCTCGCTGTGCGAGGCGAGCAACGACCTGTGGCGAGTGGGAATGACCACTCGTCCTTTGTCGTCGATGGTTACTTTTGTTGCGCCGCGGAACATACCTGTTAATGGGGGTCGCCCATTTCTCCCCACTTCCTCCCACCTGGCGCCACTATAGGAATTGCAGAACGCTTATGTCAACGGAAATGCCGCCTTAATTTGCTGCCATCACAATGACTTACGCTCATTATGACAAAGTGGGACGGAGTTCACGGAGGGTTATCCTTTGCTATTCCGTGACTTGGGAGCGAATGCTCAGGCGGAGCCTGCGGATGCGGCCCGCAGCGCACCCTGCAGGGGCAGCTGGCGCAGCCTTTGGCCGGTCGCGGCAAAGATGGCATTGGCCACGGCCGGTGCCACGGGTGGCACTCCCGGCTCGCCCAACCCCCCCAGCGGCGCCCCGGAGCGGATGAACGCCACCGTCACGCGCGGCGCATCGGCAAGCTTTACCAGCGGGTAGTCGTGGAAATTACCCTGCACGACGCGACCTTTGTCGATCGTGATCTGGCCATACAGCGCCGCCGACAGGCCAAATACGATGCCGCCTTCCACCTGCGCCGCCGCGGTATCGGGGTTTACCAAGTCACCGCAATCGACGACGGCCGTGACCTTGCGCACTGTGATGGTGTGATCGGCGCTTATCTGGATCTCGGCCACTTCGGCCACGATGCTGCCGAAGGCCTCTACCAGTGCGACGCCGCGGCCCTGGCCGGCAGGCAGTGGGGTGCCCCAACCCGACAACTTGGCCACCTGCTCGAGCACGGCGCGATGCCGCGGCGAATCGGGCAGTGAGGCCAGGCGGTAGGCAAGCGGATCCTGTTTCGCGGCATGGGCCAGCTCATCGACGAACGACTCGATGAAGAAGCCCTGTTGGGAAAACTCGACGGAACGCCAGGAACCTTCGCGCACGTGCGTCTTGGCCTCGGCCGTGCGCAACTCGAGGTTCGGGATGCGATACGGCGGACGCCCCGCCCCCATCTGGTCCGACCCGGTGTAGTGGGCGACCCAGCTGTCCGGATGCCCACCCGCATCCAGCCCGCCTTCCAGGCGGGCCACATAGGCAGCACGGTAGTAGTCGTGCTGCATGTCCTCTTCGCGGCTCCAGATCAACTTCACAGGTGCGGGGGCAAGGGCCTTGGCGATCTTTACGGCCTGGGCGATGTAATCAAACGCACCCGGCAGGCGACGCCCGAAGCCACCGCCCAACGGCTGGTTGTGGAAGGTCACCTGGTGGGGCTTGAGGCCCGCGGCTTCCGCAGCCACCTTGCGCGCGGACAGCGGATCCTGCGTACCGGCCCAGACTTCACAGCCCCCGTCGATGAACCGCACCGTGGCGTTCATCGGCTCCATCGTGGCGTGCGCCAGATAGGGCACGCGGTATTCGGCGACGACGCGTTGGGACGCGCGACCGAGGGCCGCAGCACCGTCGCCCCTCTTTGCGGCCTTGTGCAACGAAGTGCCATCCAGCGCGGTAGCCTGCGCAGCAAAAAGGCTGGCACTGTCGACGGCGCCATGGCCCGCCTCGTCAAACACAGGCGCCAGCGCCCTGACGGCCTTGAGCGCGCGCCAGTAGCCATCGGCCACCACCGCCACCGCGTCATCCAGCCGAACCACCTGCTTGATGCCGGGCAACGCCTCGACGGCCGACGTATCGACTGACTTGAGCCTGCCGCCGAACACCGGCGCGGCGCGCACGGTGGCGTAGAGCAGGCCCGGCAGCGCGACGTCGATGCCGTACTGTGCCGTGCCATTCACCTTGGCGGGAATATCGAAACGCGGCACGGAAGTGCCCAGGATGCGGTACTGCGCACGCGGCTTCAGCGGCGGATGCACCGGCGGCGCACGCGTTGCCGCGTCAGTGGCCAGTTCGCCGTAAGTCGCACTGTTGCCGGTGGCTGCATGGGCCACGCGGGACAACTGCGTGGTGCATTCGGCAGCCGGCACGTGCCAGCGCGCCGCGGCCGTCTCGATCAGCATGGCACGGGCTGCAGCGCCCGCGACCTGCATGCCATGGCGGCCCGTGCCGCGCACACTGGCGCTGCCGCCCGTAACCTGCAGGCCCACCCACTGCGCCAGCTTGAACGTCGCGTAATCGAAGCCGCGGCCCAGCAGCGGCGGAATCTCGAAGGGCAGGAAGCCGCGGAACACATGCGCGTTGGCAAAGGCGTCTTCGGCTGGCGCCTCGCGCATCCCCACCAGTGACCAGTCTGCATCGAGCTCTTCGGCCGCCATCATCGTCAAGGCAGTGTGGACGCCCTGCCCCATTTCACAGTGGGGCACCAGCACGGTCACCCGGTTGTCGGGCGTGATCGTGAGCCACACGGTGAGCATCGGCACACCATTGTCCGTCTTGGGCAGGATGCCGAATCGATTGGGCGCCAGCGCCAGCTCTGCAACGCCCAGCACCAGGCCGCCACCGACCACACTGCCCACGGTCATGAAGGCGCGTCGTGTCCACTTACCCATGGGACACCCCCGCATCGGCCAGCAAATGGATGGCGCGGCGAATGCGCTCATAGGTGCCGCAACGGCAGAGGTTCGTGAGTTCCGCGTCGATCTGCGCGTCGGTAGGACGGGCGTTGCGAGCCAGCAAGGCAGAGACCGCCATGATCATGCCGGACTGGCAATAACCACACTGTGGCACTTGCTGGGCCACCCA
>CANGFJ010000101.1 GCA_947453065.1 Pseudomonadota bacterium
CCCATGCCGGCGATGCTGGCCGAACTGCAGGTCTTCGCGGGTCTGCCGCACCGGGCCGAGTGGGTAGCCGAGGTCAACGGCGTCCGCTACATCAACGACTCCAAGGGCACCAACGTGGGCGCCACGCTCGCCGCCGTGGCCGGCTATGAGTCGCCGCTGGTCCTCATCGTTGGCGGTGACGGCAAGAACCAGGACTTTGCGCCGCTGCGCGCGGCCTTCCAGGGCGCCGTCCATCACGCTGTGCTCA
The DNA here is from genome assembly GCA_947453065.1 of Pseudomonadota bacterium. Lineage (GTDB taxonomy): Bacteria > Pseudomonadota > Gammaproteobacteria > Steroidobacterales > Steroidobacteraceae > ZC4RG30. Next base: position 248 of record CANGFJ010000101.1, read on the forward strand.
TTGGCCGCGATGCCGCGCAGATTGCCCAGTCACTGGACGGTGTCTGTACGCTGGAACAGTGCACGACGCTGGAAGCGGCCGTGCGCGCTGCAGCCCGCGCTGCACGGCCCGGCGACACCGTGCTGCTGTCACCGGCCTGCGCCAGCCTCGATATGTTCCGCGACTACACGCATCGGGGCGACGTGTTCACGGCCGCCGTGCGCGAGCTGGCAGCATGAGCACCCCGACTGCACCGGCCCAGCATCTGACGCTGCCCGGCAGCAGCCTGCGCCTGGACCCGGTCACCGTGGGCCTGGCGCTGTCGATCCTGCTGCTGGGTCTGGTGATGGTTACCTCGGCGTCGATTTCCATGGCGGCCCGCGAGGCGGGTGGCAATCCGTTCTCCTACCTGGAACGCCAGGTCGCGCTCACGTTGTTCAGCGTGACCTGTGGCGCTGCGCTGTTCATGGTGCGCACGGAGCTCTACGAACAGTATGCGCAGGGGCTGCTGATCCTGGCCCTGGTGCTGCTCCTGGCCGTGCTCGTGCCGGGGCTCGGGCATGTGGTCAACGGCAGCCGCCGCTGGCTGCAGGTCGCAGGCTTCAACTTCCAGGCCTCCGAAGGGGCCCGTGTCCTCGTGCTGCTGTTCATCGCCGAGTACGCCGTGCGCCGCGAGACGGAACTGCGCACCACCTTCAAGGGGCTGTTCATGCCCCTGCTCGTGCTGCTGGGTTTCGCCCTGTTGCTGTTGGCCGAGCCGGACTTCGGTGCGGCCACGGTGCTGGTCTCGACGGGCTTTGCCTTGCTGTTCCTGGCCGGCGCGCAGTTGCGTTGGGTTGCGGCATTCACCGTCGGCCTGGGTGGTCTGGCCGCCATGGCCGTGGCCTTCGCGCCGTACCGCCTGCGACGGCTGACCGGCTTCCTCGATCCCTGGGCCGATCCCTACAACACGGGCTTCCAGCTCACGCAGTCGCTCATTGCCATCGGTCGCGGCGACTGGTTCGGCGTGGGCCTGGGCGAGAGCGTGCAGAAACTCTTCTACCTGCCCGAAGCGCACACAGACTTCCTGTTCGCCGTGCTGGCGGAGGAGCTGGGCCTGGCCGGTGTCGTGCTGACACTGGGGCTGTTCCTTGCGCTGGTGTGGCGCGTGTTCCACATCGCCAAGCTGGCCTCTGACGCGGGCATGAAGTTCCAGTCCTATGTGGCCGCGAGCTTTGGGTTGTGGCTCGGCATCCAGGTCTGCATCAACATCGGCGTGAACATGGGTGCGCTGCCCACCAAGGGCCTGACGTTGCCGTTCATGAGCTATGGCCGCAGCAGCATGTTCGTGGCCATCGTCTGGCTGGCGATCATCCTGCGTGTCTACCACGAGGCCACGGGCGAAGTGCGGGGCATGGCCGGTGCGCTGCGCCGTCGTGCCGCAGCAGCGGAGGCCGCGGCATGAGCCAGTCTCCGGTCCTGATCATGGCAGGAGGCACCGGCGGGCATGTGTTCCCGGCGCTGGCGCTGGCGCGCCTGCTGCGCGAACGGGGTCGCGAAGTGCTGTGGCTGGGCACGCGCAAGGGTCTGGAGGCGCGCGTCGTGCCTGCCGAAGGTTTTGCGATGGCGTGGCTGTCGATCGGTGGGCTGCGCGGCAAGGGCCTGGCGACCCTGCTGGCCGCACCGTTTCGTCTGGCGGGCGCGTTGTGGCAGGCCATTTCGATCCTGCGCCGCCACCGTCCTGCCGTGGTCGTCGGCCTGGGTGGCTTCGTTACCGGGCCGGGCGGCGTGGCGGCCTGGCTGTGCCGCCGGCCGCTGGTGATCCATGAGCAGAACGCCGTGGCGGGTTTTACCAACCGGTGCCTGGCGCACCTGGCGCGTGAAGTGCTGACAGCCTTCCCGGGCGCATTTCCTGCCTCGGTCACCGTGAGCGAGATCGGCAACCCCGTGCGCGCCGACATCGCCACGTTGCCGCACCCGGCGCAGCGTTTTGCTGGCCGCAGCGGGCCGATCCGCCTGCTTATCGTGGGCGGCAGCCTCGGTGCGGCGCGACTCAACAGCGCCGTGCCCCAGGCCCTGGCCGAGATGCAGCGCCGCGGCAACCTCGATATCGAAGTGCGCCACCAGTCGGGCGAGCGCCTGCTCGAAACCGCGCGCGCGGCCTATGCGCAGACGCCGGTGCGCGCGCAGGTCAGTGCCTTCATCGAGAACATGGCCGAGGCTTATGGCTGGGCCGATCTCATCATCTGTCGTTCCGGCGCGCTCACCGTCTCGGAACTCGCCGCCGCAGGCCTGGGGGCGATCCTCGTGCCCTACCCGCATGCGGTCGATGACCACCAGACCCACAACGCCGGATTCCTCGTGCGGGCCGGCGCAGCCCAGTGCATTGCCGACCCCGATCTCACCGCCACGCGCCTTGCCGATGCTTTGCTGCGTCTCTGCGCTGATCGCGCGGTGCTGGCACAGATGGCGCAGGCCGCGCGCAGTCTGGCCCGTCCGGATGCGGCCGCCGAACTGTTACGTCGCTGCCTCGCGGCAGCCCAGGAGTCCGCATGAACCGTCGCGCCGGTGATGGCATGCGCCGCATCCATGGCATCCACTTCGTCGGCATTGGCGGCAGTGGCATGAGCGGCATTGCCGAGGTGCTGCTGAACCTGGGTTACAGCGTCCAGGGTTCCGATGCCCGCGCCAATGACGTCACCGCCCGGCTGCAGCGTCTTGGCGCGAAGGTGATGATCGGTCACGCCGCCGCCAATATCGAAGGTGCCGACGTCATCGTGGTTTCTACAGCCATCAGCCGCGAAAACCCGGAGGTGGCCACCGCGCTGGAGCGTCGCATCCCCGTGGTGCCCCGTGCGCAGATGCTGGCCGAGCTCATGCGCTTCCGCCATGCCATTGCCGTGGCGGGCACGCACGGCAAGACCACCACGACCAGCCTCGTCGCCAGCGTGCTGGCCGAAGGCGGCGAGGACCCGACCTTTGTCATCGGCGGCCGCCTCAAGAGTGCGGACGCCAACGCGCGCCTCGGTGCAGGCCGCTATCTCGTTGCCGAAGCGGACGAGAGCGATGCCTCGTTCCTGCACCTGCAGCCGATGATGGCCATCGTCACCAACATCGACAACGACCACCTGGGCACGCACGGCGGCGACTTCCAGAAGCTGCGGCAGAGCTTCGTGGAGTTCCTGCACAACCTGCCGTTCTACGGCCTGGCCGTGCTGTGCATCGACGACCCGGAGTTGCGCACGCTGCTGCCGGAAATCGGCCGGCCGATCGTCACCTATGGCGTTTCGCCCGAGGCCGATGTGCGGGCCGTCGACATCGAGCGCCAGGGTCTGCGCACCCACTTCCGCGTGCTGCGTCCTGGCCATGCCGATCCCCTTGACGTCACCGTGAATCTGCCTGGCCTGCACAACGTCCTGAACTCGCTGGCCACGATCGCCGTGGCCACCGAGCTGTCGATCCCGGATGCAGCGATCCAGCGCGCCTTGTCCCAGTTCCAGGGCATTGATCGCCGCCTGCAGCACATCGCCGAGATGCCGGTGGGCGAGGGTGAAGTCACCCTCATCGATGACTACGGCCATCACCCCACCGAGATCGCCGCCACGCTCGACGCCCTGCGCCAGGCCTTTGTCGGCCGGCGCATCGTGCTGGTCTTCCAGCCACATCGCTACACGCGCACACGCGACCTGCTCGATGATTTTGCGCGCGTCTTGTCGACCGCCGATGCGCTGCTGGTCACCGAGGTCTATGCCGCCGGTGAGGCGCCCATCGAGGGCGCCGATGCGCGCGCGATCTGCCGCGCAGTGCGTTCGCGCGGCAAGGTCGAGCCGGTGCTGGTGCCACACGTGGATGAAATCGCCACTGCCCTGCAGGACCTGCTGCGTCCCGGTGACGTGGTCGCGATGATGGGTGCCGGTACGATCAGCGGTGCCGCGCACGACCTGCCGGCCAGGCTCGCCGCGCTGTTTGCCAGAGGCCGTCCGTGACACTGGCCATCGACCCCCGGTTTGCTGCCCGCGTGAAGCGTGACGAGCCCTTGTCGCGCCACACGTCCTGGCATGTGGGCGGTCCGGCCGATGTGTTCTTCCTGCCGCAGGATCGCGACGACCTCATTGCCTTCCTGCACGCCTTGCCAGCCGGTACCCCGATCTTGTGGATCGGCCTCGGCAGCAACTTGCTGGTGCGCGACGGCGGCGTTCGCGGCGTGGTGATCGCCACGCAGGATGCGCTCTCGGGCATCGAGCGTCGCGGCGAGCACGAGGTCTACGTCGAGGCCGGCGTGCCCTGCGCCAAGTTCGCCCGCCAGTGTGCGAAGTGGAACCTCGGACCGGCGGAGTGGTTCACCGGCATCCCGGGCACGATGGGTGGCGCGCTGGCGATGAACGCCGGCGCATTTGGCGGTGACACCTGGCAGCAGGTCGCCAGCGTCGAGACCGTCGACGCCCACGGCGAAGTCCGTGTCCGCGACGCCAGCCAGTACCGCAGCAGCTATCGTCACATCGAGCCCCCGGCTCCGCAGGAGTGGTTCCTGGCCGCCACGCTGCGCTTCGACGGTGAGTCCAGCGCGGACAGCACCCGCGCGCTGCTCGAGCACCGCCGAGCCACCCAGCCGATTGGCGAGTGGAGCTGCGGCTCGGTGTTCACCAATCCGCCCGGCGACCATGCCGCACGATTGATCGAGGCCACGGGCCTCAAAGGTTTCCGGATCGGCGGCGCGGTCGTCTCGACCAAGCACGCCAATTTCATCCTCAATGCAGGCCAGGCGAGCGCCCGCGACATCGAGTCGCTCATGGCCCATGTGCAGCGCGAAGTCGCGCGCGCGCAGGGCCAGCAGCTCACGCCTGAAGTTCGAATCGTCGGAGAAGCTGCGTCATGAACCTCACCCACGACCCGGCCCGCATGCGCCGCATTATCGAGCCCGCTGAGTTCGGCCGTGTGGCCGTGCTGTTCGGCGGCGACTCCACCGAACGCGAGATCTCGCTGAAGTCCGGTCAGGCCGTGCTGGCGGCACTCAAACGCCGCGGCGTCCAGGCCGAGGGTTTTGACCCGCGTGACCTGCCGCTCTCCAAACTCAAGGATCGCCACATCGACCGCGTGTGGATCGCGTTGCACGGTCCGGGCGGCGAGGACGGCACCCTGCAGGGCGCCCTGGAGTTCCTCGGCCTGCCTTACACGGGCAGCGGGGTGCTCGGCTCGGCCGTCGGCATGGACAAGCTGCGCACCAAACGCCTGGCCAGTGCTGTGGGCGTGGGTGTCGCCGCCACAGTCGTGCTGCGTTCGGCGGCCGACTGCCGGCTCGCGCTGGAACAACTGGGCCTGCCGCTGATCATCAAGCCCGCCACCCAGGGTTCCAGCGTCGGCATGAGCAAGGTCACCGATGCCGCCGACATGGAAGACGCCTGGCGCAAGGCGGCCGCGGTCGATCGCGTCGTGTTCGCCGAGCCCTGGATCACTGGCGCCGAATACACCGTGGCCGTGCTGCACCGTCGCGCGCTGCCGGCCATCCGCATCGAGAGCGCCAACAGCTTCTACGACTACGAAGCCAAATACCTGCGCAACGACACCCGCTACCACTGCCCGTCGGGGCTGTCGGCACCGGCCGAGGCGCACATGGCCAGCCTGGCCATTGCCGCCTTCGATGCCGTGGGTGCCGAGGGCTGGGGCCGCGTGGACTTCATGTCGGACGCGTCCGGCCGCTCGCTGATGCTGGAGATCAACACCATCCCCGGCATGACCGACCACAGCCTGGTGCCCATGGCCGCACGTGCCGCGGGCATCGATTTCGATGAACTGTGCTGGCAGGTGCTGGAAACCAGTTTCGTTCGCCGGCCGCGGGAATAGGAGCCATCGTGTTCAACATCGGAAACCGCAAGCGCAACCGCAGCCGACGCCGGGAAGGTGGCGGTTGGGCGTGGCGTGTGCGGCTTCCGGCGCTGGACTGGAAGCGCTGGGGCAGCGCCGCTGCTGCGCTCGCGGGCGTTGCCGCCGCCGTGTTCCTGCTGCGCAGTTCGCTCGATCAGCCAATCCAGACGGTTGCCGTTGAGGGGCGTTTCCAGCGTGTTTCGCCGCTCGACGTGGAAAAGGCAGTGCGCGGCGTCAGCCGTGGCGCTGGCCTGATCGCGGTCGACCTGTCGGCGGTCAGCCGCTCCGTGCGCCGCATTCCCTGGGTGGACAGCGTGACCGTCGGCCGCAGCTGGCCGCATGGCCTGTCCATCTACGTCGTCGAGCAGGTGCCGGTGGCCCGCTGGGGCGAAACCGGCCTGCTCAATCAGCGTGGCGAGGTCTTCGCCAACGACCTGCAGCACGTGCCGGCCGAGCTGCCCGCACTGGTCGGCCCTGCCGGCACGCAGGTGCTGGTCACGCAGCGCTACCTGGCCGCGCAGGGCCGACTCACCGAGGCCGGCATGCGCCTCTCGCAGGTCACGCTCGACGCCCGCGGCGCCTGGGAATTCTCGCTCGACAATGGCGTCGTCCTGCGGCTCGGTCGCTACCAGGTGGACGAGCGCTTCAACCGTTTCATGGTCGCCGCCTCCCGCATCGTCGGCGCGCGTGCCCAGGATATCGCCTACATAGACCTGCGCTACGCCAACGGCTTTGCCGTGGGCTGGCGCTCAGACAAGGAGGGCCGCAGCAGTGGCTAAGCGGTCGGACAGAAATTTGATAGTGGGCCTGGACATCGGCACCTCCAAGGTCGTCTGCCTCGTGGGCGAGATCCTGCCGGATGGCAGCCTCGAGGTGGTCGGACGCGGTTCGCACCCTTCGCGCGGACTGAAAAAGGGCGTGGTGGTGAACATCGAGTCCACCGTCCAGTCCATCCAGCGTGCGGTCGAGGAGGCCGAACTGATGGCTGACTGCGAGATCAACGCGGTCTACGCCGGCATCGCCGGCAGCCATGTGCGCAGCCTCAATTCCCACGGCGTCGTGGCCATCCGCGACCGTGAGGTCACGCCAGCCGATGTCGAGCATGTGATCGATGCCGCCAAGGCCGTCGCCATTCCCGCGGACCAGAAGATCCTGCATGTCCTGCCGCAGGAATTCATCATCGATGGCCAGGAAGGCATTCGCGATCCGATCGGCATGTCGGGCGTCCGCCTCGAGGCCAAAGTCCACATCGTCACGGGTGCCGAGAGCGCTGCGCAGAACATCGTGAAGTGCGTGCAGCGCTGTGGATTGACCGTCGTGGATGTCGTTCTTGAGCAACTCGCGTCCAGTTATGCCGTGCTCACCGAAGACGAAAAGGAACTCGGCGTCTGTATCGTTGATATTGGTGGTGGAACGACTGACTTAGCTGTTTTTTCTGGTGGTGCGATACGTCATACTGCAGTCATTCCAATCGCTGGTGACCAGGTCACCAACGACATTGCCGTTTCGATGCGCACGCCCACGCAATATGCCGAAGACATCAAGATCCGCTATGCCTGTGCGCTCTCCCAGCTGGCCAATCCCGACGAAAGCATCGAAGTCCCGAGTGTCGGCGACCGCCCCGCGCGCCGCCTGGCTCGCCAGACACTGGCCGAGATCGTCGAGCCCCGCTACGAGGAGCTCTTTGGCTTGATCCGCGACGAACTCAGGCGCAGCGGCTTCGAAGAAGTCATCGCTGCCGGCATCGTACTAACGGGTGGCAGTGCCAAGATGGAAGGCGCCATCGACCTCGCTGAAGAAATCTTCCACATGCCGGTGCGCCTGGGCCTGCCCCAGCTCGTCAAGGGCATGCCCGAGGTCGTCCAGAACCCGATTCATTCCACCGGCGTGGGCCTGCTGCTCTACGGCCGGGAAAATGCCACCCCTGCTCGCCGCGGCCGTGCGCTGCCCGGCAACGTGGGTGGTGTCCTCGAGCGCATGAGTTCCTGGTTCAAGGGAAATTTCTAATTAAAATGGTTACCGTGAGGAGCTGACGCCAATGTTTGAACTAATGGACGCCTACAGCCAGAGCGCTGTGATCAAGGTCATCGGGATTGGCGGTGGCGGCGGCAACGCCGTGTCACACATGGCCACCTGTGGCATCGATGGGGTCGATTTCATGTGCGTCAACACGGACGCCCAGGCCCTCAAGCACTCCAAGGTCAAGACCGCGCTGCAGATCGGCGGCGACATCACCAAGGGCCTTGGCGCTGGCGCCAACCCGGAAGTGGGTCGCGCGGCCGCCATCGAAGACCGTGAACGCATCGTCGAGATGATCGAAGGCTGCGACATGCTCTTCATCACCGCCGGCATGGGTGGTGGCACCGGCACCGGCGCCGCCCCGATCGTGGCCCAGGTCGCCAAAGAGATGGGCATCCTCACCGTCGCCGTCGTGACCCGTCCCTTCGAGATGGAAGGTGGCAAGCGCGCGCTGGCCGCCGACAACGGCATCTCCGAGCTGGCCAAGTACGTCGACTCGCTGATCACCATCCCCAACCAGAAGCTGCTGACCGTGCTCGGCGCCTCCACCACGCTGCTGGATGCCTTCAAGGCCGCCAACCAGGTGCTGCAGGGCGCCGTCCAGGGCATCGCCGAGCTGATCACCCGTCCGGGTCTGATCAACGTCGACTTCGCCGACGTGCGCACCGTCATGGCCGAAACCGGCATGGCGATGATGGGCACGGGCGTCGCGACCGGCGAAGGCCGCGCGCGCATGGCCGCTGAAGCCGCCGTGTCGTCGCCGCTGCTCGAGAACATCGATCTGGCCGGTGCCCACGGCATCCTCGTGAACGTCACTGCAGGCATGGACCTGTCGATCGGCGAGTTCCAGGAAGTCGGCAACATCGTCAAGCAGTTTGCCTCCGAAGACGCCACCGTCGTCGTCGGCACGGTCATCGACCCCGAGATGACCGACGAGCTGCGCGTCACGGTCGTCGCCACGGGCCTCAACCGTGCGGCGATCCAGCCGACCTCGCGTCAGCAGCCTCGCGAAGTGCCGCGTGAAATGCCCCTGCATCGCGAATCGGCGATGCGCGTGGTGCCCAAGCCTGCCGGTCGTCCGTCGGTCGTCAACTACAACGACTATGACCAGCCGACCATCAGCCGTCACAGCCAGAAGCGCGCTGTGGGCGATGGTCTGCAGGTCGAGACGATGAAGGAAGACCTGCTGGACATTCCGGCCTTCCTGCGCCGCCAGGCCGACTAAAGGCCGCAGACCACTCCGCCGGCCTGACCGCCGGCGGGGGTTGTGGTACGGTAGCCGCCCATCAGGGCTACCGCGCGCCACTCCTTATATATGGTCGGTCAACGCACTCTCAAAAACAGCATCCGCGCCACTGGCGTGGGTCTGCACACGGGCACCAAGATCTTCATGACCTTGCGGCCCGCCGAGCCCGATACGGGCATCGTCTTCCGTCGCGTCGACTTGCCGGGCAGCCCCGAAGTCCGCGCTATCGCCCAGAATGTCGGCGAAACCCGGCTCGGCACGACACTGGTCAATGGTGACACCAAGGTGTCCACCGTCGAGCACCTGCTGTCTGCGTTCGCGGGCCTGGGCATCGACAACGTCATCGTTGAGGTCAGTGCACCCGAAGTGCCCATCATGGACGGCAGCGCCGGCCCTTTTGTGTTCCTGCTGCAGTCCGCCGGCATCGCCGAGCAAAGCGTGCCGAAACGTTTCGTGCGCGTGAAAAAGCCCATCGAAGTGCGCGACGGCGACAAGTGGGCGCGCTTTGACCCGTATGACGGCTTCAAGGTGAACTTCGAGATCGAGTTCAACCACCCGGTTTTCCAGAAGCATTCGCAGAAGTCCTCCATGGACTTCTCGACCACGACCTACCTCAAGGAAGTCAGCCGCGCACGCACCTTCGGGTTCATGCGCGACCTGGAGACCATGCGCGCCCACAACCTCGCGTTGGGCGGCAACCTCGACAACGCCATCGTGCTGGACGAGTCGAAGGTGCTGAACGAGGACGGCTTGCGTTCCGAAGACGAGTTCGTGAAGCACAAGATCCTCGACGCCATCGGTGATCTCTACCTGCTGGGCCACAGCCTCATCGGCGAGTTTTCGGGCTACAAGTCCGGGCACGGCCTCAACAACCGCCTGTTGAGGGGCCTGCTGGCTGATCCTGAGGCCTGGGAAGAGGTGATCTTCGAGAAGCCGGAGCAGGCGCCGATTTCGTACGTCGAGCCGCGGTCGTTGCCGGAAGCGTCGAACGGCTGAAGATCGCCCCCGGACTTCGCGGCTTGGCGCCGTCGTGCGCGCTGGGCACGACGGGGTCGCAAAACCACATCCCCGTCAGCTCGGGTCGGCCATCCATGGCCGACC